>JBAUEM010000015.1:0-56450 GCA_049678605.1 Dehalococcoidia bacterium
GGTCTCCCAAAGAAGCGGAAGGTATTTCTGTAGGTACTAAGATATTCAAGAAGGGATGGGGATGGCAGGCAACAGCGATTGTCATAGCCATTATAGGAATTCTTGCTTTTATCGCCTCAACTGCTGCGGGCAGGAGTTATGGTCTGGCCATTTGCGGTGGATACTGGACAACCATTCAAAGTCTACTCTTGGGCCAAAACCTCATCGGCTGGCTATCTGTAATGCTGCTTTGCACTATACTCGGTTCCTTTATAGGAGCCAAAATCGCTGGTGAAGCTAAGTTCCGGGCACCAGCACCAAAGGTGTTGATCCAGACCTTTTTTGGTGGCTGTTTGATGGGTTTTGGAGCGGCTCTCGGTGGGGGTTGTAACATAACCCATATTCTTACTGGAGTACCTCAGCTCGCCTTGAGTTCCATACTGAATGGAGCCTTTATCATATTCGGATGCTGGACACTGGCGTACTTCTGGTTTGTCAGACCAATGCGGAACTTATGAGGAACTAGCATATATAGAAATTAATGATAGCAATTGGTATGGGGAAAATGAGTGATGCAGTGAAGCTGATGCCTTCAACTGATTTTCACTCACTTCGCCATAGGAAAACTGTAAAGAATAATGGTTTTACAGAGGTAGAGGTATTTCAGGACTGATAAGGAGTTAATATGGTTGTTACTCAAAAAGGGGCAATCTTGGCGTCAGAGGAGGGGACGGAAAAAGCTATCCTCAATTTCATAAAGCAGGCACTGAGTAAGGGTTGCTTTGACGCTGTCCTTATTCCCGCTAGAGTGCCAACAGGCGATTCGTTTGCCTACTTCTTGGTTCAAAATGAGGCATTTCTTGAAAGAGCGTCTCCGTTACCTCCAATTATGCCAGTCCAAGGAGCTAGAGCTATTTCCAGCCTTACGAGACGTGGAAAAGGGAAGAAAAGGATAGCCGCTATCATGCGGCCCTGCGAGGCGAGGGCGACAATTGAGCTAGCTAAGCTTGGGCAAGTAGACCTCGAAAATATAATCCTTATCACTATGGACTGCCCTGGAGTATTACCACTATCCAAGTATTTTGAAAGCCCAGAAAAAGGAGATGAGACATTCAAAGATGCCTCTCAAAATTGGAACAGTGATCCCATGCGGCTGGTGTGTGGGGTATGTGACAAATTTTCTACCACTGGTGCCGAAGATTTACACATAGGAACTCTGGGAACAAAGAGTGGCAGCATTCTTCTTATCCCTAATAGTCCCAAGGGTGAAGGTATAGTAAGCAAACTTGGTATTGCGCTGGAGGAAGATATATCCGGCTGGAAAGACAAAGTGAATAAGTTAGTGAAGGAGAGAAAAAAAGAAAGAAACCAGGCTAACGACGCATTAAGAACCGATATTGCAGGAACAGACAGGCTAATAGAAACCTTTAGTAACTGCATAAATTGCCATAATTGTATGAGGGTTTGCCCGATATGCTACTGCCGCCAGTGTCATTTCGATTCGAATAAAATGAAATTCACTTTTGAAGATTACCTTGCGAGAGCAGAAGCAAGAGGTGGGCTGATATTTCCTACTGATACACTGCTCTTCCATATTGGACGTATGCTACATATGTCCCTCTCGTGTGTATCATGCGGCATGTGTGAGGATGCCTGCCCTATGGATATCCCGGTAGCACAAATCTTCAGCCTGGTTGGTGACAGAAACCAAGAAGCGTTTGATTATGTCCCTGGTAGGAGTGTAGATGAGCCTCTTCCGTTAACGACTTTTGAGGAGCAAGAGTTCCGAGAGGTTGAACAGTCTTATGCAGGAGTCTCCACCAAACAGAAGGATCAGGATGCCTAAAGTATTGAAGATAAACAAAAGCGCAGAAGAAGGCCTGAAAGAGCTGCTCAAGTCCCTCATAGAAAACGGCAAGATAAAAGGCGTTTTGACGCTCAGAAAGATAGGCGAAGATGGTGCAGTGAATTACTCGCTCGTTACCAACCCTGACAACATCGATTCCACCGTGCCACTTTTCCCTTCAATGCCAGTGAATGTGGCTAAACATCTCTCCCTCCTTACATTAAAAGAAGCCGCCACTGAACCTATTGCGGCAGTTCTAAGACCCTGCGAATTGAGGGCATTTGTGGAACTTGTGAAGCGAGAGCAAGGTAGCCTGGAAAACTTCTTGCTGATAAGTTCAACGTGTGGTGGGGTCTATCCACTGGAAATGGCTGTAGCGGGGGATATTGAGGAACAGCTACCTCAATATTGGGAAGCGGTTAAACAAGGTGAAGCTGCTCCCGATATACGGCTTGCTTGCAAGGCTGATGAATATTTTGTGCCGTACACCGCTGATATGACCGTATCCTTGCTTGGGAATAAGGACATCGATAAAGAGACTGTGATATTCCTGAACACTGAAAAAGGAGAAGGTTTTGCCAAAGGTATACCAGGAAAGTTCACCGAAGAAGAACTCGATTCAGCGATGATAGAGCGAATACGGAGTAAGAGGAAAGCTGAGAAAGAGAAACTTTCCGATGAAGTTGAATTAAAAAACCTTGGTATTGATGAAGTAACGAAGACCTTTAGCAGATGCATAGGTTGCCGTAACTGCAGCAAAGTCTGTCCTGCTTGTTATTGTCATGTATGCTTTTTCGAAACCGAGACCAGCGAACATGGGCCGATTTACTATGAAACAGAGCTAGACAAGATGGGATATGTGAACATGCTTTCCGACACGATATTTTACCACCTGGTAAGGTTATTCCATGTAAGTGCATCTTGTGTAGGATGTGGCTTATGCGCTGATGTATGTCCCGCCAATATACCACTCTGGGCCATTTCCCTGAAAATGGGTGATGCAGTTCAGAAAGCTTTTGATTATCTGCCAGGGAAAGATATCGAAGAAGGGCTCCCCCTTACCACATTTGCACCAGAAGAATTTGCCGGAATTGAATAGTTGAGAAAAAAGCTTTTATAAGCAACAAAATCTCAAATAATCAGGTGCGCTAATTTTCTTGCCTTGAATTTTGCTCTGGCTAAAGTGGTACAGATATTTAAAATTTTTTTGGAAATGAGGAGCCTGGAAATGAAAGTAGTCAGTTGTGATTTTCTCTAAATTGGTAACAAAGGGTGTGTTAACTGGAACTATCAGATAATCAGCCAAAATTTGCCCTTACAATAGACGAGGAATCGTGCAGTAGCTGTGCTGTGTGTTCCTCCGCTTGTCCTTTCGAAGCAATAAAAAAAGACCCTGAAACAGGTAAATTGCTTCTGGAGATAGAAAGGTGTCAGGTGTGTGCAATTTGCTACTCTAGCTGCCCCGCTAAAGCAATCGATATTATCTACTATGATATAAATTCCCTGACCAGATACCTGGAGAACGCAAAAGAGGAACATAAGTCTGATTCGTTAGTTATTATGTGTAAAGGAAGCGCCCCCGACTTTGAAGACGTAGAGAAGCTGTTCGGAATTTCGAAATTTATTCCCTTATCCGTCCCCTGTGTCGGGCGTATCCCACCGGAGCTTCTTTTGAAAGCCATATCCCCCATGGGAATAAAGAGGATTTATATTCTCGCCTGCGATGAGGATTACTGCCGATTTGAAAGGGGAAGCTCGATCACGGGGCGTAGAGTCACAGCGCTTAATGTTTTTCTGGAGCAACTTGGCTATGCTAAAGAGCTAATCAAGCTCAAGCGACATAGTCTGAAGGTCAAAGCAGATAGGAACAAATGTATCAGTTGTGGCAACTGCGTATTCTACTGCCCTTACGATGCTGCTAAACTGGAGCATGGAGCAGCTACCTTCGATCTAAAATTATGCCGCGGCTGTGGTTTATGTGTAACCCTATGTCCCGCTTTTGCTTTGGATTTAGAGCACTGGGAAGAAGATCGAATATCAGCCTTACTATCCGAGTTACCCAAAGAGAAGAAAAAACCAAATATTTTGGTGCTGCGCTGCCAATGGTCTGTTTTCCCCAAACTTGATGAAGAATTTGATTCCAACGTTCATGTCATAGATATGCCCTGTGCTGCGAGAGTTGACCCTCTACACATCGTGGAGGCTTTCCGACAAGGAATAGACGGCATTTTGATAGCCGCCTGTCCCGAAGAAGACTGCAAATCGAAGACAGGAAGTAAGGAAGCTCGGAGGGCGACCACAGCGCTAAAGAAGGTTTTAAGCCAAATTGGCTTTGAAGAAAGGCTTCATTTTTGTTCTGTAGCCCCAAGGTATCCTGAATCTTTCTACGAAGAGCTACGACAGTTTAAGGTAAGGATAGAAAATACCTGTGCAAAGGAGGTCAGGCATTGATAATAACAACTCAGAAACCTTTGGATGAAATTCTGGATTTTCTATCTCCTTATAATTCTATTTTAATTGCCGGCTGTGATGGGTGTACCCAGCCACCAAGAGGCTTGAGAGAAGCCAGAACTTTGGCTCAACTGCTTGAGCTTGGCGGGAAGTTAAGAAGCAAAAATTTCAAACTGAGGGTAACTACATTGCCCAAGCAATGCGACTCTTACCTGACACTGACTACGCTTCAGACCCAAATAGAGGGCATAGAGGCTATTCTATCGTTAGCTTGTGGTTTGGGAGTGCAAACTATAACTCAAGTTCTACCTGATTACCCCGCCTTCCCTTCTCAAAACACCCTCTTTATGGGATCAGAAATTAGAGAGGACAGCACTCTTGAGGAAAGATGTGCCGCTTGCGGAGATTGCATATTGGCCATAACTGGTGGCATTTGTCCCATCGCCAGATGTGCCAAATCTTTGCTTAACGGCCCCTGCGGAGGCTCACAACATGGCAAATGCGAGATTGATCCTGAAAAGGATTGCGCCTGGGATCTTATTATTAAACGCCTGGAAAAGCTAGGCAGGCTGTCCGTCTTAGATGAAATCCGTACTCCCAGGAATTTTGGGCAGGTGGTCAGACCCGGGAAGATTAGAGGGTAAACTTCTGATAGGGGAAATCCTTTTATGCACAGAGCGCATCCAAATGTCTTTGCCTGCGTAAATTGCGCCATTTAACACTTCACAAGGCGAATGCCGTGACAAATAATCATCCCCACTTGAAACTTAGCGTGACAAAAAGGCTAAGGCGCAGCATTTAGTAAAAATCGAACGAAAATCTTGATTTCGGGGTGGAAAAATCCCATTCCCTCTGAACCTGCCTTGACAAGACATACTATTTTGGGCTAAATTATATGCTTTAATACGCATATAGTTTAATAGTTTTTTACGTGCAGAATACATTAAAGTTATTTAAGGCTCTCTCAGATGGCACTAGACTTAGAATTATAAATTTACTTCTGGAGCGGGAATGCTCTGTTTGCGAAGTAATGCAAGCAATGAACATATCCCAAACACGGGCCTCCAGGGGTTTGACTACTCTATTCAGTACTGGCATTTTAAAAGTAAGGCGTGATGGCTTATGGGTGCTATACTCAATTGATGAAGAAGGAATAGAAAAATCCTACGACCGTCTGATTCAGCTTGTTAGGAACACCCTTAAGGGTAATGAACTTACAGACGTCGACCGAGAGCGTTTGAAGAGCGCAGTAAGAAAGAGTCCATGTATGGAACGTGCGAAATTTCTGGATCGTTAACTGCTGAAGAAATATGTGGCACCACGGGCCAATAAAATCTGACGGAGGTGATAATGAATAATTTCGAACCAAAAATTGTTGGCTTTTTGTGCAATTGGTGCTCTTACCGGGGTGCTGACCTGGCGGGCACAGCTAGGATGAAATGCGCTCCCAATGTCCGAATTATCAGGGTAATGTGCAGTGGTCGAGTAGAGCCAGCCTTTATTGTCAAAGCCTTTCAACTAGGGGCCGACGGTGTTTTGGTCTTAGGCTGCCATCCCGGTGATTGTCACTACGCAGAGGGGAATTATAAGACAATACGCCGTATGGCATTGTTGGAGAAGATGCTACCTCAGCTAGGAATCGAGACTGATCGTGTTCGCCTCGATTGGGTTTCGGCTTCCGAAGGCGACCGTTTCGTCTCAATAGTAGATGATATGACGGAAAAAGTTAGAGCCTTAGGTCCTTTTGCGTAAAATTCTGACGAGGAAAAACATGGCTAAACTTAGAGTAGCTCTTTACTGGGCGGCTAGTTGTGGCGGTTGTGACATTGCCACTCTAGCAATAGGCGACAAAATTTTGAAGCTAGCTGAGGCGATAAATGCATCGGTCAATGAGGATGAATGCTCAGGCTGTGGGATTTGCGAGCTTTTGTGTTCCTTTCAGGCTATTGAGCTTCAGCCTAGAGATGATAAGAGAGTCTCCCATATCAATGAAGCAGTATGCAAGGGTTGTGGCACCTGCGGTGCTGCCTGCCCTTCAGGAGCTATCGCCATGCACCACTTCACTGATGAGCAAATTCTAGCTCAGGTAGAAGCTTTATTTAGCTAAATGAATTTGGGAGGAGTTCACCAAATGTTTCGGATTATTTCTAGAGAGACTTTAGCGACGAAAATTCATCTGTTCAAAATCGAGGCACCGGCAATTGCCAGAAAAGCGCTGGCGGGGCAGTTTGTTGTCATCAGGATTGATGAAAGGGGTGAGCGTATTCCTCTGACGCTTGCTGACTGGGATGGGAAGGAAGGCAGTGTTACCGTGGTGTTTATGGAAGTGGGAGCGACAACCTTCAGGCTGGCGTTTCTGAAAGCCGGTGACTTCATCGCTGACTTTGTTGGTCCCCTTGGTGTACCAGCGCATATTGACAACTTTGGTACTGTAGTCTGTGTGGCGGGAGGGGTTGGTGCTGCGCCAATAGCGCCTATTGCCAGGGCGCTGAAAGAGAAGGGAAACAAGATTATCTCCATTTTGGGGGCACGGAGCAAGGACTTGCTCTTCTGGGAAGATAAGCTACGCAGCGTCAGCCACCGGCTAATAGTTACTACTGACGATGGCACGTATGGTCGCAAAGGGGTAGTAACCGGGCCACTGAAGGAGCTGCTTGAGAGTGGGGAGAAGGTTGACCGAGTCATTGCCATTGGCCCGAGCATCATGATGAAGTTCTGTGCCCAGACCACCCAGCCTTTCGGGGTGAAGACTATTGTCAGCCTGAACCCAATAATGGTTGATGGCACCGGAATGTGTGGCTGCTGCCGGGTATCCGTTGGTGGCGTAACCAAGTTTGCCTGCGTGGACGGGCCTGATTTTGACGGGCATCAGGTAGACTGGGACTTGGTCTTGACCCGGCAGCGTATTTATCTTGATGAGGAAAAACGCTCTTTTGAGCAGTGGCAGGCTCAGATGGGCAAGCGTTCTTGAATGGAGGCCTGAGCAACATACATGGCTAAGCTGAATCTCAACAGAGAGCCAATGACAAAACAGGACCCCAAGACACGGGGTAAAAACTTCAACGAGGTTGCCTTGGGTTACAGCGCCGAGCAGGCTAAAGCCGAGGCAAGCCGTTGTATCCAGTGTCCCAAGCATTCCTGTACTGATGGCTGCCCGGTGGAGATAGATATCCCCGGTTTTATCAAGGCTGTCCTTGATGATAATATGCCCGAAGCGGTCAGGATACTCAAGGATAAGAACAGCCTGCCCGGCATCTGCGGGCGGGTCTGCCCGCAAGAGACACAATGTGAACAATCATGCTCGCTAGCTAAGAAAGAAGCGCCTATTGCCATCGGACGCTTGGAGCGTTACGTGGCTGACTGGGAGCGGACTAATATGGGGGCGCTGAACCCCAGTGCAGAGCCACCAAGACCAACTGCTAAACAGGTGGCGGTGGTCGGCTCAGGACCAGCCGGACTGGTTGCCGCTGCCGATTTAGCCAAGCTCGGCCATAGCGTTACTCTTTTTGAGGCATTGCATGTGGCTGGCGGCGTGCTGATGTATGGCATCCCCGAGTTCAGGCTACCCAAAGAAATTGTGCAGGCTGAGGTTGCCTACGTCGCTTCCCTGGGGGTGAAGATTGAGCTGGATTCGGTGGTGGGAAAGGTGGTGACGCTGGCTGAATTACTGGAGAGCGGCTACCATGCTATTTTCCTGGGTACTGGCGCCGGAGCACCCATGTTTATGGACATTCCCGGCGAGAACTTAAATGGCATCTATTCAGCAAATGAGTTCCTGACCCGGGTTAATCTGATGAAGGCATACCAGTTCCCTGAATACGATACGCCGGTGTTTGTGGGCAGAAGAGTGGCAGTGATTGGCGGTGGTAATGTGGCTATGGATTCAGCCCGGTGTGCTCTCCGACTTGGCGCTGACGAGGTTTACATTATCTACCGTCGCTCAGAGGTAGAGCTGCCTGCCCGCCATGAGGAAGTTGAGAATGCCAAGGAGGAGGGAATCCAGTTCAAGCTGCTGACCAACCCAAAGAGGCATATCGGCAATGAGTCGGGCTGGGTAGTCGGTATAGAGTGTTACGAGATGGGGCTGGGTGAGCCTGATGAGAGCGGTCGGCGGCGCCCCATTGTCAAAGAGGGAAGTGAGTTTATCCTGAATGTGGATATGGTGGTAGCTGCCTTGGGCACCCGTCCCAATCCCCTTATTGCTCAAACTACTTCTGATTTGAAGACAACCAAGTGGGGTACGGTGGTGGCTGATGAGACTACCGGCAAGACGACGAAGGACAGAGTCTGGGCTGGTGGGGATATAGTTACCGGCGCCGCTACGGTAATAAGCGCTATGGGCGCTGCCCGCCGCGCAGCAAGGGACATAGATGAGTATTTGAGGGGGTAGTGCCGAATAGTTTATCATATAGATTATTTATTATAGTCATTTGCAAAAATTAGTATAATGGTATTAGTTATCCGTGTTATTGAGCTGGCAAGTAAGGGTGAATTGGAACTACCCTTTTTGTTTAATTTGGGGGATAGATGGACAACTTTGAACCAAAAATAGTAGCTTTTTGCTGTAACTGGTGCTCTTATGCCGGTGCTGACCTAGCTGGCACTTCTAGAATCCAATACCATCCTGCTATAAGGATAATCAGGGTGATGTGCAGCGGCAGAGTAAGCCCTTTTTTTGTCCTTAAGGCACTTAGCGTTGGTGCCGATGGCGTGTTAATTCTTGGTTGCCATCCCGGCGATTGCCACTATATTGAAGGGAATTACAAGACACTGCGCCGCATCCCGCTGCTTAAGAAGATGTTGAAGCAGTTTGGGATAGAGGAAGAAAGAGTTCGGCTGGAGTGGATTTCTGCGTCTGAAGGAGCAAAATTTGCGGAGGTAGCTAATAATTTTACTCAAACCATAAAAAACCTTGGGCCAAGTTCATTAGGTCCTTTCAAATAAAATTCTGAGGAGGCAAAAGATGGCTAAACTTAAGATAGCCCTTTACTGGGCGGCTAGTTGTGGCGGATGTGAGATTGCGACTCTGGCTATACATGAAAAGATACTGAAGCTAGCTGAGATTGCCGACATCGTGTTCTGGCCGGTAGGAATGGATTTCAAGTATGCCGATGTAGAGAATATGGCGGATAAGAGTGTAGATGTCTGTCTTTTCAACGGAGCTATTCGGAATGAAGAGAATGAGCACATGGCCAAACTCTTAAGAGCCAAATCCAAGATAATGATTGCTTATGGCTCCTGTGCTTATGAAGGCTGTATACCAGGGCTGTCTAACTTCTATAACCGTCAAATGACATTTGACCGAGTTTACATCGAAACGCCGTCGACTGATAATCCTGAGAAAATTTTCCCCCAGACGAGAGTTAAAGTGCCCGAGGGTGAGCTTGAGCTTCCTGAGTTCTATGATACGGTTAAAACTCTGGCCCAAACCGTGGACGTGGATTATTTCATCCCCGGTTGTCCCCCGGAAGAGAAGACTACCTGGCTTGCCCTTGAAGCTTTGATTGAAGGCAAGTTACCACCGAAAGGGACTGTCATAAGTCACTCGGTGAAGGCTCTTTGCGATGAGTGTCCTCTTACTAGAGAAGAAAAGAAGGTCAAGAAGTTTTATAGGCCTTACGAAATAATCCCTGAACCGGAAAAATGTCTGCTGGAGCAGGGGTTGTTGTGCTATGGTGTGGCTACTCGGGGCGGCTGTGGTGCTCTCTGCCCCCAAGCTAATATGCCCTGCACCGGCTGTTATGGGCCAGTAGAAGGAGTAATCGACCAGGGAGCTCACTTTTTGAGTGCTCTCTCGTCTATCATTGATTCTAACGACCCCGAGGAGATTCAAAGGATAATTGATGATATTCCCGACCCGGCAGGCACTTTCTACCGTTACAGTCTGCCAGATTCACTACTCAGGAGGGCAAGGATAAAATGAAAAAAATAGTGATAGACCCCATTACCCGCCTTGAAGGTCATGGCAAGATTACCATTTTTCTCAACGGAGATGGCAGTGTAGCTAATACTTACTTCCAAGTTCCCGAGCTCAGAGGCTTCGAGAAATTTTCCGAGGGCCGACCAGCCGAGGATATGCCTCAGATAACCCAGCGTATCTGCGGAGTCTGCCCTGAAGCCCACCACATGGCATCAACCAAAGCCCTGGACGACCTGTTTCACGTTGAGCCGACCAGCGCAGCCAAAAAGCTTCGTGAGCTCCTCTACAGCGCCTTCTACGTAACTGACCATACCACCCACTTTTATATTCTTGCTGCCCCTGATTTTGTTATGGGGCCAGATGCTCCACCTGTGGAGCGCAATATCCTTGGAGTAATCGCCAAGGTAGGATTGGAACTAGGTGGTGCTGTAATCAATACCCGTAAACAAAATCACTGGATTATTCAAACAGTCGGTGGGCGTCCAATACACCCCTGTTTTGGCTTACCCGGCGGTGTGAGCAAGGCCATAAATGAAGAGGAAAGGGCGCAAATTGAAGAAATAGCCAAATCGTCGGTGGAGTTTGGCAAGTTATCGCTTAAAGTCTTCGACGACGTTGTTCTCAAGAACAAAGGGTACCTGGACATGATCCTGAGCGATACCTTTACCCAAAAGTCCTATAATATGGGCTTAGTTGATGAAAATAATAAAGTAAACTTTTATGATGGTAAAGTTCGTGTGGTTGGCCCAGATGGCAAAGAATTCTGCAAGTATGCTCCCCGGGAATACTTGGAACATATAGCTGAACGAGTGGAGCCCTGGACATACCTCAAGTTCCCTTATCTTAAGAATGTCGGCTGGAAAGGTTTTGTTGACGGCAAAGATAGTGGAGTTTATCGAGCCACACCTCTATCAAGGCTAAACGCTGGCGATGGTATGGCAACTCCCCTGGCCCAGGAAGAATATGAAAGGATGTATTCCACTCTCGGGGGCAAGCCAGCTAACTACACTCTGGCAACCCACTGGGCACGCCTGATTGAACTTCTTTACGCCGCAGAAAGAATGCTGGAGCTCAGTCAAGACCGTGAAATAACCAGCACGGATATTCGCAACATACCAACGGCGACGCCTGACGAAGGAGTAGGCATCGTGGAGGCACCGAGAGGCACTCTCACCCATCACTACATTACTGACGAGAGAGGGGTTATAAAGAAGTGTAACCTGATTGTGGGTACTACCAATAACCATGCTCCCTTATTCATGTCAATTAAGAAAGCAGCCGAAGACTTTATAAAGCCCGGAGTAGAGATAACCGAGGGATTGCTTAACCGTATTGAAATGTCGTGGCGACCCTATGACCCCTGTTTGTCTTGTGCTACACACGCTTTACCCGGCCAGCTACCCCTGGAAGTGACCATTTATGATGCCCAGGGCAACGAGCTTAAAAAACTGAGCCAGGGCATTTCATAGCAAGTTTTCTCAAATCAAAATGAAAACCCTGGTTTTGGGGCTCGGGAATCCTATTCTCTCCGATGATGGTGTGGGGATTAGGGTGGCGCAAGAGGTAGGGGAAAAGCTCAACGACCCCCAGGTAACTGTAGCTGAAACAAGTGAAGCTGGCCTTAGCCTTTTAGATTCTATTGTAGGCTATGATAAGGTCATTATCATTGATGCCATCCAAACCAAAGAAGGGAATACCGGCCAGATATATCGCATGGAGCCTCAAGATTTCTCCTTCGCCAAACATCTTTCCTCACCTCATCAAATAAACCTGGTCACTGCTCTGGAATTAGGAAAGATGCTTAACTTAGCGATGCCCCAAAAAATCACTATATTCGCTGTGGAGGCAAAAGACATTACTACCTTTAGCGAGAAATGCACACCCGCAGTGGAGCAGGCAATTCCCGAAGTGGTTAGGATGGTGCTGCAAGAGTTAAATGCAAAACATCCCCCTGAAGGCTAATGATATTGAGTCAAGGCCTCATCGCTCGGAGCCAGGTGCCAAAGCAATCTCAGATTAGAATTGTCAATTTGGATGAGAGAACAAGCTTGCGCATGAAAAAAAGATTCCTGGATGTGGCGAACCTACACGAAGATACTCAGAGCTTGCTCGAGATAGCTGGAATTGTCTAAGGTTGCCCTTCTATCTCATCCACCGGCGACATAAAGCCCGCTTTTACCTCCACTCTTCCTTACCAAGCGAATCTCTCCAATGGTCATACTTCTGTCTACTGCCTTGCACATATCATAAATGGTCAAAGCACTTACAGATACCGCTACTAGCGCCTCCATTTCAAATCCTGTTTTCCCAACTCCCTTAGCGCTGGCCGTAATCTCAACAGAATTGCCGTTTTCAGGCAGATGAAATTCAACTGCAATGTGGGTGAGCTGGAGAGGGTGACACAGAGGTATGAGACGGTGAGTTTCTTTTGTGGCCATGATTCCAGCCGTTTTTGCTACGGCTAAGACGTCTCCTTTCTCTAGTCCTCCTTTACGGATAAGTCCTAAGGTAGCAGGCTTCATCTGCACCTTGCCTTTGGCTACTGCCTGGCGCTCTGTTTCTTTTTTCTGGGTAACGTCTATCATGTGAATTGGCCCTAACTCCATTTTTAACCTCCAATCTGTGACATCTTTCGATTCACCGGCCTGATATTGCCTCCCTCTAAATGATGATGCTCCGGCTTGGAAGCAACTGCCTTTAGAATCAGGCTTTTTAGCTCCTCCATCGAGGCATTATTGCGTAGCGGCGTTTTTAAGTCAATCTCATCTTCTCCCAGAAGGCAAGGGCGTAGCTTGCCATCCGGAGTAAGTCGCATGCGGTTACACCTGGAGCAAAAGGAGGTCTCGGTGAGGGGACTGATGAAGCCTATAGTGCCCTTGGCTCCGGCCAAGCGGTAGTATGTAGCAGGTCCGTTGCCAGTTATGGACGCACAGGGCTCAAGCTTGCCAAGCAGACTAATATGTTGTCGCAATTCAATGGAAGGTACAAACTCCGCTGCACCCTTGAAGGGCATAAGCTCGATGAATCGGACATGACATCCTTCTTTATAGGTCATCCTGGCAAAATCCAGTATCTCATCATCGTTTATGCCCCGCATGATCACCGTGTTTATCTTGACCGGTTCGAAGCCAGCCTTCTTTGCTGCCTCGATGCCCTCAAGAACGGTTTTCAATTCTCCAAGACGGGTTATGTATCGAAATTTATCGGGTTTAAGCGTGTCCAGGCTAACGTTAACTCTAGACAAGCCTGCTTGCTTAAGTTCCAGAGCATATTTCTTAAGAACCGTCCCATTCGTCGTCAACGATAGCTCTTCAATCCCTCTCATTTGAGAGAGCATCTTAATGAGCTTGGGCAACTCGGCTCTAACCAGCGGCTCGCCACCAGTGAGCCTTATCCTGTTGATGCCCAGCTCTGCCGCTGCTCGGACAACAGTCCGAATCTCCTCGTAGGAGAGAATCTCGCTATGGGGCATTTGCGGGACACCTTCGGGTGGCATGCAATAGAGGCAGCGCAGGTTGCAACGGTCGGTAACTGAAATCCGGAGGTAATTTATGCTCCGTCCGAAAGAATCAAGAATTCCAGTCATTGGCTAATTTCCTTTTCCATAATATGCACCCCAGTAGCTTTGAAAGTAGCATAGACTTCCCTGCCCACTTGTAAATTCAATTCTTCTGCTGATATTTTGGTGACCAAAACTACCAGACGGAAGCCACAATTTATTTCCACCCGGCTAAGCGGTCCCAGAAAGGTCACGTGGGTAACCTTGGTCTGAAAAGAATTCCTTGCCGAACTTTGGGTGCTAGATAAAGCTAAAGTGATATCTTCAGGCCTGATGCAAGCATATACTTCCTTTCCCGCGGGGTAGTTAGAAACTGCCTGTATGTCATTGCCACCTATATTCACCGTGGCTATACCTTCGTTGTTTGCAATTATTACGCCTTCTATGATGTTCTCCATACCGACAAAATGAGCCACCTCCTCGTTTCGGGGTGAACGGAATATGTCGGTGGCATTGCCTGTTTGGACAAGTTTGCCATCAAGGAGCACCCCTATCCTGTCAGCAAGTTGCTGCCCTTGAGACATATCATGCGTTGCCATTATCATGGTAGTGTTACGTTGCCTGGCAACATATGAAATTAACTGCTCAATCTTTGCTGTGGAAACAGGGTCAAGGTTAGCTGTCGGCTCGTCCAATAACAACACTTCAGGTTCGAGCACCAGGGACCTGGCTAAAGCCACTCTCTGCGCCTCCCCACCAGAAAGTGTCCGGGCGTTTCTATTCTTATAGCCTTTTAACCCAACCATTTCCAGAATATGGTCAACTTTCCCGGCAATTCTGTTCTTTTCCTCTCCCCTCCATCCTAAGCCACAGGCAACGTTGTCATAGACACTCAAATTAAATACCTGAGGCTTCTGGTGTATAAATGACATCCGACGACGTATCTCCAATCTTTGTTTCCCCGACCGAGGGATGCATTTGCCATCAAAATAGATTTCCCCCGAGCCAGGAACTTCTAGCAGGCCTATAATACGCAAAAGCGTTGTTTTGCCCGCTCCGGTAGGCCCGATTAAAGCAAGCACTTCGCTTCTATCAACGCTAAGGTTGATATTCTCAAGTATCGCCCGCTCACCATATCTGTGGTTTAGTCCCGTTACTTCTAGTAAAGACATCCCTTACCTTTGCTGTATCCTATTCAAGACAATGTTAATGATGAGTGCCAGGAATAAAAGAATTATGCCTAGCGCTATGGCTAGTTCCAGCTCACCCTTACTTGTCTCCAGATATGTCGCTGTAGTCAACACCCTGGTGGATCCCTTGATATTTCCACCGAGCATCAAAGCACATCCTACTTCCGATATGGCTCTACCAAAGCCCATTATTACAGCAGCCAGCACAGCATACCTTGCCTCCCTCAGCACAAGCAAGACGGTCTGAAAGCCGCTGGCACCAAGCGATGTGGCTGTATCCACAATCTCCCTACTTACACCGCTCAACGCGGAAATGGTTAAACCCAGCAGTAGGGGAGTGACAAGTATCATCTGCCCAATTACCATGGCAGTGGGAGTAAAAAGTATGCCAAGCTCACCAAGTGGCCCAGCCCGGGAAAAGAGAACGAAAACAAACAGGCCAATAATAACAGTGGGCACGCTGAATAACGTCTGGATGATATTTATTAAGACCCTTTTACCGCGGAACTGGTGGGAGTGTATTAGACTACCTAGTGGTAGGCTGATCAGAGAGGCCAGAAGACAAGATGTCCCCGAAATCCTCAAGGACCTCCCAGCTATCTCCATTACCTCGGGGTCGAAGGAGATTATGAGCTCTATGGCCTTGGTAAGGCCGTCCCATATTTCAGTCAATTGCACCCACCTGCTTTAATATGCTATTTCTTGGCACAGGCTTCATACTTGTCGGTGCAGGTAATCTTGTCAGCGCAGTTAGGGCAGAATTTCCAGTCTGACCTTACCTCAGCACCACACTTTTTACACTTCACTATCGCTGCTATAACTGGCACTTGATTCCTCCTTTTCTTAAGATTATTACTGGCAAATCGCTGGATCATAGGGGTAGAATAGTGGTCCTCCATATCCTGGCACGCCAAATCCGGCGATTAAAGCCTGGATTTCAGGTGCTCTGAGGAAATCTACCAGATTATGAGCCATCTCAGGATTGCTGCCGTTCTTGCAGATGATCACCGAGTAGACATTGAGCAGAATATCCCCTGTGTCTACCAAGGATACCAAATTCAAGTCGCCTTGGTAAGCAAGGAAGGTTCCCTTGTCTGTCAGGGTGTAAGCAATTTTCTCGTTAGCCATAATCAGTGTTGCCCCCATGTCTGACCCAGCTTCGATATACCAGCCAGCGGTCGCTCCAGTCCCTTGAATATCCGCTGTATAATTATAGCCGGCTGCTGCCCAGACGGCTTTTTCTTTGCCGTGAGTTCCCGAGTTATCCCCTCGAGAGACGAATTCAACCGTCTCTGGGTCAGCCGCCCCCACTTGCTGGATTTTTTGGAAGGCTTCTTCTGGACTCAAGCCACTAATGCCTGCGGGGTCAGCCCCAGGGCCTACGATGATGAAATAGTTATAAGCCCAGGGGACTCGCACCGTACCATTACCATATTCTTCTGCTTCAAGAGCGTAGCCACTGGCTATAAATTCTGCCTCTTGAAGGGGGTCATGGACGGTAACCACATCCACATCACCCCTTTGACCTAATTCCAAAGCCATACCGGTGCCTTTAGCTGTTATCTGCAAGTCGACGCCATATCTTTGCTCAAATATGGGCTCCAGAGCATCCCACAATTCGGTGTCGTAAAGGCTGGTAGTGGTTGCTACCCTTAGTCCTGCGGGAGCAGATGTCGCTACAATGACACTAACGATTATGGCAACTGCTATGACAGCCAGTGCGATAACTTTCGTCTTCATACTTATTTTCTTAATACTTACCTCCAGAGTCAAAAATACTTCTGCTTAACGAATTAGCGAAATTACGACGCGGTTTAAAGGAAGCAACAAGCGGGAATAAAAAAGCACCGTCACAAAAACGGTGCTGTCCAAAAACCGAGCTCATATTCCCTCCTTTCCTAGCACGGGAGGCACAGACATTTCTATCTGTGCCCTCGAGGCTTTTTAGCCTACCGGCTGCTTGCCATGGATTCTCTTTAGGCAAGACAGCTCGGAGAGAGCTATCATTTAATTTCGGGTATTATATCAGGGATTTGCCAGCGTGTCAAACTCAGTGTATCCGTATAGATACAGAAGCAATTGCCAGGTAAGTTAGACGATTATGCCTCTTCTGTCTCCTTACCTGGTGGAGCCTCTTCGGGAGCTCCAGCCTCTTCCTCCGCCACCTCTACTAGCTCCTCTTCTACCTTCTCCACAAGTTTCGCACTAATTTTCACCACAACCAACTCTGGGTCGTTAAGAACAGTAATATCCTCATCTAGGGCGACATCCTTGACTCGTATCGCTTGCCCTGGCTCGGTGAGGGAACTGATGTCCACTTCCAGGCTAGCGGGGATTTTCGCTGGAAAACACTCTATAGTCAAAGTGTCAAGCTCATGCTCCAGCATATTGTCTTTAAACTTCAGGGCTGGCGCTTCTCCAGCTAAAACAACAGGAATCTCTAACTTTATCTTTTCCCCCATTTTTACCTGATACAAGTCTACATGGACCAATTTCCCCTTCCGCCAATCTCTATCAAATTCGCGAACCACAACGGTCCTTGGCTCTTTCTCCTCATCGAGCTTGAGGCTAATAAGCCCTGTGTGCCCAGCTTGAGCTAACACTCGTTCAAGTTCACCAGTGTTGCACTGTAGTGCTAGAGACTTGATACTGTGCCCGAAAAGATGCACCGGAGTAATTCCCTGGCGGCGCAAATGCTTGACTTTTTTACCGAGAATCTCTCGGTTAGTAACCTCTAACTCTATTTTGTCCATTTTATTTCCCCAATCATACCAAACAAGGCTTCTCCATGCAAGAAACTGCGCTCGTTCATCTGAGTAGTGATTCGAAGAACCTGCGCTTTAAAAGAATAATTATGACCTGTACCTACACGGCAGGGAAGCGGCATAAAGAAACTATGGCAATGACAGGATTTCTTATCATTTTTTGACAGGCCTTTTAGGTGTTTCGGGCTAAGTACTCCAAAGCTCGCTCCAAGTCCATAGGTAAGGGCGAGGTAAATTCCTGGTATTGCTTAGTTGATGGCAGCCGAAAGCCAAGGCGATAGGCATGAATAAATTGCCTGTTAAGATGAGCCGATTTTATTCCATAAATGGGGTCACCGACGACCGGACAGCCGATAGCTGACAGGTGTATTCTGATTTGATGTGTACGCCCCGTTATGGGGGTGACTTCGACTAAAGTGTAGATATCCAGGTATTTTCGGACTTGATATTGGGTAGTAGCCTCTTTTCCTGCTTCTACTATCGCCATTCTTCGTCTACTATGGGGGTCTCGCCCGATAGGTGCTTCAATTATCCCCTGCTCCGGGGATAGCCTTCCTTTAACAAGGACAAGATATCCTTTGGTCACAGTGCGGCTTTTGAACTGTGCGGCTAAATATTCCCGGGCAAAGTCGTTTTTGGCAATGACTATAAGCCCCGATGTATCTTTATCTAGTCTGTGAACTATGCCTGGGCGCATTAACTCGTTGCTCATGGCCAGACCGGGGCAATAAGCTAAGACAGCATTGACTAAAGTATGGCTGGGATGCCCCGGGGCAGGGTGAACTGTCAATCCAGCAGGTTTATCTATGACCAATATGTCCTCATCTTCATAAATTATAGTTAAAGGAATTGGTTCAGCTAAAGGATGGACAGGTAAGGGAGGAAGCTCGACCGTTATCCTATCGACCTTGTTTAATCTCTGGTTCGCCTTTGTCCTTTGCCCGTTGACCAGAATATAACCTTGCACAATTAATTTCTGTAAATAAGCGCGCGAGAATTGTGGAAGAACCTGGGTTAAATACTTATCAAGGCGGATGTCAGAAACAGGTGAGTTGAATTGCAATGTCTTAATTTTGGGGTCTGTGGTTGCGTTCATATGCTTTTCTAAATACCCCCGACTTATAAAAGGAATAAATGAGAACAAAGACACCCACCGTTATAGCTGCGTCAGCGATGTTGAAGGCAGGCCAATAGAAGTCGCTCCACAAACGGATGTAAATGAAGTCAGTGACATAACCAAAACGGAGGCGGTCTATGAGATTGCCTACAGCACCACCCAGAATCAAACCGATAGATACCATGCTCAAGGTAGTAGCTGGGGATAAGTAACGAAGAAACAGCAAGATAAAGAGCAAACCAGCTATGCTAATAGCGATGAGAAGAAAGGTTTGATTGGCAAGTAAACCAAAGGCAGCGCCCGTATTTTCAATATAGATCAAACTTAAGCGGTCAGTTATGGGGAGCGATTCCCCAGGTGCTAAGTGAGCTCTGATCCATAGCTTGCTCAATTGATCTGAAGCGCTTACCAAAGCAATGACGATGAGACATAATGTTGCTTTCTTAATGCTGTCACGCAAAGACAGTTTCGAATTATCTTTGTCCACAACAAAGTCGCCGATTTTGTCGGGTCACAACACAGTCGCGCGCCCTTTATCTTGCCCCTTTTGTATCCTTTGCCTGCTGAGCCTTACAACTCAGACATAAGCTTGCTTGAGGTATGGCTTCAAGGCGAGCTTGCTCTATAGCTTGCCCACAGGAATCGCACAATCCATAAGTGCCGGCTTCATATTTTTGTAAGGCATGCTCAACATCATTAAGCGACTCTCCCAGCCTTTCTTCCAAGGCCAGTCTTTTCTCTAGTTCGGAGGCTTCATCGGCTTCCTCTTCCCTTTTGCCGAATGGACTGCCTTCCTTTCTCTCTGCTGATGGTTGACCGAGAACTCTCAACTGTTCTAGCTTTTCTAACAGCTCTGCTTTCTCCTTCTTTAATCCTTCATAAAGTTCAGCGGACTCTATCACTTCTTGTTCTCCCTATGATTTACAGCTATCCTACACCAAAATTCCACACGAACTGTGTGAGACTTGCAGTTCTACTATACGACGTTGGGCTTGCTAAAAACTTCCCTTATATCAGGATGTAAGGAGTCTCCGAGTTCTTTCACGGATTCGTATCTAATTTTGCTAAGTTCCCTTTTCTTTTCCTCAAATTCAGTTCTGGAGTAAAGTTTCTCAGGATGCAAGTAAATATCATCTACATATCTTATCGCCCTAGGCACCTTAAAGCCCGTGGGGGAATCTACCCAATCCTCTAAACCTCCTCTTAGCAAAGAATCGAGTATTGCCATGGTAAATTCCAATCTTACATCTTTGTAATATTCCCCTTCTCCTATTCCTCCAGTATTTATCAAATAGTAATTTAGGTGGGGAATACCTTTTATTATCTCATAAAATATATTAGCATGCTCGGCTAGGTCTCCGGCAACAAAGGGGTCGTAGAAAAACTCGCTTCTAATTTTCCCTGCCTGGGTTGGGTCACCAGCCGAGGATCCCATTGCCTGTCCCAGAACCATCAAGGCTGCTGCTTGCTCCCGGGTCAGCTTTGATATTGCCGGAATCAGTGGCCCCCTGGTGATAAGAATCAGCTTGTCAATGCTATCCACATCGATATAGGGACTGGCATGCATAAAATCTTTTCTTAATACCACTGCTCTGCCATTGGATGTTCTTTCGAAATTGAAAAGGTCAAAATCTCCATCTTCGGTTACGTAAACATTCTCGCAGACAGTTTCCGGTTTCAACAGTCCGTAAAATATTTCGATTTGCTCCCCGGGGTTCACGCCTTCTGTTTTTACAAATATTCCCCCGGCTTCAAAGCCATGAAAGGAACCATCGGGCATGAGAGTCCCCCCATCATCCTGAATAAGCCAGGATTTCTCCTTCCCTTTTCTGGCCAGGATTCTACAGGTTGTAGTTGTTTTCCCGTTGGCACTTAATGCCACAAGTAACGTCCTCGCCATCCGATAGTCCCCGTGTGCTGACTGAAGGTAATCCTCTCTACAGCCAGTATGTAAGAAGATGCCCCCCCTTTTCGTCTTAGTTACCCAATCCTCAGCGGCGAAAACCCCCTTCTTATATTCACCTATGTAGTTACCATTCCTGATTATCTTGACAAACCTTCCGTCATCCAGCATAGCCAATCTGATAGTGATATCTCTCTCGGGGAGCGGCTTTGACTGGTTAGTTTCAAAAGCCTCGTCAGCGAAGAATAAGATGTGGTAGATTGGCTTTTTGACTTCCCCCTTTGGGGGTATAAAAAGGTTCTTGCCTCCGTAGGCAACATGGGCAAACCGCTCAGGAACAATTAACCTGACCGTGGTGTTACTATTTTCATTGCCCACAATTCTGTCTATGGAAATCAATCTTTCCTTGCCCAAAGCCTTCTCACACTGAGCTAATAGCTTCAGTTCATCCTCGCCAAAGGGATGGTCAACACTGTTTTTGGTGAACATTGCTGACCTGGAAGTAGGCTCACTTTGGGCGACAAAGTTTCCATAAATCGTTTTCCTAACCCCCGGCTGTTTTTCCACAAGCCCTCTCAGTTCCTCATCAGAGGGGTTATGAGTCAACCGATTTTCTTCTCGCGCCTTTTGCCAGATTCTGTTGGCGGTTATGGCAAATTGTTCCAGTTCAAACGTTACCATTATGCTCCTTGAGAGAAATGTGATCTCGCGTCTCCAATTTCCAGGAACTAGGTGCTAATCCCGACTTCGTCGGGATTGCTTAGACCTCGCGGAACTCCCCTTCCACCGTGCCTTCTTCTCCCCCCCCAGGTTCCTCTCCACCGGGTTCCTCTCCACCAGGTTTCTCTCCACTAGGTGGGGGCTGCCCTGGTTGCTGGTAAACCGATGCTCCAACCTTCTGCATAGCCTGCGACAGCTCTTGCGTAGCATTACGAATAGAATTAATATCCTGTCCTTGAAGAGCTGACTTTACACTGGCTATCTTAGCATCTATTTCCTGTTTTACATCGGCGGGTATCTTATCTCCGTAGTCACGGAGAGTTTTTTCTGCGGTGTAAGCCAAGCTGTCAGCAGAATTGCGCACCTCTACTTCCTCTTTACGTTTAGCATCCTCAGCAGCATGTTGCTCAGCCTCTCGGCTCATCTTCGACACTTCCTCTTTGCTCAATCCGCTAGAGGCGGTAATAGTAATTTTTTGTTCTTTCCCCGTGCCCTTATCAAGAGCGCTAACATTAAGGATGCCATTGGCATCTATATCGAAAGTCACCTCAATCTGGGGCATACCTCGTGGCGCCGGCAGAATGCCATCGAGCATAAAGCGCCCCAACATTCGGTTATCAGTAGCCATAGGACGTTCCCCTTGAAGAACGTTTATTTCAACGCCTGGTTGATTGTCACTAGCAGTGCTGAAAATCTGGCTCTTTTTAGTGGGTATTGTGGTGTTGCGAGAAATAAGCGGTGTCGCTACCCCTCCTAGCGTTTCTATCCCCAGAGTGAGTGGGGTGACATCGAGAAGAAGAACTTCTCCGACTTCACCCGTAAGCACCCCAGCCTGAATGGCAGCACCTAAAGCTACTGCCTCATCGGGATTGATTCCCTTGACAGGCTCCCGACCAAAGAATTGCTTTAGGGTATCCTGAACTTTGGGCATCCTTGTCTGACCACCGACAAGAATCACATTATTGATTTGGCTTGCCGTGAGCCCGGCATCGCTTAGGGCCTGGCGGCAAGGCCCAAGGCTCCTCTCTATTAGGTCATCTGATAACTGCTCCAACTTAGCCCGAGTTAGGGTCATGCTAAGGTGCTTGGGACCGCTGGCATCGGCAGTAATAAAGGGAAGGTTTATCTCTGTTTGAGCCACTGTAGATAGTTCCTTCTTCGCCTTTTCAGCAGCGTCTTTCAACCTCTGTAATGCCATCTTGTCCTGCTTCAAATCGATGCCTTGCTCCTTCTTAAATTCAGCACATACCCAGTCCATAATCCTCTGGTCGATGTCATCGCCACCGAGGTGGGTATCACCATTGGTTGACTTAACCTGGAAAGTACCCTCTCCTATGTCCAGGATGGAAATATCGAAAGTTCCACCACCAAGGTCATAGACGGCAATAGTTTCCTCTTTTTTCTTATCCAAACCATAAGCCAGTGATGATGCTGTAGGCTCGTTAATAATACGCAAAACATTAAGCCCGGCTATGGTGCCGGCATCTTTAGTGGCATTTCGCTGGCTATCGTTGAAATAGGCTGGCACGGTGATTACAGCGTCGTCGACCTTCTCCCCAAGGTAAGCCTCAGCATCAGCCTTCAACTTTTGCAATATCATGGCTGATATTTCCTGGGGACTATACTCCTTGTTCCCCATTACCACTCGGCAATCGCCATTGGAAGCCCCGGTAATCTTATATGGTAGGCGCTTCATATCGTCCTGAACAGTGGGGTCCTTAAATTTACGCCCGATAAGGCGCTTTATGCTGAATATAGTATTCTCGGGATTGACTATTGACTGGCGCTTGGCTAACTCTCCTACCAATCTTTCCCCACCTTTACCTATCGCTACCATTGAAGGAACGAGATTGCCGCCTTCAGCACTGGGTATGATCTTAGGGTCACCTCCTTCCATCACCGCTGCTGCACTTAATGTAGTACCTAAATCAATTCCTATCGCTCTTCCCATTTCTACTTCTCCTTCTGAGTTGCTTGCTCTGTTCTTCCTTTTTCTTCTCCCTTACCAACTATCACCAGGCTAGGACGAATTACCTTTCCTTTAAATTTATAGCCCTTTTGTGTTTCCTCAATAACCATTCCTTCCTCGCCTTCCTGCTGCATTACAGCTTCGTGCAAGCGAGGATCAAAGGGTTCTCCTTTAGCTTTAATCTCGGTTAGCCCTTGTGCCTCCAGAGTTGCCTTAAATTTATTATAAATGAGCTTGATACCTTCAGTCCAATTTGATTCGTCGAGCTCGGCAGGAACTGAAGCGAAGGCTCTCTCCAAGTCATCCATGATAGGCAGCAGGTTAGAAATAAGCGCGCTAATAGCAAACTCGATAACCTCCCCTATTCCCTGCTCACTACGTTTCTTATAATTATCAAAATCCGCCTGGCTTCTTTGCCAATTGGCCAAATATTTTTCTGCCTTTTCCTTCTCCTCAGCTAGAGCTTGCTGTAACGTTTCTATATCCTCAGCTTGCTCAATTCCTGCTTCAACTACTTCGTCACCCTCAGCCAACGTTAGACCTCCTTTAGATGTATTCAGCCACTGAGTTGCTTAGCAATGCTGAGAGGCAGTTAAGCGAAGAAATAGCCTTGGCGTAGTCCATTCGTTTGGGGCCAATCACTCCCACAATACCACTGGCCTTATCAGGTACTCCATACTGGCTAGTTATTAAGCTCAAGTCCTGTAATGCTGGCTCTGGGTTTTCTTCACCAATGACTACCTTTACCCCTCCCTTGCTAAATTCCTGGCAAAACATATTTCTAAGCCAATCCTCTCCTTCCAGCACTTCTAAAATCTTAAGCATTCTAGGGCTGTTGGTAAACTCTGGTTGACTCAGCAGCAAACATAGTCCTTCAAGATAAGGCTCACCATATTCTAGCCTATCTTCGGCAGCTACCATTTCCGTTAAACATTCAGCTATCTGCCTTTCTTCAGAAGAAAGTCCCTCTCTTTTAGCCGAGATCTCGCTGCTGGTCATACCGGCGTAAATAGAAGTAAGCTTGTTAGCTAGCTTTGTTAGCTCATCCTGGCTAACCTTTCTACTAAAAGATAAGACCTGCCGTCTAACTTTTGCTTCATACAAAACCACGATCATCAAAGCCATGAAATCCTGCAAGGCTACCAAATCGAGATGCTTAAAGCGACAGCGCACCGCTTTGGGAGTGGTTATTACTACCAGGTTGTGAACAAGGCGCGCCAAAAGCGCTGCCACCGTCCTTAGCCATTGCTCTAGCTCTTCTTTTGCTTCCTGAGATATCTGATGAATTAGATAGTGCTCAACACGGGGAAGTTCAATCTCCTCCCCTATCAATTCCACATAGTAGCGGTAAGCCTTATCAGTAGGTACGCTTCCGGCCGAACGGTGAGGGTGGATAACATATCCTTCTCGTTCTAAGTATGCTGTATCATTGCGGATGGTAGCCGGGCTTACCTTCAAGCCGTACTTTTCCACAATAGCACTCGAAGCTACTGGTACTGCTCCAGTGATATAATCTTCAATTATCACCCTGAGAACGGTTTCTCTTCTTTCTCCTACAGCCATTTAGCACTCTCCCCTTTTAATTGCTAAATAGATTAATCTATCACTGTAAATACGTTCTGTCAATGGTGCTGCGGGAACCCACTTTGATGGGTTTTTCTTATTGACCGAGAATGAAATATTAAGTACTATTATAACACAAGCGTGAAAACCGCGAAGGCATTTTCCTTGGCACAACGTGATAGCAAAGCAGCTCAAATCCTAAGCCTGGAGGCAGAGAGGCAAGCAAGCACCATAAATCTTATTGCCTCTGAAAACCATGCCAGCCGAGCAGTGCTTGAGGCCCAAAGCTCGGTGCTAACTGACAAATATGCTGAAGGATACCCCGGGCACCGCTATTACGGCGGTTGTGTCCACATAGACGAAATTGAAATTTTGGCTATCGAAAGGGCTAAAAAGCTCTTTAAAGCCGAGCATGCCAATGTCCAAGCTCATAGTGGCAGTCAAGCCAACATGGCAGCTTATTCAGTTCTACTGGAACACGGAGATACTGTTATGGGGATGAGTCTCAGCCATGGCGGGCATCTCACCCATGGCTCTGAGGTCAATTTCTCCGGGAAATGGTATAACTTTGTCCCTTACGGAGTCGATCCTAAAACCGAGATGCTTAGCTACGATGAAATTGAAAAGTTAGCTCTGGAGCATAAACCTAAGTTGATAATAGCTGGGGCGAGTAGTTACTCTCGTATTATTGATTTTGAGAGGCTTCGCTATATAGCTGATAAGGTGGGTGCCAAGTTATTGGTTGACATGGCTCACATAGCGGGGATAATAGCTGCTGGACTTCATCCCTCTCCTGTATCTTGTGCTCAAGTTACTACTGCCACCACGCAAAAGACCTTGCGGGGACCCAGGGGTGGCTTTATTTTATGTGATAAAGAGCTGACTTCAGCTATTGATGCTGCAGTTTTCCCCGGGATGCAGGGTGGTCCTTTCATGCATATCATCGCCGCCAAAGCCGTGTGCTTCTTTGAAGCTATGCAACCCGAGTTTGTTGATTACCAGAAGTCAGTGCTGGAGAATGCTCGCGTTTTGGCTTCCGAACTCCAGAGATATGGGATGCGTATTGTTTCCGGGGGCACAGATAACCACATTGTCCCCGTTGACCTTTCCCCTCAGGGGATAAGCGGCAAGGATGCTGAGGAAGCCTTAGGAGCAGCGGGCATCTCGGTAAATAGAAATACCATCCCTTTTGACCCCAAGCCACCAATGATTACAAGCGGTATCAGGCTGGGCACCCCGGCAGTGACCACGAGAGGTTTTGGCATAGAGGAGATGAAGCGCATTGCTGCTCTCATTGTCAAAGTGCTTTCTACTTCGGGGGATAAGCGTGCACAAGAACAAGCCCGCCAGGAAGTACGAGAGATGTGCCAACGGTTCCCCATTCCTGGGCTGGCATAAGCCACCCGAGATCGTTTAATAACATTGGTTTGTCATCCTGAGCCCTTCGCCTCTTGTCATTCTGAGCGAAGCGAAGAATCTAACCCCACTCAGGGTAAACTCCGCGAAGGATCTGAGAGATTCTTCGTCGTCCAAATTCATTTGGACTCCTCAGAATGACATTAGTAAACGCTCTACATCTCTTCTCTTGATTAATTTCTTTACTTGTTTTTACTAACCCTTCCCAAGAAACGGCGATGATTTCATGCTATAATCAAGTTAGTATTCAGATAGCTAAGAGGTAATGATGGACGAATTAAAAGTGTTCAGCGGCACTGCTCACCCAGCCTTAGCAGGGTCTGTGTGTGATTACTTAGGCATACCCCTGGGGGAGGCTGAGGTCTTTGAGTTTAGCAATGAGAACATTTTTGTGCGTATCCTGGAGAATGTCCGGGAACGGGACGTTTTTATCATTCAGCCCATTTGCTCTCCAGTTAACAAAAGCCTGGTTGAGTTGCTTATCATGCTCGATGCCTTCAGGCGAGCTTCAGCGGGGCGAATTACCGCTGTCGTTCCCTATTATGGCTATAGCCGCACTGATAAAAAAGACCAACCCAGGGTTCCTATCACTGCTCGCTTGATTGCCGACCTGATTACTACCGCTGGAGCTAATAGATTGCTCACCGTAGACCTCCACGCCCCTCAAATTCAAGGATTCTTCACCATACCTGTGGATGAGCTCACCACTCGACCCATCTTGGCTCAGTATTTCAAGGAAAAAGCTCTGGACAACCTGGTAATGGTTGCTACTGATATTGGTATTACCAAGGTAGCCCGTGATATGGCTGCTAAACTCGGAGCCCCCCTGGTTATCATTGAAAAGAGGCGCTTGGGAAATGACGATGCCACTGAAACCCTCAACATAATTGGCGAGGTTGAGGGAATGCGTGCCCTGACGGTTGACGATGAGATTGATACCGCTGGTTCTCTGGTCGGGGTGGTGGATGCTCTTTTGAAAAGTGGCGTTACGAAAGTTTATGCCTGCTGCACTCACCCCGTTTTCTCTGGTCCCGCTATCCAGAGGATAGCCGCCAGCCCGGTGAAAGAGGTAGTCGTTGCCGATACCATACCTGTCAATGGCGATAAGAAACTGGACAAGATCACCGTCTTGCCCATAGCCTCGCTTGTTGGCGAAGCTATCCACCGCATCCACACCGGCTTATCAGTGGGGGCGATGTTTGAGTAGGGAAAAGGGTGAGAATTCTTTACACTAAGCATGCGGATTTTAAATTCCGAGTTTTGAAGCAGCACGGTTTCATTATAAGTAAGGAACAAATAGAGTACATAATCAAAGAGCCGGAAAAGGTTACATTAGGTAGAAGAGGCCGTTTAATTGCTCATAAACCCGTTAGCCAAACACATTTGATAAGAGTAATATATGAACAGCAGGAGGATGAGATTAAGGTTATAACGTTTTACCCGGCAAGGAGGGAAAGGTATGAAGATCAGATATGATAAAGAGGAAGATATAGTAACCTTTGATGTTTCATCAGAAAAGATAGACCATGCTGAGGAGATCGGTCCCATAATCGTGCATTTCTCTAAACAGGGAAAGCCGGTGCTCTTGGAAATACTGGATGCCAGCGAGTTCATAGCTGAGACAACCAGGGCAATGACAAAATCCAAAGGTGGGGAGTTCACCGAAGTTTTTGGATAGAAAACTGCCCACCGCATTCACACCGGCTTATCAGTGGGAGCGATGTTTGAGTGACAACTCCACCAAAGACAAAGAGAGGTTAGGAAATACCAAATTCTAAGCACTGTAGAAAGTTAAAAATCAAAGGTCAAAGATCAAAATGACAACTCAAAATGCAAACTTTTTAACTTTTGCTCTGTCATTTTGCGTTTTTATTTTTGCTTTTCAGGGTAATTTGTTTAGAGCTTAGAAATTAGGATTTAGGATTTCATCGATCGATGCTTAAGTGGCTTAGCAATCTGCTTGATTCCAATGAGAAAGAACTGAAGCGTCTTCAGCCTTTGGTTGACCACATAAACTCATTGGAGCCTGAGTTTGAAAAGCTCACCGACGATGAACTTCGAGCGCAAACCGATGAATTTAAGGCTCGGCTAGCCGATGGTGAAAGCTTGGATGAGATTTTACCGGAGGCTTACGCTGCTGTTAGGGAAGCAGCCAAGCGAACCATAAGACAGCGGCATTTTGATGTCCAGTTAATGGGGGGAATCGTCCTTCACCAGGGGAAGATAGCCGAGATGAAAACTGGTGAGGGGAAAACCCTGGTAGCTACCTTGCCCCTCTACCTCAATGCCCTCACTGGACAAGGCAGCCATCTGATTACCGTTAATGATTATCTTGCCAAGCGGGATTGCCACTGGATGGGCCCTATTTACCACGCCCTGGGTATAAGCGTAGCCAGCATCAATGCCCAACAAACAATCGATCAAACTGCCCCTTCCTATATCTTTGACCCCAGCTACGAGTCGGAAGACCAGAAGTGGAATTTTCTCCGCCCTGTCACCCGCCGCCAGGCTTATGAGGCAGATATAACTTATGGCACCAATAACGAGTTTGGTTTCGATTACCTCAGAGATAATATGGTCTGGGATTTGTCTCAATGCGTGCAGCGTCCTTTGAACTATGCCATTGTCGATGAAGTTGATAACATCCTTATTGACGAAGCCCGTACACCACTGATTATTAGCGGTGCTGCCGAGGAAGCAACCAAAAGGTATTACACCTTCGCCCAGTTAGTTTCCCGCCTTAGCAAAGACGCAGACTATACCATTGACGAGCGTAAGCGTACTACCAACCTTACCGAGATTGGCATGACCAAGATGGAGAAGATGCTGAAGCGGGAAGACTTGCTCAAAGCACCTGACCTTTATGACCCCTCTAATTACTTCCTCACTCAATATCTGGAGAGTGCCCTTAAGGCTCGTGTCTTGTTCAAGAAGGACAAGGACTATGTGGTCAAGGATGGACAGGTCATCATCGTGGATGAATTCACTGGCAGATTGATGTTCGGCAGGAGGTATTCTGAGGGATTGCATCAAGCCATCGAGGCCAGGGAGAAGGTAAAGATTCAGCGAGAATCAATTACCTTAGCTACCATCACCTTCCAGAACTATTTCCGCATATATAACAAACTGGCGGGCATGACCGGTACCGCGGCCACGGAAGCCGAGGAATTTCACAAGATTTATAAGCTAGAAGTGGTAATCATACCCACAAACAAGCCCTTGATTCGCACCGAATACCCTGACCAGATTTACAAAGACGAGAAAACCAAGTTTGCCGCCGTAGCCAGTGAAATCAAGCAATTACATGACCAGAAAAGACCTGTTCTTATCGGCACAACCTCTATTGAGAAATCAGAGTATTTATCTGACCTCCTGAGGAGAAATGGCATACCCCATCAAGTATTAAATGCCAAGCATCATGAAAAGGAGGCAGATATAATCGCTCAAGCCGGGCGTCTCGAGGCGGTAACTGTGGCCACAAACATGGCCGGGCGTGGGGTGGATATCATACTTGGTGGCAATCCTGAAGGGCGTGGTGAAGCAGAATGGCAGGAAGAGCATAATAAGGTGGTTGAGCTTGCCGGACTTCACATTGTAGGTACCGAGCACCACGAAGCCAGACGCATTGACAATCAGCTCCGGGGAAGAGCAGGAAGGCAAGGAGACCCGGGTAGTTCTCGTTTTTATGCTTCCCTGGAAGATGAGATCATGCGCCGCTTTGGCGGTGAACGTGTTAAGGGGGTTATGCAGTGGGCGGGTATGGATGAAAATAGCCCCATTGAGCATCCCTTCGCCACTAAGGCTACGACCAATTCCCAGGTCCAGACCGAAGGCTATCATTTCAATATTCGTAAACACCTTGTGGAATATGACGATGTCATCAACAAGCACCGCGAGGTGATTTACGCCGAAAGGAGAAAAATCCTCAGTGGCGCCGACCTTAAGGCAAATATAATGTCTATGGTCCAGGATGAAATCCAAAACCTGGTAGCCAGGCGTCTCAGCAGCGCTAGCTACGAGCTGGAAGAAGAGCAATCTAATTTATCCGGCTTACTTGAGGATGTAGCCACCATCTTTCCCTTGCCACCGCAGTTCAGAAGCGATGGGCTTTCCGAACTCAGCGCCCAGCAAATCACAGAAAAGTTGACTGATTATGCCATTGAGCTTTATAACCAGCGAGAGCAGGAGCTAGGCCCTGATAATATGCGAATAGCGGAGAGGCTGGTAATGTTGCGAGTTATTGACCGGCTATGGATGGATCACCTTACTGATATGGAGCACCTGCGTCAAGGGATAGGTCTGCGGGCTGTAGGTCAGGAACAGCCACTGATAGTGTATAAGAGGGAAGGTCATGCCTCTTTTGAAGCCCTCTTAGCTGGCATTCAGCATGACGTTGCCCATAGCATTTACCGCGTCGGTATTGCCAAAGAAACTCCAAAAAAGAAGGAGGCGGTTCCGGTGGGCAAGAAAGTTGGCCGGAATGACCCCTGCCCGTGCGGCTCAGGCAAGAAATACAAGCATTGCTGCGGGAAGTAGAAAGCTTTGTATACTTGTGATTGCGAGCGAAGCGATCGCTTGCTATAAAAGGGAGGTGATACATGAAGAAATCATCGGAAGTTGAGGTCAAAATCGGCTTTTCAGTTGCGGACTTAGCCACTGCGTTACAACAGCTAAGCGACGAGGATAGAGAATTCTTTATTGAAAATCTCTTAGCCGCTACAAGCCCTGAGTATCTGGAAAGCATTGACGAGGCGCGGAGGGACTACAGAGAAGGAAAGACTATTCCCTATGAAAAACTGTTCAGGGTATAAATTCCACTCCAATGAACTACAAAATTGTCTTCACAAAGAGCAATGAGGGATATTTCTAAATTGGAGCCAGAGATTAAAGAAAAAATAGGAGATGCCCTAAAAAGATATGGTGAAGACCCTTTGAATCATGCTAGGAAGATGGTCGATCCTTCTTTAGGAAGTTATAGGTTTAGAATAGGAGATTACAGAGTCATATTTGACATTGAAGGCGATTAAATAATAGTGCTGCGTGTTGGCCACCGCAAGGAAATTTATCGAAAATAATGCTTCTAAATTCCCTCTCCCTCGAAAGGAGAGGATGGAGGTGAGGGCAAAATGCCAATTTATGAATATAAAGCAGTAGACGGTGCTCATTGCAGGCTGTGTAAAGGAAGGTTTGATGTGAGGCAGGGAATAAATGATGAACCGCTGAAAAGATGCCCCGAATGCGGCGCCGAGATAAGGAGGCTCTTTTCTCGCCCCTTCCTATGGCGAAAGGAATCCCTCAGCCAAGAAGGTCCCTTCAATTATATGGAGGACGAGGCTGACGGATTAGGGCTGGAGGAAGACCTTGCCGAAGACGAAGTCTGGGAGTGAGAGGGAACGCGGCAAGAAATACAAGCACTGCCGCGGTAGATGAGTAAGGAAGGGCTATGACTAGTAGTCTTACCACTAGGACAAAATTGAGTATTGCTTACAAAAGGACTTGTAGCTGTGAGCCTAGTCATATCAATTGCATGACGCCAAAGGAGTGGCTAAAGAGCCAGCTAGGCGTCTGGCAGTTCAGTTACGAAGGTCGTGACATCCGCGATAAAAAGGTTCACCCCGCAACATTTCCGATTTCATTGGCTAAGAAGGTCATAGAACTGTTTACGCACAAGGGCGAATTAGTATTAGACCCATTTGTTGGCAGTGGCACTACTCTGGTAGCAGCAAGGGATGTCAACAGAAACGCTGTCGGGTTTGACCTTCAAGAACGTTATATCGATTTATGCAGACAACGTCTTGCTCAAAGCACTTTTCTCGGTGAAACAAAGCAGATAGCTGTTCAAGACGATGCTAGGGTCATACAAGAATACTTTGAGGCACAGACAATCAGCCTGATACTCACCTCACCGCCATATGCGAACCTCTTAAATAGAGCACGACGAAACAAGTCACGAAGGTTTAGAGACAACCAGCAGCTGGGCAAAATAGAGCAATATTCACAAGACCCGCGAGATTTAGGGACGATGGAACTTGATGAGTACACTGCTGGTATGGGCGAAATATTTGAATCGCTCTTACCGTTTCTCCGACCAAAGGCCCATTGTGTTATAAACGTGCCTGATATGTGGTGGGAGAACCAACGAATCACTATACACGTCTCCCTAATTGAAGAATTAAGAAAGCGTGGGTACGAACTCCGGAATATCATAATATGGGACAGGACAAACTTGGTGAATCGGATCGGTATATTTGGCTGGCCAAGCAATTACATTACTATGGGTGTAACTTTCGAATATCTTCTAGATTTTTGGAGACCGCCGAATTGACGCTATATTCAAAAGATGAACTTATCGAGCTAGTACGAGAGGTCTTTCGACAAGGCTGGCACAAGAGTGTCAAAGAGACCATCGACTTCCGAAACGATGGTGCAGTAGGAAATACGTTGGAAAGGCTTCTCGGTATCAAGGAGAATAACTTACCCATACCGAATGCGCGCGAATGGGAGCTAAAGGGTCAAAGGTCTCATACGAGCTCGTTAATCACTCTAAAGCATATCGAACCTTCCCCCACAGCCGCACGGATTGTACCGAACCTGTTACTTCCATATTACGGATGGAGGCATAAGCTAGCCGGCAAGAATTACCCAGAAACTGAGATGAGTTTCAGGTCAACAACTAACGCAACCCAGTACACTAACAGAGGGTTTCGTATAATTGTCGATGGCCAAAAGCAAAAAGTTAGGTTTGTTTTTGATCCAACGAAGGCCGATGCAGACATCACACAGATTGCAGCATGGTTGAAATCAGTAGAAGAAAGAGTCGGCCTTGGTGGCCTTGAGCCAGAGCCTTATTGGGGGTTTGAGGATCTAAGGTACGCAATCGGGTCTAAAATAATGAACTGTTTTTATGTTGTTGCGGATAGTAAGGTGGAGGCCAAGAAAGAGTTTTTCCTGTACAAGAACTTGTATATTTTATCTGGCTTTTCATTTGAAAAGTTCATAAGATGTATCGAAGATGGCACAATTCTTGTTGATTTCGATGCTAGGACTGGGCACAATCACGGGACTAAATTCCGTATGAAGCAGGGCTGTTGGAGCAGCTTATATTCAAAGGTTGATAAGATGGTGGAGGCAGAGGTATAACAAGTTACGAAGGAAAAAGAATAACTTATAGGGGGTACAATACAAATGGAGCGAGATTCAAACTTTCAGATGCTGTCTTGGTTTACAGATCAATATAGAATGGGGAATCTAGATTTAGAGCCGCCGTACCAAAGAAAAAGTATTTGGAATAATGACTACAAAGTTTATTTCATTGATACAATTCTTCGGAATTTCCCTTGTCCAACCATATTTCTGGCAGTTGAGATTAGCCCAAGTGGACTTACTAAATACCATGTTGTCGATGGTAAGCAAAGACTTTTAACAGTTTTCGAATTTGTAAACGATGAGTTCGCTACATCAGCGGACTACAGTGACCCTGATTACGCCGACAAATATTTTTCACAACTGCCAGGCGAAGTAAAGCCTAAATTCTGGGGATATAAGTTTACAATAGAATATCTTAAAACCGAGCGTAGAAAAGACTTAAATGATTCTTTTGACAGGTTAAACAGAAATGTTGCTAGGTTAAATAAGCAAGAATTACGTCATGCGCGGCACGCTGGAGTATTCATTACCTATGTAACCCAGTTATCAGACGACCCATTTTGGAAAGATATGGGGATATCTACTCCCTCAAGAATTAGAAGAATGTTGGACATTGAATATGTTTCGGAGATATTCCTGGTGGTTATGCATGGAATCCAAGACGGTAGAGAACATTTGGATTATTACTATGCATGGTATGATGAAGAAATCCCAAATTTGGAAGTAAATAGAAGGAAATATGAAGTATGCAAGAATCTGATAGCAAACCTAAGTTTATACAAAACGCGCTATAGTAACCTTGCAGACCTCTATTCTTTATGGTCTGCGATGTCTAAATTATATGACGAGCATGGTGATAGTTTAGAGATAGACATTGGAAGGACGAGGGAAAACCTCTCGCAGTTCGCAGAGAAGGTCCAAGTTGACCTAGAGGACGAGGAAGCTCAACTATACGCATGGGCAGTTAGGCAGGCGTCGAATAGTATCAGAAGTAGACAGAGGCGTGAAAACATACTAAAAAGTCTTATTATTATAAAAGAGAAATGATCATTCCTAGAGCTATTGAAGCTTTCTACGGTAGAATAGCAGATTCCTTGAATGTTCTTAAGTGTGACATTGACCAAACACTTGGAAATATAGCTGATTCATTACATGTTACCTATGTTGAAGCAAGGATAAAACCGAAAGAGAGCTTTATGGCCAAAATAGAGAAAACAGGAAAAGATCCGATTGATGAAATTGAAGACCTAGTTGCTTGTAGGTTAATAGTCAAAAGTAGCTCTAATATAGACGAAATTCTCGAAAAAATAGAGGAGAAATTCAATATAGAAAGAAGGAGTTTCAGGAGCTATCACCCGAGCGAGTTTATATATGATGACATCCAATTGATATTGAGTTTTAAAGACAGTCCATACATAAGTAATAAGGAGCTATTAGGTAAGAAGTTTGAATTACAAATTAGGACTGGTTTGCAGGACGCTCTAGCTGAAGTAATTCATGGCGAAACATATAAAACAGATACATTGACATGGCAAAAAGAGAGAACCGCCAGTGAACTAAGAGCGAATCTTGAATTAGTAGATGATATATTGTCCGGTTTCTCGAAAGTATCAGCTATCCTCCAGGAGGAGAAAGAGTATAAACCGTATCAACACAAGAACGAGATAATAAAGCTACTTAAAGATGTTTGGAGTGCTGAAAAATTGCCTGAAGATTTACGAAGAGCAAGCATCATTATCGAGGACTACCTAAAACTGGCTGATGCAACGGTAGAAGACTTATCTAATTGGCTAAACCAACACACCGATATTGTTAATGCTGTTTCAATTACCCCGTGTCAAATAATATTGACCGTTTTGTTCCTAGAAAAGGGAGTTTTTCTTAAGAAGGTAAAAAAACAAAGTAGGCGTTTACTCATAACCGATGAGATGATAGATATATGTCCTCAACTTGAAAAAATAGATGAATCGTGCAGGGTGAATATTGACTACTAATGCCTCAGCAGAGACTGAACCTGCAGAATACTTATACAAAGAGGCAAAAGATGCTTGATAGAGCGGTTGTTGAAGAATTCCTTAATTGTCAGTTTGAAGAGTTGGAACTGGAAATTCCCAAGGATATTTCAAAGGAACAGCTTGTGGAGGCTTTTTGCCAGTACGTTGAGGATGATTATTACGAGCGGCTGAAGGATAACTTCAAGTCTTTCTTCGAGCATGGCGAGCCTGATTCCTTTCTGTCATTGCGAGGCACGACAGTGCCGAAGCAATCTCCCGTGGGCATGAGATTGCCACGCACCCTTCAGGTGCTCGCAATGACGAAAAGGGCTTCGCTCGCAATGACCATGGTGGTGTGGGCGGGGACAAGCCCCACCTCTACGCATTTTTGCAGGTTTTTGTAGCCGCTGCCGCTAACTATTTGCACACTTTTTGATTGTACCTCGGGTCCCAAATTCTTCACGCTAGAAAGTGCAGACGTAGTTAATTCGAACTGTTGCACTGGTCAGAAAGGCTTGCTAAAATAGCTAAATAATTACCCTTGAAAACTTCGTTTTTCAGGGGACCCCGAATACAGTTTTTGTCTAACGGAGGGGGTCCCATGAAAAAGAGCGAAACGAATTTTCACGGCGAACTTAATAACAAGGTTGTAGCTATGATAGATTCTCCGGTCCTGGTCCTTAATCAGAGTTATGAGCCCCTTAACTTATGTCGCACGCGTCGGGCTATAGTGCTAATCTTTCGTGGCAAAGCTGAAGTGCTGGAAAATAGCAGAGGCGAGCTTCACTCTGTTAACCAGGTATTTCAGATACCTTCAGTAATCCGACTCGTCTATATGGTTAAGCGTCCTCGCCATCAGAAAAAATTGAGCAGGCTCGAGGTATTTAGTCGTGACCAAAACACCTGCCAGTATTGTGGCCGGCAAACCAAGGAGCTTACCTTAGACCATGTTGTTCCGCGGCGGCGGGGTGGGGAGCACGCCTGGGACAATGTGGTTAGTGCCTGCATTCCTTGCAACAGGCGCAAAGGCGGACGTACGCCGGATGAAGCAAGGATGAGACTGCTGTGTCAGCCGCGTTCTCCTCGCAATGATGGCTTCTATATTCCCTATCACCTTCTCAATAATCATGGTGAATGGCAAAAATATCTACCCTCCTTGAATTAACTTAACCCCAAAAAGTCACTAGACTTTTTGGGGACCCCTTCAATTTGCTCGAAATTTAATCAGGTTCCTAAGAAAACTACAACTTCTCTTCTGGATGAATTAATTCATCCAGAGCTATCTCTTTAATCACCTCATTATCCAATTGTACTGTTACCGTTTCCTTGAATAAGTTAGTGCTGATTACCCTGGCTTTACCCCAGGGTGTTACTATTTCTTGTTTCGGCTGAGGCATCTTCTTTTTCATAGCTGCATATTCTTTGCTTTCATATGCCAAGCAGCAAAGGAGCCTTCCACAGATGCCCGATATCTTCATGGGATTCAAGGCCAATCTCTGTTCCTTGGCCATTTTAATAGATACTGAGGCAAAGCTGGTGAGGAAATTCTGGCAACATAGAGGATAGCCGCACTTGCCTATGCTGCCCAACAGCTTAGCCTCATCCCTTGCCCTCACTTGCCTTAACTCCACCCGTGTTTCCAGAGCATGGCTTAATTTCCGAACCAGGTCTCGGAAATCCACCCTCTCCTGAGCGCTGAAGAATATGGTCAGGTGCTCGCCCTTAGAATCATAGCGAGCCACTTGTGGCTTCATCTTTAACCCAAGTTGGGCTGCCAATTCATTGCACCTGCTCAAGGCTTCCTTTTCCAAGTTCCGCCGAACTTCTTCCAAGTCCTCCTCCTCAGCCTGGCGTACTACCATCATTAATTGCTCGCTTGGTTGAGATGGGGCTTCAAGAGTAACGACTTTAGCCACATCTAGACCATGCCCAATATCCACCACTACATAGTCGTTTACTTGCAGGGATATCTCACCAGCATCACAGTGGACTAATTTTCCTCTAGGGCGAAATTTAACTCCAATTATGTTAGCCATCGAAATATATTATATTCTAAACTCCGCAATGACATTCTCATTCAGGATTTTATACTCAGTTTTTTTTCTGGGTAAATTGAGCATCAGCCATTCCAATGCTAAACGGGGATTAACATTCTTAGAGATTTCCTCCTGCAGCAAGCAAAGATTAGCAAGAAAGCCTTTAATCTCGCTCAGACTTAATCCCCTGGCTTGTTCTTCCAGAGCTATCTCATAATCTACATTGATGATGGCCTCCTTGCAACCACCTTTAATGAGCATCAAATCACGCCACCAGTCGAGCCAAATCTCTATTATTTCTGCCCCGGCTCTCCGGTTCTGGCTAAATTGGCTTGCTAGCTCCTGGGCATAGGCAAACCTTTGCCCTAAGCCGGCAGTTAATAAGGAGAACAGCTTGGCTATCCTTTGGGACCGCTGCTCTAATATATCGTCATTTGCCAAAGCGGACAATGCCCAGCCAAGGCGACCATGGCACAATTGAGTCAAAAGCTTCGCTTTATTAGCATCAACGTTATATGAGTTGACGAGTATCTCTTGTACTTGCTCCGATGGCACGGGCTTCAATTCCAGTCGCTGACAACGTGAAATAATTGTCGGCAAGAGGTGCTCCTCCTCAGCAGCCAATAAAAGCCAAACTACCCTCTGCGGTGGCTCCTCTAATATCTTGAGCAAGGAATTAGCCGCCTCAGTAGATAGATACTCAGCTTCATCAATGATAAACACTTTGCACTTACCTTCATACGGTGGCAGGTTGGCTAAGCGTTGCAGCCCTCGAATATCATCAATGCCAATCTCCGTTTTAGAATCCAAGCCGACAGGGGTGACATCAGCGTGCTTGCCCTCCATGATTCGCTGGCAGGAACGGCATTGACCGCAAGGCAGCTCGGGGCCATCGCAATTTAGGGCTTGAGCCAGATTGAAGGCTAAAGTCCCTTTGCCCACATGCCGCGGCCCTGCTAGAAGATAGGCGTGGGCTATAGCATTGGTTTTAAGGCTGTAATCCAGCAAAGATAAAATTTTATCTTGTCCTATAACTTGCCACATGTTAAATTAGGTCCAGACTCATCAAATCCTGATAAGTTTCCCGGCGCCGAATAAGACGCGCTCGACCTTCCTTTACCATAACTATAGCTGGCTTGGGCATGGCATTATAATTGCTCGACATGGGTATGGAATAGGCACCGCAAACTGGAATAGCTATGATGTCACCGGGATGCGCTGAAGCCAAATTGATATCCCTTACTAAAATATCACCAGATTGACAGAGCTTGCCAGCAATGGTAACCACCTCTCTTTCCGCCTCCAAAGCTTTGTTAGCCACCAGAGCCTCATATTTAGCTCCATAAAGAGCCGGGCGGATATTGTCGCTTATGCCGCCATCGACACAGACATATTTCTTTATGCCAGGTATCTCCTTAATCGCCCCGACCTTGTATAATGCCACTCCTGCCTGGCCGACAATTGCCCTTCCTGGCTCGATAATGAGCCGAGGGCGACTCAATCCCAGTCCCGAAATAAGATTATTCAGCTTGCCAGTCAAAGCCCCGGCATAGTCAGCTATTGTGGGTACTTCGGAGTCCAGAGTGTATGGAACGGCAAAACCGCCACCGATGTCGAATTCGCTAAGGTTAAAGCCGAATTTCTTGCCCATTTTTTGGGCAAAGCGAAGCACAAGCTCCATAGCCAGTTCATAAGGCTGAATCTCGGACACCGGGGAGCCGAGATGGAAGTGCAAGCCCAAAAGGTTAAGGTTGGAGGCTGACAAAGCCTGATTTACCGCCTCTTCAGCCTGCCCGGTAGCCAGGGGAAAGCCAAATTTGCTCTCTATCGTCCCGGTAGTAGTATATTGGTGAGTGTGGGGGTCGACCCCCGGAGTGATGCGAAGCAAAATATCTTGGCTAATCCCCCTCTCTCCAGCCAGCCTGTTAAGCAATTCAAGTTCATAAAAGTTGTCCACCACAATTCTGCCCACTCCCAAATCCAGGGCCAGATTTAGCTCTTCCGGCGTCCTGTTGTTGCCGTGGAAATAAACCTTGTCCAGAGGAAAATCCACGGAATGGGCGATGCTAAGTTCTCCCCCAGAGACGACGTCGAGTCCCAGGCCTTCTTCCTTAAATATAAGAGCCAAAGCCCTGTTCAGGAAAGCTTTAGAGGCATAAATGACCAGGGTATCAGGATAATATTTACAGAACTCGTCTCTAAATTCACGGCACTTACGACGGAGGGTGGACTCATCGAAAAAATAGAGCGGCGTGCCGAATTCGTTAGCCATGTCAACGACATCGCAGCCGCCGATGCAGAGATGGCCTTGCTTACTTACCTCAGCAGTGAGGGGAAAAAGAGTTAGCCTAGGCACAGTCTTTGTGTTCATTTTGATATGGTAGCTTGTAATGCCCAGGTAAGTCAAAAATCTTGAATGAATTCTCGACGTCTGGTTAGAAGACCTGTGGCCTCCTAGTGTTACAACCTATCTTAAAGGCTTTTTATAAATCCCTTGTGAATCTATTATTAGAATTCCCGATAACGTTTTGCGGATAAAAGAAGTTACCGAAGGCAATGTCCCGAAGGGCAACGCGGCAAAGCCCGTAGCGTATATGCTGTGTTATCTGATGTGCTGTGCCGTTCTCTGTCTTGTTATGGGCGGTTATAAAACCACCCTTATCTTAATTTGCTGATTGGTTAAGTCCGACATATGCACCTACTTCTCCGCAACCGTCGTTTCGTTATTGAACTACTTTTTACTCTTAACAATCACTTTCGCCCAACTGGCAGCACGCTCTAGCTCTCCCTCCTTCAGCGGACCTTCTCTGCCTTTTACGAAAAAACCTTCTGGTGACGCTATGAGAGTCCCCCCCTTCCTTTTCAGACTGTCAGCGATTCTTCCTGCGGCATAGCCGAAGATTCCGACCAGCCTCGTCGAGAGTCTGGTATCGAACGCAGCCACATTGATACCCCTAATAGCAGGCCCCGAAATTTTGTTAAGGAAGTCTTGAATCACCGGCGTAGGTCTGCCCCCGTGGGTAGGAGAGCAGACGATTAGTAACTTCAATCCCGTCAATTGTTCTGGCTTCACATTACTTACCCGGAGTATCTCAACATCCTCTTGGGAACCAAGGGCATTACCAATCGCCTGGGCTACTCGCTCTGTATTGCCAAAAACCGAATCGTAAACTATCAATACTTTCATCGAGATATACCTCCAATCCGATTCGCCTCTTCTTTCGAGACGTCCCGTCCTAGCTGGAAGAGCCTTCTGGCAATCAGGACCAACCATATCAGTATAAGTAAGCCAGAGGCGATCGCAATGATGATGAGGAGGAGAGATATCGATGGCACCAAGATCACTCTGATGTAATCGCCCAATGAGATGGCGAAAGTTAAAATTCCAACATAGGCGATTACTTTACCAAAAGCCTTGCTCCGTAACATGACAATTGAGACTATCATACCGGCAATCGATAAGAGGAGGAATCCCATATTGAAGCCTCCAACAGCACGTTGGTTTGTATTAACAAGTATCGCCTGCCCTGCCGCCAGGAGCAGGTTCTTCTGTGCGTCCGTTGTCGCGGCTGCATATTGGTTGCTCAGGGAAAGCATGGAAAAGGGATTGTTCGTCGCAAGGAAGACAGCTATCCCCGTGATAGCGAGGGTCAAAGCGAGTACCATGTAACTCTCATTACCTCGTCTGATGGCAATGCAGATAGCGAGAAACATCGGGATAAAAAGAACATAGGCAATAAATTCTGAGAGGTAACAGTCGAATAGTCCGATAAGCCGGCTAGTCTGAAATAACGCAAAGTAGTCGGTCACAGTACTTGGTTGCGGCCAAATAGTAAAGATGATAATCTCGGCGAGAAGTAACGCCGCTGCGACCAGGGCAGCCATGCCGCCGACTTTGTAGAGACTTTTCCAGTTGGAATCTGCGGTTTCGGCATCCGTAACCTGATTTGGTTTTAATTGAGACACTTAATTTTACTCCTTATTATTTTTTCTGTGTGCCTTTCTTAGGCACAGCATCTCAAATAACACCTGTATATGCGAACTCCGAGTTTGTCTACTCCGATTTACCCTCTGCTATGCGAAGGCCTGAGTCCAGGCACTTTCAGACCATTATGAAATCTTATTCATAATATTCTTGAACCGTGCATTGCTAATTGGAGCTTCAGCAACAACTTTTCCGTTATACACTATACAAAAGGTCCCAAACGGGCATGGACTGTTTTGGGCTTCTTGGTAATCTTTTAGCTCTATTATATTTGGTTTTATGCTGTATACCTTCTCTGCGGTCTCACTTATTTCTCTAACATTCTTTACTGAGTAGGGACATTGATCTGCCCTAATTATCGTTAGGCCTTTGCCATATTGACTTAGTCTTTCTCCCCAGTCTCCTTTGAATTTCGGGGGTGGTGCCTTTTTATTCAATTTTTTCACAAGTAACTCAAAATCAGGAGAGGCTTTATCCACAACCTCAAAACCGTTTTTTACGAATATTTCCTTCCCCGCCATAAACGAACCTTTACGAGTTACCACAGCAACCCCATGCATATTTCCCTTTTCAGCATCTTTTAAGCATTCATCCACTAAAAGCGTTCCATAACCTTTTCCCTTATAAGCACGTTTAAAACCAACAAAGATACAGTGAATGAACATATATCCACTTGCCTCAACTGGTCTCCAGCAGTATTCACCTGGAATGTATTCAAGCATACCCTGAGTCCCATCCTCAGCTGAGTACAATGTCTTGACTTTCATACCTTCTGGGAAACGGTCTTTTAGCCACTCAATCTTTTCTGGGTATCCCTCTCTCTTAATGTTTTTGTACCCGCAAACCCCGTATTCGAGAATATTGTCTGCATTTGTATCAATTATCTCTACTCTTTCCATTATTCATACCTCTATCTGCAGCCTAAAACTTCTGGCCCTGTTTAAGTAGTTCAGGCTTTCGCATAACGGTTTGCGGATATCTGAAATTCTGAGCTCGAAGGGCAAGGTTGCGAAGCAACCGCAGAGTTCCAAACCCCGCCATAATTTAAATCTTTAGTCATTCGAGTTACTTCTTTTTGATTAATTCCACACCTTCCTTAAGAGCAATTCCACTAAGGATACCCTTAAGAATTTTGGCTTTGGGTTTAGTATCGTTTGGCTTGATATTGTCTGTTTTTATTTTTTGAATTGCCTTATCCAATGAACTTTCAAGAGTTGTTAAATCAAGCAAAACCGCTGATTTGCAGTAAAAACTTCTCGATCTTCCATCATCAAAATTAACTATCATTGTTTCGAGTAATTTAATTCGTTTTTTCTGCTGTCCTACGAATTTTTCAATTCCATGTTCTTTCATAAAATTCAAATTCAGCATAACTTTTTTATACGATGGGTAAGAAGAAGATTCTTTCAATTGTTGATATTCTTCATCACTTTTGAATTTAGAACACGGAAAGTCTGAACACTCAACACAGACCTCAAGATTCTTTTTCTTGACACAACAAGTTATGAAGGAACATGATGGATGTTTACTAAAGAATTCTGGGCCACAGCAACCAGGACATCTTGAAGCCCCCACTGTATAGTATCTCGGGCATAAACCACAATCAAGACCACATACACCAATTGTTGGATAGATTTTTACATGTTCATTCATTTTGTTCACCATATTAGTATCATTAACCATATCTTAATAAATTTACCTTTCTTAAAGGCGGGGTTTGGAATTTCATATAACAGCGGTATATGCGAACTCCGAGTTTCCCTAATCTGATTTACCCATTGCTATGATGGTGCTTCCTCTCATGCCCTTGCCACACGAGATTTCATCATAATCGCCTGGTTCAGATTAACGCTTTAGTTTCTCTATTACAGCGTCGGCTACCTGGCTGGTGCCTACGGCGGTGGCAGGGTCGAGCTTCAAATCATAGGTGACATCCTCGCCTTCAGCTATGACCTCAGCTATAGCGCTTTCCAACTTATCGGCGCTATCCTTCTCTCCGAGATAATGCAGCATCATCACACCGGAGAGCATCATGGCCATGGGATTGGCCTTATTTTGCCCGGCGTATTTGGGGGCGCTTCCGTGGGTAGGTTCAAAGATAGCTACCTCATCCCCGATGTTGGCTCCAGGCGCTACGCCCATGCTGCCGACCAGTCCAGCACAGAGGTCCGAAATTATGTCGCCGTACAAATTGGGCAGCACGAGGACGTCAAACATCTGAGGCTTCCTGACCAGCTCCATGCAGATTGCGTCCACAAGCATATCGCTAAATTCTATATCGCTATATCCTTTGGCTACTTCTCGAGCCGTATCCAGGAAAAGTCCGTCGGAGAATTTGAGTATGTTAGCCTTGTGAACCGCAGTAACCTTTTTTCTGCCGTTCTGCCTAGCATATTCAAAGGCAAATTTGACAATTCGCCTGCTAGCTGTTCGAGATATAACCTTTAAGCTTACAGCGGAATCTTTCCTTATCTCCTTTCCAGTAGCCCCAAAGACGAAGTCGAGTAACCCTTTGGTTCCTATATCACCTTCGGCAAATTCGATACCGGCATAGAGGTCTTCGGTATTCTCCCTGACCACCACTATATCCACGTCTTTGAACGGCGTGTTTATACCGGGGTACACCTTGTAAGGACGAAGACAGGCATAAAGGTCTAACGTCTGCCTCAAAGCTACATTGACGCTCCTGAAGCCAGTGCCTATGGGTGTGGTCACAGGTCCCTTAATGGCGACTTTGTTTTTCCTTATGGACTGGAGAGCACTTTCAGGAAGAGGTGTACCGAACTTATCTTGAGCCTGACTACCTATGATAACAGTGTCCCACGGGAACTTGACCCCCGTAGCTTCCAGCACCCGCCGTGTCGCCTCAGCCACTTCAGGCCCTATGCCATCGCCGGGGATAAAAGTTACTCTATGCTGCATCTCTTATATCGTAACACAACTCTAAAAAGAGATTCTTCGCCACGCTCAGAATGACAACCGGAATGGGCTTGATTCTATAGCTTGAAGTCCCTATGTTTTTGTATATAGGGAATAAGCCCGCCCTCTTTAAGGATGGCGGACATTATCGGCGGCATCTTGCTACAGCTTAATGTAATACCAGAGGTCAAATTAGCAATCATACCACCTGTCAAATTTATCTCCAGTTCATCGCCGTCGCCGATTTTGTCGGTGTCGCAAAGCAGGACAGGCAAACCCTGGTTTATGGCGTTCCGGAAAAAGATGCGTGCTGCCGATTCGGCTAAAATAGCGCCTACCTCCGACATTTTGATTACTACCGGGGCATGTTCCCGACTGGAACCCAGACCGAAGTTTTTTCCCGCAACGAGAAAATCACCCGACTTTACTCTTGAGGCGAATCCAGGCATAGCATCCTCCAGGACATGCTTGGCGAGTTCAGGCAAGTTGCTCCTCAAATGGGCAAACCTGCCGGGGATAATATCATCAGTGGAGATATTATCGCCCAGTTTAATGGCTTTACCTTTAAGCACCAAATCAGGCATCTTCACTCTTCGTGGAAATTAAAGAGAAAGGAAGAAAATTAAAATACAAGTCATAAAAAGTCAAAATGACAAACCAAAGTGAAAAAAGATTTCATTTTAAATTTTTGCTCTGCACTTTTGCCTTTTGCATTTTCCTTTTTTATATAATGTCCCTGGGGTCAGCAATCTCGCCCCTTATGGCTGAGGCGGAGGCAGTTGCCGGGCTAGCCAGGTATATCATAGCCTCGGGGTTGCCCATTCTTCCCTTAAAATTACGATTGGCGGTGGAAATGCAAACCTCGCCATCTCCCAACACTCCCTGGTGGAGACCGAGGCAAGCGGCACAACCCGGCGGTAGAATAGCTGCTCCAGCTTCAATTAAGCTCCGGATATAGCCTTTTTCTATAGCTCTAATGAGCACCTGCCTCGAAGCTGGCGCTATGAGCAATCTAGTACCGGGATGCCTCTTCTTGCCCTTAAGAATCTCAGCAGCCACAGCTAAATCCTCCAGACGTCCGTTAGTACAAGTGCCAATAAATGCCTGCTGGATTTTGACCCCTTTTACTCGAGTCACTGGACGGACGTTGTCCACAGCGTGGGGAAGAGAGAGCATTGGCTCAAGCTGGTCGAGATTCACGGGTATGACCCGTTCATAATTCGCCTCAGCATCGGGATATAGCGGCTTGTAATTTTCGCCCCGTCCATATTCCATGAGGAAGTCCTGGGTGATTTTATCGGCGGGAAACAAGCCAACCTTGGCCCCGGCTTCCACAGCCATATTGGCGACAGTGAGACGCTGCGATATAGTCATCTGAGCCAAGGCCTCACCACCAAATTCCAAAGCCTTGTAATTAGCACCATCAGCGCCAATCTGGCCAATGAGATACAGAATTAAGTCCTTGGCATAAACTCCCCGAGGAAAGACGCCATTGAGCTCAATGAGAAAACTTTCCGGCACCCGAAACCAGGTCTTACCCAGGGCTAAGGCTACGGCAACATCGCTGGAACCCATGCCAGTGGCAAAAGCTCCTAAAGCACCAGCAGTAACAGTATGAGAGTCTGAGCCGAGGATAACGTCTCCCGGCTTAGCAAATTGCTCCGCTACCAACTGATGACATATACCATCGCCTACCTCGTAGATGCGACAGCCCGTTTCCCCAGCGAAGCGGCGCAGAAGGATATGGTCATTAGAAAGCTGCTGAGCGGGGCTAGGAGCAGCATGGTCCAGGAATATTATCGTTTGTTGCGGCTTGGCCAGAGCTTCAAAACCGCTTTCCTTAAACTGTCTTATGGTGAGGGGTCCAGTAGTATCCTGGACAAAAGCCAAATCCACGTCAGCAATCACGACGTCCCCAGCTTTAGCCTCGCCATGCGATTTAAGGCTTAGAATCTTCTCAGCTAATGTCTTGCCCATTTAAGATTATGCAATTATGGCTATTACGTTTTTACTGCTTATTGCCTTACTATTTTAATCGCCTCCTCTGCTATAATCAATAACATGCCTGATTACAAACCAAGCAAGCTTGGTTCCACCCAATGCGGCAGGAGCGTCTTTTACTGGGGCAAGCGAACTTATGTCATGGGCGTGATAAATGTTTCCCCGGATTCTTTCTCCGGCGATGGTCTAGCAGATGTTGAAGAAGCCGTAGCCAAGGCAGAACGATTAGCCTTCGAAGGAGCAGACATAATTGACATCGGCGGTGAATCCACTCGCCCTGGCTCAACTCCGATTTCAACCGACGAAGAATTACGGCGGGTAATTCCTGTTGTGGAAAAGCTGGCCCACAAGATATCGGTGCCCCTAAGTGTGGATACCTACAAGCTGGAGGTAGCCCGTCAGGCTTTAGATGCCGGAGCTAACATGATAAACGACATCTGGGGACTGAAGAAGGAGCCCAGGCTGGCCGAGTTAGCGGCCCAAAAAGGTGTGCCAATTGCTTTAATGAGCAATCAGCGTGGTTCTTCGTGCCACGACATCGTCTCTGCGGTTATTTCCGATTTGAAAAGAGCCATAGAGCAAGCGTTAGGCGCAGGAGTGTCCTGGGAGAATATCATCATCGACCCGGGCATAGGTTTCGGCAAGACACAGGAGCAAAATCTGGAGGTTTTGCAACGCCTGGAAGAACTTAATGTGCTGGGCAGGCCTATCCTTCTGGGCAGCTCACGCAAGTCTTTTATAGGCTGGGCGCTCGATTTAACTCCTGAACAAAGGTTGAATGAAGTGGCATTCGTTCCACCTGGCGACCAGCGACTGGAAGGAACGGCGGCCACTATAGCCATCGGCATCGCCAAGGGCGCTGATATTGTTCGGGTACACGATGTCAAGGAGATGGCACGCGTTTGCAAGATGAGCGATGCTATTGTGAGAGGCGTGTAAGCAAATTGGCCATTGCTTATCTTTGTCTGGGCTCAAACTTGGGAGAACGGAAAGAAAACCTCTGTCAGGCTTTAACATCGCTTTCTCTAAAAGTAAATCTTGACGAGGTCTCATCCATCTATGAAACCGAGCCAGTCCCGATTCAAAATCGGGACAAGGAGCAGCCATTGTTCCTCAACCTGGTCTGCCGAATTACCACCAATTTGCCTCCTGAGGAGCTTCTCCATCTCGCTAAAGAAATTGAAACCAGAATGGGCAGAGTTCCTAGCGGGCAAATAAACTCACCTCGCCCTATAGATATAGATATCCTTTTCTATGACAACAAGATTATGGAAACCCAGAACTTAACTATCCCGCACCCCCGCTTAAAAGACCGGGCTTTCGTTCTTATACCATTAGCTGAAATCGCCCCGGACTTAGTTCATCCCAAGCTGGGCAAGAGCATCGCCCAATTAGCTAACGATGTTAAAGGACAAAAGGGGGTGCGAAAATGGTATTATATGAAATGACATAAATACCTGCGGATGGCAAAGGATACCAAAAACAGGAGGCTAGCAATGGGAACTAAGGGAAGAAAGAATGTTAAAAAGCTCAAGCAGAACAAGGAAAAGAAGCAATAGGAAGGGATAGGGTAAATATTAAATACTCCAAACTCTAAACAATATCAAACGCCCAAAATCCAAAGGAGCTAAACCGTTTAGAACGTGAATTTTAGATATTGTTTAGGACGCGATATACACAGGAGGCATTAATGTATCAGCTATTTGTGGAAGAGCACTTCGATGCCGCCCATTACCTCCCAAACTATCATGGTAAATGTGAAAAGCTACATGGCCACCGCTTTAAGGTAGTAGCTCGTTTAGAAGCAGCCGGGCTCGATGAGACTGGCTTGGCTTACGACTTCGCCCAGCTAAAGCAGCACCTGAGGGAAGTCCTGACTCGATTCGACCATACTTGCCTGAATGATGTGTCCCCCCTTGATAAGATTGGACCCTCCAGCGAGAATATTGCTGCCACTATATATGATGCGCTCCAGGCCCGTTTTTCCAGCTCTCCGGTAAAGTTGGTGAATGTAGAAGTTTGGGAATCGCCCACGACAGGCGTGTCGTATAGCCCTTGAGTTAAGTTTGCTGCTCCGGCGGTAACAAATTGGGAATCGTGTCTACAATGGGGTAGGAATGGTTGCAATTAGAGCAATAAAGGGAACCCACGACTATTTCCTCCCCTTCTTCTTCATCCACTTTAAGTTCCAAATCCCCTTTACATACGGGACAGGCTAAGATTTGCATCAGTTCTTTTTTCATTTCAGATTCCAAATTATATCATAAGCAATGAAACTAAGGTAAGAAAGTGCTATAATGTTCGGCAGGAGAACGAAATGACAATCCAGATTAAAAAGACTTACAGAGGCCTAAATCCTGGGATGCTCTGCGATGAGGTACAAGGCTTGTTGCAGAAACGAGGGATTATAGCTGTTGAGACTGAGTCGCAAACATATGGTCTTCCCAGCGGCGACACCCAATCGCGTACCACGTTGGCATTAGAAACACAGACCGAGCAAGAGAAAAACCAGAGGGAATGCGGCAGGGTACATATTCTAGGCTCACCTCAGGGCGAAACAAAAATGCTCCTTGACGTAGATGAAACCCTCTTCCCCCAAGAAAAACTCTCCGCTTTTCAAAATGACCTCGATTTTATCCTCGGCTCATACGAAATTAAGTGGTGAACGAGCGGCTTTCAGACCAGAACCAACCTGCCAGGGAAACCAAGCAAGTACGAAGGGAAAGGCGGCGAGCAAAGGAAAAGTCCCAGATGCCCCAGCATGGCAAGAGCCTGGCAAGAGTATATAAGGACGCTGTATCCAAGAGAGCCCAGACCACGAAAGCCCACAAGCAGTCAAGCTAAAGCCTGGTGGTTGTTATGATAAAGAAATTCCTTCTCAGAGGTCCAATCGTAGTCCTGATTTGCCTATCAATTGGCTTCGCCATAGTTTACGGCGGCGGGTGGTTGCTCCAGCAATTGGGGTGCTCAGGGCCTTGACTCCTGGTTCTGCCTGGGTTTGAAATGGCCAAAACGTCATTCATTTTAGCTAATACCCCACAAAATCTTCGATTTTGTGGGGGCCCCGGAAATACCAATGGATAAATCTGGGGCCCTGAAAAACAAAGTTTTTGAGGTAACTAGTGGGTTCGGCGTTTTGAGCAGATTGCAGAGCACTGTTCACATTCATTGTCGCACGGCTCAGCATGAATGGTTACACTAACCTCGTGGAGTGTGCTTTGTATTTCGACCTCAATCCGGTCGCATATTTGATGAGCCTGCTCCAAACTAATGTCCCTGGCCATTACCAAATGAAGGTCTATATAGCTCTGGCTTCCAGCCCGACGTGTCCGTAGTGCGTGGAAGCCGGACACCTCGCGGCTGTGTTTCTTTAAACAGCCTTCGATAACTGCCTGTTGTGAAGGAGGTAGCTTTTCATCAAGCAGTCCGGATATCGGCTTACGGATAGTATCAAGAGCTACTTTCAGGATGTAAATAGCAACTCCGATAGCAATCACAGAGTCAATAATATTGAGCCCGGTGAATCGCACTATTGCCAGTCCCACCAACACGGCTGAGGCGGAGTAGACATCAGTGGCAATATTGCGGGCATTAGCCTCCAAGGCTACAGAGCCAGTAGTCCGGGATACACTTAGTAGATGCCGAGATAGGAAGATACTGACCACTATGGAAACCGCCATCACAGCTATTCCAGCTCCGGCTAGTTCAATCTCTACGCTGGAGCCTTCTATTATCCGGCCTATCGCCGAATAGATTATCAGTCCGCCAGCGATAAAGATGAAAATTCCCTGCACAACGCCAGCAATGTCCTCTACCTTACCATGACCATACGGATGTTCGGCATCAGCTGGCTTAGCCGCAATGCGAATAGCAGAGAAGGTAATTATTCCGGCAAACAAATCTAATAAACTGTCGGCTGCCTGAGCCAGTATGCTGATACTGCCGGTCAGCCAGCCGACGACCACCTTAAATATTATTAAACCGACGACTACACCAATCAGTAGTTTGGTAGCCCCGGCCTTTGTTGAAAACATTTTTGCGCTCTCCTGCATTCCCTGATATAAAACTACAGAGAACCAGAAGTTTACAGCGATATTTCGGCTAAGGCAACTGTTATCTAGTATTTTCCGACTTCGTCACCATGTAATGCAATAGGGTTGTGAAGCAAAAAGCAATTGCTTCAAGAGTGCCGACCAGAACTAGAAGAGTTCTCAGTAAATAAGTTAGAATGGCTGATTATGGATGACTCTGCGGGCAATGGTACCGGTAAACGAGCGGTACTTCTTGTCGCCACGATGGCTTCCTTTCTTTTTCCCTTTATGGGCTCCGCTGTGAATATTGCTCTCCCTTCACTCGGGAAAGAGCTATCATTGGATGCAGTCACATTAGGCTGGATTGCTACCGCTTACCTCCTGTCCTCGGCAACTCTTCTTGTTCCCTTCGGCAGAATAGCAGACATATATGGCAGGAAGAAGATTTTCACCTGTGGCATAGTTATCTTCACGCTCTCATCCCTTTTTTCGGGGATGGCAAACTCCGCCACCATGCTTATTTCTTGCCGGGTTTTCCAGGGAGTCGGCGGTGCCATGCTTGCCGGAACCGCAGTAGCATTGCTTACTACGGTATTTCCCGCCAACGAGAGGGGGAAAGTCCTGGGGATAAATGTCGCGGCAACATATATTGGCCTTTCCCTGGGCCCGGTTTTGGGTGGGGTCCTGACGCAGCATCTTGGCTGGAGGAGCATCTTTTTCCTAAGTGCGCTCCTGGGATTGGCAGTTATCGGCGTCGTTTTATGGAAGCTAAAAGGTGAGTGGACTGGGGCAAAGGGAGAAAAGTTCGATTCCGTCGGCTCCGTAATCTACATCCTTGGGCTTGTATCGCTGGTATACGGTTTTACTCTCCTGCCGGCGATGTCAGGAGTGTGGTTGATTGTCGGAGGCATCATAGGGCTTTCAGCGTTTACCAGATGGGAGATGAGAACAAGAAGCCCAGTCCTCGATGTAAAGCTCTTTAGAAACAGCAAAGCCTTTACCTTTTCCAACCTGGCAGCGTTGATTAACTACAGTGCCACATTTGCTGTATCTTTCCTCATAAGTCTTTATTTGCAGTATGTGAAGGGATTCAACCCTGGAAGTGCCGGCTTGATTCTGGTCGCCATGCCCGCTATGCAGGCTATTTTTTCACCGCTTGCCGGCAGGCTTTCGGATAGGATTGAACCAAGGCTAATTGCCTCAGCAGGAATGGTGTTGACCACTGTAGGACTTGTCATCTTCATTTTTCTAAATGAAGCAACCCCCTTGGCGCTCATTATAGGCAATTTGATCCTGATGGGTTTTGGCTTTGCTCTCTTCTCATCTCCTAATACCAACGCGGTTATGAGTTCTGCGCCAAAGACGGCTTACGGGGTAGCCTCGGCAACGCTGGCAACAATGCGGCAGGTTGGCATGGTCCTCAGTATGGGAGTCGCCATGTTGATGTTTACCCTGTACATCGGGAGAGTTCAAATTACGCTTGAATACTATCCGCTTTTTCAGCAAAGCATGAAGACGTCGTTCATCATTTTCGCCGTTCTTTGCTTCGGCGGCATATTTGCCTCGCTTGCCAGGGGGAAGGTGCGATAGTCCCTCATGTCATTGCGAGCCGTCCCTCCTATGTCATTGCGAGCCGAAGGCGTGGCAATCTCATTTAGAATGTCATCCTGAGCACGGCAAAGGATATCAGCTCGCCGAGATGCTTCGTTGTCGACGTTCCTAGTAATGACACCCTCACCTTAATCATCTCCCGTCAAGGGAAAGGAGATACCGTTAGCAATGACAAGGAAGCAGCCCTCCGTTTCAGGGCAGGTGGGTTATCTCGGTGGGCGGTTTTTTGTGCAACTCAAACTTTATTCCTGCTTCCTTGAACATCTCTACGAAGGAGTCATCATTATATCTGCCAAAGGTTACGAAGCGCTTTATTTTGGCATTGATCAGCATCTTGGCGCAGAGTATGCATGGTGAATGGGTGACATAAATCGTGGCGCCCTCAAGGCTCACCCCATGGAGTGATGCCTGTATGATTACATTCTGCTCGGCATGAATACCCCGGCATATTTCTTGCCTGGTTCCAGATTCTATGCCCAGTTCATCCCTGAGGCAGCCGAGTTCAAGACAATCTTTAAGTCCGGCGGCAGCCCCATTGTATCCGGTGGCTAATATATGCTTGTCCTTCACCGCCACAGCGCCTACATGGTGGCGCCGGCAAGTGGAGCGTTCCGCCACCACGGAAGCTATCTTGAGGAAATATTCACCGATATTCGGCCTGGTTTCCTTTTTCATTTCAAAATGGATAAAACTCGTTCCGTCTCCTTTTCCAGCTCCTCCAGGGAAGCCTCATTTACTATGGTAAAGTCGGCCATGGCAATTGGCCCACCCTTGTTGCTATTCTCTATCTCGGATTTATCTCGATTGGCTGCTTCCTCAAGCGTTAAGGGCCGTTTTGCTCTACGAGCAAGCCTTGCATGCCTGGTTGCTGCCGATGCCCAGACGGCAACTATGGTGAACTGACCGCCATAGTATTCCTTCAATAAAATATACTCTTCCCAAGAGTAAAGCCCATCTACCACAACATTCGATGATTTCAGTGAGCTATCAATCCTGGGCAAGTTCAATTTGGCGTAAGCAGCCATCCCGTGTTCTTTTCTCAGTTGTTGTCGGATATAGCGCTCATTTTCCTCATTCGGCTCCAGTCCTCTGTTCTTGAGCTCCTCATCTGTAATATCTCCAAACCGTACTTTCTTAAAGCCATGTTCTTCAAACACCCTGGCTACTTCTGACTTGCCCGCACCTGCCATGCCAACAATTGCTACCACTTTCACGGTTTACTCGCAATCAACAAATGAATTGCGACAGTACTTATATTAACAAGATTTACCCAACTATCATAGGGGAAAATCTCAGACCTTAGCAAAAAGTTGATCGCCTCACCTTTCCCGATTTAATCGGGACTCCCGTCAAGGGAGAGGAAATTTGGCTTGCCGTGGCAAGGAAGAAAACCTTGTCACTAATAATGGAAAATATCGTAGTGCCTTGCCTGGCAGTTCAGCACGGATTATACTAAGTTCCCATAACTTAGGTTGCATCGGCCTAATCTGTTGGTGAATAAATGTTTGGCATTCTTTCCAGAGAAGATATCCTGAAGATGCTGGGGGCAAGTCCTCCCCTGGTGGAGAATTTATGTGATGCCCAGCAGCAGATTCAACCCAATGGCATAGACTTGACCCTCAAAGAAGTAGCTTTGCTTTCTTCGCCGGGCAGCCTGGGCCCCGGCAATGAAAGCAGAGCCCTTTCCAGTACTTCCTCACTCGTTTTCGATGGCCTGGGCCGTGTAGACCTGTTGCCCGGTTGTTACCTGGTTACATACAACGAGGTGGTTAATCTTCCCAAGAACATAATGGCTCTGGCAATGCCCCGGTCAAGTCTTCTGCGCTGCGGGGTCAGCATTCATAATGCAGTTTGGGATGCTGGCTATTCGGGCAGGTCGCAGTCTCTCATGGTGGTCTACAATCCCCAGGGATTTCGGCTGCACAGGAACACTCGAATTGTCCAGGTGGTCTTCTTCTTTTTGAGCCGCGAGGTAGCCCAAGGCTATCAAGGTGTGTTTCAAGGCGAGAACATCTGATGAGGATTTTAAGTTGGGGCTAATTATGTTTGCCTACTTGCTCCAACCTGCGGATATCACTAGTCAGGGATACACGTACTTTCCCGGCGACCTTGCGGAAATGGAATCCCTGAACAGCAAGCGTCATGGATAAAGGGAAAGACTTTGGTTTTTTCAGCAAGGTCCAGACAACCAACTTCCAATAATGTATTCTCCCTTTTTCCTGGACCCCCAAAACCCATGTTGACCTTATCCATGCTATAAGACGGAGAAGAGAAATCTTAATTTTTCCTTTATTGCCTGGTTTATACTCCTTTAGAAAGGTTCTAATACGCTCATAATATTGCTTGGGGGCGTAGATTGTATCTACAACATGCTTATAGCCCATGGCAAGCGTTTCGTGACCCATTTTGGGGATGAAGTTGGTTGAACCATCTGTATTGTCCCCGGTACCACCTACTAGCAGACGGTTCTCCCTTTTTAAACGTTTGTATAATCTTGTCTCTGGAGGAGCCATCAGTACACCAACCATAGCGGTAACGATTCCACTCTTTTGAATGAAATCGATTTGGCTTTTGAAGATGGAAAGTGGGTCACTATCAAACCCAACAATAAATCCTCCCTGCACCTGCAAGCCGTAGTTCTGTATCTTCTTAACTGAAGCCATCAAATCACGATTTTTATTCGGCAATTTATTACATTCGACTAAACTTTCTTCGTTGGGGCTTTCGATGCCCACAAATACCATGTCAAATCCCGCCTCACTCATTAGACGCATTAGCTCTTCATCATCGGCAAGATTTATAGATGCTTCCGTATAAAATGAAAAGGGACGTTTCTTCTCTTCCATCCATTTAATTATTGCCGGCAGAATTTCTGACTTTAGTTTCCGTTTGTTGCCAATGAAATTATCATCAACAAAGAATACACTATCTCGCCATCCCATATCGTATAATGCGTCCAGTTCGGCTACTACCTGACTTTTGTCCTTGGTTCGTGGTCTATGCCCGTTCAGTATAATGATATCGCAGAAGTCACAATTGAAAGGGCAGCCTCGAGAATACTGGATAGTCATTGATTCGTATTTTTTCCTGTTGATAAGTGACCACAAAGGCACAGGAGTTTTCCTTATATCTGGCCGTTCTTCAGACATGTAGATATGTTTGGCACAGCCTTTCTCTAAATCTTCTAAAAAGAGCGGCAGTATATCTTCAGCCTCGTTAAATACAAGATGGTCTATATCATCAAACCCAAAATCTTCGTACCCACGGCTAAAAAAGGGACCACCGGTAACAATCTTAGTCCCCAACTTTCTGCACCTATCGATGACCTCTCTTGTCGAATTTTGCTGCGCCACCATAGCGCTGATAAACACATAATCAGCCCACTTAAGGTCTTTATCTGTCAGGGTTGTGGTATTCATATCCACAAGCTTTTTTTCCCACTCCTCGGGAAGCATTGCAGCTACAGTTAATACGCCCAGAGGGGGGAAAGTTGCCTTTTTAAAAACAAATTTTAAAGCATGCTTAAAACTCCAGAAGGTATCCGGATACTGAGGATAAACTAAGAGTACTTTCACCTTATGCTCCTTTCAACATAGTCTGACTCATAATACCATAACACAACAATATTTTACCAGTGTCATGCACAAGCCCCAAAAAATCGAGAGGCACAGATAAAAATGTATGACGTTTACACAGGAAGACATCTTGCAATGATACGGAGGAGGAAGGAGGTCAAAAAATTGCCATATCATACCTACCAGCGGGCCGAGCTACCACATTAAGGATAAACTGGAGAGGGTAAAGAAGGGAACAAGACTTTTAACAACTGAATAGTGGAAGGAAGGCAAACTTCAAACAATCAACGACAGACTTCCAAGTCTATCGACCGACCTAGGAATCCCTAAGCTTTTGACTTATGACTCCTTAGAAAGGAGGTGATTCAGCCACACGTTCCCGTACGGCTGCCTTGTTACGACTTCGTCACAGTCACCAACCCCACCTTAGGCGACTGCCTCTTGTTAATCACAAGTTAGCCCATCGACTTCAGGTGTTGCCAACTCCCATGGCGTGACGGGCGGTGTGTACAAGGCCCGAGAACGTATTCACCGCAGTATAGCTGACCTGCGGTTACTAGCAACTCCGCCTTCATGCAGGCGATTTCAGCCTGCAATCTGAACTGAGGATGATTTTAAGGGATTAGCTCCGGATCGCTCCTTGGCAACCCTCTGTATCACCCATTGTAGCGTGTGTGTAGCCCAGGGCATAAAGGCCATGCTGACTTGACGTCATCCTTTCCTTCCTCCTTGCTGTACAAGGCAGTCTCCTATGAGAATTTAACATAGGACAAGGGTTGCGCTCGTTGCGGGACTTAACCCAACACCTCACGGC
>JBAUEM010000016.1:0-10918 GCA_049678605.1 Dehalococcoidia bacterium
ACTTCAATTACATGATATTCGCTTTTGGCAACTCCCTTCTGGTCCGGGGCCCATTTTTCCGCCACTATTGGACTGGGGGTCAAGGCAAACTGTATATTACAGCCACCCTCGATTCCCAAAGCTCTTATGATTCTCAGACTGGCCGACCTGAGCATCTGGTATTCTTTATCGGTGAGAGTCTGGCTAGGGGCTACCACAATGCTATCCCCGGTATGCACACCCATGGGATCAATGTTTTCCATATTACACACGGTAATGCAGTTATCAGCAGCGTCCCGCATAACTTCGTATTCTAGTTCCTTCCAGCCTAAGACACACTGTTCCACCAGGACCTCGTGGCTCATGCTGGAATCCAGGCCATTAGCAACAATCTGCTCAAGCTCTTTCATAGTGTGGGCGATGCCGCCGCCCGTGCCCCCCAGGGTGTAGGAAGGACGCACAATAAGAGGTAAGCCAATGGAGTTTGCCAGTTCTTTCGCTTCCTTCACCGACTTCACCGTAGCGCTCTCAGGCACTGGCTCGCCAATACCAACAAGAAGCTGCTTAAACAAAGACCTCTCCTCAGCCTTCTTTATCGTCTCTAAGGATGTTCCCAGCATCCTCACGTCATATTTATCCAGTATGCCGGCATCGGCTAACTCCACTGCCAGGTTAAGCCCCGTCTGTCCCCCAAGGGTAGGCAATAGCCCATCGGGGCGCTCTCTTTCAATTATGCGAGCCAGGACTTCCACGGTGAGAGGTTCGATATAAACGATATCGGCAATGCCCTCGTCGGTCATGATGGTGGCCGGGTTCGAGTTCACCAGGACTGTGGTAACGCCCTCTTCCCGAAGCGACCGGCATGCCTGGGTCCCGGAATAATCGAACTCCGCCGCCTGCCCGATGATTATCGGCCCCGAGCCAATGACTAAGACCTTAGATGGTTTAGACATTTACGAGACACCTGTCTCCCAGTAGTCAATCCTTTTTAATAAGAAACTGAAAAACCCTAAATACTGAAGAGTAATATATGGGTCTTTCTGAATAATTTCCTTGTGGGCTTTAGGATTTCTTATGCCTTGTGAAGCTCCAACAAAGAGATGCTTGAATCCTTTTTGGACCTCTTTATAGTAGTGGCCAGCCTCAGGCACTTTAATAATTGGATCTTCTTCGTTAAATACTCTTTCCATGAGATTTGTACCATATAGAGTTGATCCTGACTTATCTTGAACGAAATTTTCAACGGCTTTAAATGCCTCAAAAATAGCTTGGGCATAATGGCCTGATTCAAAAAGGGACTTGCTGGCTGTGATTATCCGAAGATGCAATTGCATTTTGTCAAAAAGATAATCCGGCACTTCAGTTGTCCTACTTGGTGGCTGTGCCGCAGCAGCAGGCTGCGCTTCAAGTCCCAATATCTCATATTTCTCAGGAATACCATATTCTTCTATTGATGAGAGTATTGCTTCTAATTCAGCCGAGGCTCTCATCATCGACTTAACTCTATGTTGACTAAGCTGATCTGGTGTTCCTTTCAAAGGCGGCAACTCTGCTGCATTTAGGAACCTCTTCAACTGCCTAGAATCTTCACCGAAAACTTGGATCAATGCGTATTCTGTTTCGCTGCACCATCTATGAAAGCGGTAGTGGTACATCACGCTGCTACGGAAAACACCTTCGTTAAGAAGCTTGACGAATTCCTTTGCCTTTTCCTGTAGCAACTCAATTGCTTTTTCACTGCACATTTTTGCCCTCTTTTACTTCGCTTATCCTCCCACCATCTCCAGAAATCTTTCAAATAGATACATGTTATCTAGTGGGCCGGGGGAGGCTTCGGAGTGGTATTGGATGGACAGGATGGGGAAGTCCCGGTGGCGGAGTCCCTCCACCGTGCCGTCGTTTAAGTTTATATGGCTGACCTCAAGCCCTTCCTTCACGGTATCGGCGTCTATGGCATAGCCATGATTCTGAGCGGTGATATAGACCCTGCCAGTAGCTAAATCCCGTACCGGATGGTTGCCGCCGCGATGCCCAAACTTCAATTTGAATGTCTGTGCTCCTAAAGCCTTGCCTATAAGCTGATGCCCCAGGCAGATGCCCATTATCGGCTTTCGCCCTATAAGCTCTCTTGCCGTGTCCGTGATATCATCAAGGAGGGCCGGGTCGCCCGGGCCGGGGGAGAGGACAATGCCATCGGGGTTTAAGGCTAAGACGTCTTTTGCTGAAGCAGTGCACGGGACAGCACTTGCCTGGCATCCAAGCTGGCTCAAGATACGCAGTATGTTGTATTTCAAGCCGTAGTCGATAACCAGGATTTTAAGAGATTGCGGAGCCTGTTCCGAGCGTGAGCGAGGAATCTCGCCGAGTTTGCTTCGGCTTCGCCTCGCAACCGCTGACGCTCCGCGCAATGCCAGAGAAGGCAGGGTCACAGTGGCAGGCGTATTGGATTGCCACTCATATGCCTTCTCGGTGCTAACCTGGTGAACGAAATCAGTAACATCATATCTAGGCAAGCTCTTTAGCTCCTTCGATGCCTCTTCAATGGTCATCTCTGAACTGAGAATGCCCGTCATCACCCCGCTTGACCTCAGACGGCGAGTCAAAGCACGGGTATCTATGCCGCTGATGCCAGGAATGCCACCAGCCAGCAGAAACTCATGCAAAGTCCGGGTGCTTTGCCAGTGGCTGGGCTGGGAGCAATATTCTCGAACGGCAAAGCCTCTCACCTGAATTTGCCTGGATTCAAAGTCGGATTCGTTGATGCCATAATTGCCAATTAAGGGATAGGTAGGGACAAGAATTTGACCGGCATAAGAGGGGTCTGTGAGCATCTCCTGGTAGCCGGTCATGCTGGTGTTGAAGACTACTTCGCCATAGGCAGTGGTCTCGGCACCAAAGGAATGGCCTTCGTAAACCGACCCATCCTCGAGGACTAAAATCGCTTTCCTAGCCATGAGATTGCTTCGTCACTTCGCTCCTCGCAATGACAAGGGAATCATCTATATAAACTATCTTGCCATTTGCTATAGTTGCCATCACCTTGCCCTTAAACTTGTAACCATCGTAAGGAGTATTTTTACCCTTAGAGGCAAAATTGCGGCTATCCACTATCCATTCCCGGTCAGGGTCAAGTATGGTGATATTAGCTGGAGCGCCTGCCTTTAAGGTGCCCAGTTCACCATTTCTACCAGTGACTTTCGCTGGCTCACAAGTGAGCTTGGAGAGCAGCTGAGTAAGGCTTATTTCTCCTTGGGGCACCAAGCCCATGAGGCAGCCGAAAGCGGTTTCAAAGCCACTGATGCCAAACGCAGCTCGCTCTAGCCCACAAATTTTGTCCGCCAGAGTGTGTGGTGCGTGGTCAGTGGCGATAGCGTCGATCACCCCGTCTTTAAGTCCCTCAATTAGGGCTTCGACATCCTCTTTAGTGCGCAGGGGCGGGTTTACTTTGGCATTGGTATCAAGGGGTTCGTTTGAAGCTTTACCCATAATCCTTTCCTCGGTTAACGTCAGGTGGTGAGGTGTGACCTCAGCGGTTACCGAAATCCCTTCTTCCTTGGCATGGCGTATAAGCTCCACGGAGCCTTTGGTGCTCGCATGGGCAATGTGAAGCCTGGCCTTGGTCCGCTTTGCCAGAATCAGGTCACGGGCTATCATGACTTCCTCAGCGGCTGCTGGAATCCCTTTCAGCCCCAACTTGGCGGATACCCGACCTTCATTTATGATTCCATTGTCACTCAGCGTCTTATCCTCACAATGGTCAATGATTGGCAAGCCCAGGTCTCGGCTATACTCCATGGCACGATGCATAAGCTGTGAGCTTGCCACAGGGTTGCCATCATCGCTGAAAGCAAGCACCCCGGCTTCAGCCAGTCCGGCCATATCGGTTAATTCTTCGCCCTTTCTACCTTTAGTGATACAAGCTATAGGAAGGACGGTAACTAAGCCATCTTTATTCGCCTTTTGTCTCAGCCAATCTACAGCAGCCGGATTATCCAAAGGAGGATTTGTGTTTGCCATACAACAAATAGTGGCAAAACCACCTATGGCGGCTGCTTTTGTCCCCGTGGCGATTGTTTCCTTATCCTCAAAACCTGGCTCACGAAGATGACAGTGGAGGTCTATAAAGCCGGGGCAGACGACTAGTCCCGAGGCATCGAGATTCATCACTTCCCCTTCGCGATGCTCAGGGCTTTGGCTCAGAATGACAGTGCCCCCGGCCTGCACAATCTTGCCCTCAGCAATAAGCAAGTCACCAATCTGGTCTATGCCCTGGCTGGGGTCAATTATATGGCCGCCATGGATAAGCAGAAAGATAGCTTCCTTATTCATTGTCTGGCATAGCTGCTGGGCTTGAACTGATGAGCCTGAGCTTCATTTTCCGAAGCAAAAATAATCAGATTCTCTGGTTTAATCTTCCGAGCAAAGTGGCTATCAGCGCTGTGATATTTTTTGTTCTCCAACTTCCGTTGATGCCACTCTGAACTGGCGACATATCGAGGATGAAGCTCATGGTCGCAATAGACACACCGCAACGTTAAAGGCTCGCGACTTACTATTTTGAACTCAGGCTTTATGTATCTTACTTCTGTTTCCTGGTTTGAGACACACTTTATATTAGGGCACTTAACCCCGGAATCTCGCTTATAAACGGGATAATCTATCTTCCGGACAAATGAATCCGCTTCTTCAGGAATTGCGACTTCCTTGGCGCCCAATAAGAGGGCCAGGAGCGCCATTCTGACGGGCATTCCGTAAGCTGCCTGCTTGAAATACATGCTCCGGGGGTCAGCATCCACCTCATGGGTCAACTCATCAACACGGGGTAGCGGATGCATAACAAGTGTTTTCTTAAACTCCTTTCCTTTAAGGAGTTTTTTATCTACCACCGGGTAGCCTTTTCTCAACTCCTGTTCCTCCACCGTGGGCGCTTGCCTTTCCTTTTGAAGCCTGGTGACATAAAGGGCGTCAACCCCCGCCTTCAGTTCCACTCGGATACTTATGTCAGGCAGCATGGCAAGTTGATGTGGGCTACCTGGAGTCATGTATATGGCATCGATAGGGAAGAGCCCCCTTTCAAGTTCTTGGTTCAGATCCCTGCATCTTTTCAACTCACCTTTATATTCTGTGCTTAGTCTCCTGAGGACATGCTCCGGCATCTCAAGCTCTGGGCCGGGGCAGAAAAGGATAGTGGCACCAAACCTGGCTAAGGCATAGATCAGGGAATGTACTGTTCGCCCGTGTTTCAAGTCTCCCCACAGAGCAATTCTGAGTCCCTTAACGGTCTGCCGTTCTTTTTTAATGGTGTAGAGGTCGCACAAGGTTTGGGTGGGATGTTCATGGCTCCCGTCACCAGCATTTATCACGGGGACGCCAGCGTAGTCGGCAACCACTCTGGCTGCTCCTTCCCACGGATGCCTGATAACAATTATATCGGCATAGCTCCCGAGCACTTTCGCCATATCAGCAATGCTTTCGCCTTTGGACAGGGAGCTTGCCCCTATGTCGACTGCGCTTATGACGCGCCCCCCAAGCCTGAGCATCGCAGCTTCAAAAGACAGCCTCGTTCTGGTGCTTGGCTCAAAAAACAGGCTGGCCATGATCTTGCTCTGGCATATTCCGGACTGCTCATTTATGGAGTCCGCCATCTTGTCTGCCAGAGAAAACAGCGCTTCGATTTCCCCGTTGGATAAATCGTCTATGGTCACCAGATTTCTATTTGCTAGATTCATGATGTCTCCCCCCTTCAATTTCCTCTAATTAGCTCCCTGTTGGCCAGACTCCCGATTACCACCTCATCTACGCCATCAATCTCCTCAAGTTGAACCTGTATATCCTCATCTGTAGAGCTTGGTATATTTTTACCGACATAATCGGCCCGGATGGGAAGCTCTCGATGGCCACGGTCGATAAGTACAGCTAATTGAATAGAGCTTGGACGTCCCATGTCCATCAAGGCATCCATAGCGGCACGAATGCTCCGTCCAGTATAGAGAACATCATCAACCAGGATTACGCGCCTATCGGTGATACTAGTGGGGATATCAGTGTGGCTCTGGTTCGCTGACTTTAATTCCGAAGGTGAAATGTCATCGCGATAAAGGCCAATGTCCAGAGTACCCACGGGGATCGGGGTTCCTTCGAAGCCTTCGATTATTTCAGCTATGCGCTTGGCTAAAGGCACTCCCCGAGTTCGCATGCCTACGAGCACGACACCTTCCGCGCCCTTATTCTTTTCTACAATCTCGTGAGCAATGCGAGCTAACGCCCGCCCTACCTCCCTTGAGGTCAGGAGAATCTTTTCAGGCATTAAAAAACCTCCTGCCTTCAAACTGGCAAGAGGTCTCAATTGGTGCTTCTATTGCGGTGTGCTTAAGCATATTTCCCCTTACCAGCCTCACTGGACTGATTTAAAGGTCTAACTAACCATTATGCCACAATTGTAAAAATAATGCAACCCAGCACTCAGTGCTCTGAGTGCTGGGGGAAATTGTTACAGTATCGTAGGGGAAAGGGGTAGCGTGAGCTACCCCTTTCCCCTAATGAGGTTTAGGTTTACTGTCGAGATATTTTGGTTGGCTCTGGAGTAACCCGTGCGGGAGTTTTGTAGCCACTCTCCAGATGGGAGGCAGGAAAATGCTGAGCACGGCGTAAGAAAGAGGGTACGTCAAGAACATCGCTGTTGCCTTTTATCAGGCGACGCAGCTCCTCGGCGCTGTATATTCCCCTGCCTTGTTGCTTAGCGAAGCCAGTAGCGATAACGGTAATTCGAACCTCGCTATCCATCTTGGGGTCAAACACCACCCCGAAGACTATGTTGGCGTTGGGGTCCACTGCTTGGCTGATTATTTGGGCAGCCTCATTACACTCAAACAGAGTGAGACTTGGGCCACCAGTAATATTGAACAGCACCCCCGTAGCTCCATCTACGGATACGTCGAGCAAGGGGCTAGCCAGAGCAGCCTTAGCCGCTTCAGCAGCGCGACTTTGCCCGCTGGCTTTACCCACAGACATCCAAGCTGGGCCAGCGTCTCTCATTACCGATTTAATATCGGCGAAGTCCAGGTTGATCAGTCCCGGGACGGTAACTACTTCGGAGATAGCCTGAACTCCCAACAGAAGAGCATCATCTGCTAGCCTGAAGGCGTTGTCCACACTCGTCTTGGCATCGCAGAGCTGAAGAAGGCGGTCATTAGGTATGATGATAAGTGTATCAACCTTGTCCGAGAGGTTAACCAGCCCTTCCTCGGCTACTTGAGCTCTATGCATTCCCTCGAAGGTGAAGGGCTTGGTCACAACTGCAATGGTGAGAGCGCCACTCTGCTTAGCCACCTCAGCCACTACAGGAATGCCACCTGTGCCTGTGCCACCGCCCATGCCAGCAGCAATAAACACCATATCAGCATCCTGAACGAGGTCTTCGATTATGCTGCGGCTTTCTTCAGCTGCTTTGGTTCCAAGCTTATGGTCGCCACCGGCGCCCAAACCCTTGGTCAATTTCTCACCCAATTGAATTCTGGTAGGAGCTTCAGCCAGAGCCAGCGCCTGGCCATCGGTATTCATGGCCATGAAGTCAACGCCCTTTATCCCCTCACGGACCATGCGAGTAATGGCATTGCAACCGCCGCCGCCAATGCCAATGCCTTTGATTCTTGCTGGAGTTGGAGTATAAATTTGCTTTGCCATTCTAATCCTCCTTTCACAAGTTAGGCACGAAACAGCTTTCTAATTAAACTCATAAAGCTGCTCCAAGTACCAGCCCTTTTTTCTCTGTAAGTTGATCCTTCTTTGCCTCGCACCTGCCATAGTATCAGTCCCAAGGTGGTAGCATAAGACGGATCATGCAGGATATCGGAAATGCCATAGACGCCCATACTCAAAGGTCGGCCGTTGCGCACCGGAATTCGCAACAGTGACTGCCCTAACTCGTCAAGCCCGGACAGATTGGATGTGCCACCGGTGAGCACTAAACCACAAGGCGCCAGGGTCTGATAATCGCTGGTGGGCATCTCCAGCAATATGAGTTGTAGCAACTCCTCCATGCGAGCCCGGATAATATTGCATAGGTCTTTATAAGAGGCGCTATGACCATTCTCGATACCCACTTGGACCATTTGGTCCATATCTAAAGTAGGTGTGACATTGCCATATCTCTTCTTCATCTTTTCCGCAATATTAAAAGGCAGGCCCAGGCCTATGGAGATGTCGCTGGTTACCTGGTAACCGGCTACTGGAAGGATACCGGTGTGATAGATGCTGCCATTCTTAAATACCGCTATATCCGTGGTACCGCCCCCGATGTCAGCCATGATAACGCCTGATTCTCTTTCCTCTGGAGTCAATACTGCTTCTCCACTAGCCAGAGGCTCGAGGACTAGGTCATCAACATCAACGCCAACACTGCGGACGCATTTGGCCAGGTTTTGTATCGAAGTTACTGAAGCAGTGATGATATGGGTTTCTACATCTAACCTGGACCCATGCATGCCTACTGGCTGTCTCACTCCCTCCTGTCCATCCAGGGCGTAGGAGCGAGGAATGGCGTGGAGCACCCTCTTTCCCTCAGCGACGGTGATATTACGAGCCGCAGATAGCACCCGTTTAAGGTCCTGAGTACGCACTAATCGATCGTCTCGGGGGATAGCTACCACCCCCCGATTATTCAGGCTGCTTATGTGCCTGCCGGTAACCCCAACATAGGCAGAATCTATACGTATGCCGCTAATTCTTTGAGCTTCCTTCACTGATGCGGCAATGGACTGTCTGGCTTCATCCATATTGACAACGATGCCTTTATGTAGGCCGCGACAGGGAACGACTCCCACTCCTAAAACTTCAATGTCGTCTTCCGCTTTGATATTAGCCACGATAGTGGCTACTTTAGTTGTGCCCACATCAATAGCTGAAATGATTTTCTTTGCCATTTTCACCTCCTTTTTTGCTGAGAGTGCTGCCTAGTTGAGTCGCTCGGCTACCCTTAATTTAGCGCTACGGCTGCGTGGGTTGGATTCTATCTCCAACGAGGTAGGTTTAATGACCTTCCGTGAAATGAGCTTCAAGGTGGACACATGCCCACAGCAACATATTACTGTTCCCGGGGGGCATAGGCAGCTGCTGGCTGCGTATCGCATGAATTGCTTAACTATGCGGTCTTCCAGAGAATGATAACTAATGACTGTTAATCTCCCCCCGGGGCGAAGGAGGTCAATAGTTTGTTTGAGAGCCAGCTCCAGATTCTGTAGTTCACTGTTGACCGCGATACGAAGCGCCATAAAGGTTCTTGTGGCAGGGTGAATTTTGGCACGCTTGCCGCCTGAAGCTTGCTCTACCAAGCGGGCAAGCTCCACGGTGGTAGCGATAGGGCGATTTTGAACGATGTACCGCGCTATCCGCCGGCTGTGACGCTCTTCACCGTATTTTTCTATGAGCTTAGCCAACTCTTGCTCAGAGAAGCTGTTGACGATATCCGATGCGGTTAACCCTTGCCCGGGATCGAACCTCATATTTAGGGGAGCATCGAGGTGGAAGCTGAAGCCACGTTCGGCTGTATCCAGTTGCAGAGAAGAAACACCAATGTCGAAAAGAATACCATCAACTGGATGAAAATGGTATCTTCTGCAGATAGCCTCAAGGTTAACAAAGTTGTCATTAACCAAAGTAACTGCTTCGCTATAGTCGCTAAGTTTATCTTGACTTAATTTGATGGCTTCGGGATCAGCATCAATGCCTAAAAGTTTTCCTGAGGGTGAAATTTTTTCCAGTATCGCTGCCGCGTGTCCCCCCAGACCGACAGTGCAGTCAACGAAGTAACCTCCTCGCTGAGCCTGTAGCCCTGCTATAACTTCATCAAGCAGAACGGGCACGTGGACTGGCAAGGACATGGTGACGATCATTCACTATGCTCCAAAACTCTCAATTATCTGTGATGCCTGCTCTTCGGCCGATGTTTTCTCAGCCTGCCATTCACCTTCGCACCAGAGTTCAACACAGTTATTAGCACCGACAACAATCGCTGTGTCACCAATCCCGGCGTACTCGCGCAGGGGATATGGCAATGTTATCCTGCCTTGCCCATCGAAGGAGGTGCTGAAGGCAGAGCCGAAGATAGCGCGATTCAACTTCCTTAAGTTAGCTGGGGTTACTGCCTTGGTAGCCAGGCTATCGGACAACCTTTTCCACTCAGCTACAGGGTAAACAGCAATGCATTTCTCTCCCATCCCCTTGGCTAATATCACGCCCTCCCTCATCTGTCGCCTGAATTTTGGCGGCAGAGGCACTCTGCCCTTTTCATCAACCTTATATGGATACTCACCAAAAAACATCTTACTCTACTCGGTTCTCCCCCATGCCCCCCAATCTTGCCTCGTTTACCTCACCTCTCACACCCTCGCTTACCCTCTTTCCCCACTTTTCCCCACAATTCTATTATAAACCTTATCTTTATTTTGTCAATACCTTTTGGCGATTTTTTGAATTTTCGAACAATTTTCGTCTTGGGGATTGAGAAACAAAGTGGTGCTAAATATAGCCCAATGGATACACTGCTCCCTGAGAGCCAAAGTCGCTGGGAAGCACGAGACTTGATCTAGTTCAGATAGATGGGTGACACACAAGTTATGAAAGGACGCTATAATGGTTGCACTATGAATGTTTATAGCGAAATTCCGGGATGTGGACGCCTGGCAAGTATCCCGGTGCTATCAAAGAAAGCCAGGCAAAGACTTAAATGGTTCGATTACTACAATTCCCGCGACCACAATGCCAGGCTTACTTGCCGCCACTTCGACATCTCTCCTCAAACCTTCTACCGCTGGGAAAGGCGCTATGATCCCAGGCATGTAGAGAGCCTGGAAGATCATTCTCATCGCCCCAGGCATGTAAGACAGCCTATTTATCCAGTGAAACTAGCTGAGGCAGTGCTTAAGTTAAGGGAGGAATATCC
>JBAUEM010000017.1:0-32106 GCA_049678605.1 Dehalococcoidia bacterium
GTATCACTTCACTTATGAACAGGTCCGGTGAACCCGTCATACCGGAAAAATCGGCAGCCCCGGAGAAGGCAATCGGCATGCCCATCCCGGCGAGGGTGTCCTTCAGGCTGAATTCCGAGTCAAATTCAAACCGCGGCATCGTCAGGGTGACTCGAGTGTTTTTCAGATCATTTATGATGGCATCAACTTGCTGAGCCTGAAGTCCTTCTTCAAAAGCCTCGAACTGTCCAGCTTCGGGCAGGAGGATAACCATGGAGAGTTCACCGCCATCATAGAGCAACTCCACTGCCTGGTATCCTTCCCCCTCGGTGTAGCCGAACGACTCTGTCTGCTTCATCATCGGCACTATTACCTGCCCGCCGTCAAGGAGGTAGAACGGGCCATCTGCTGTAATGTTCCCATTGAAAGGGTATTCCCAGGCAGCATTGAAGTAGATAGCATTGGTCAGCACAAGGCGGGTCAGTGCATCAATCAAGCCTTGCGAGATAAGGTCTTCAATGCGACCTTCCGTCTGGTCACTGACCCAATCATTGATGGTGAGGCGGGACTTTTCCGTCTCCGTTATGAAATCCAGTATTCTCAGCCCGGCACCGTAGTTCTCGGCCAGGACATCGAGGAAGTCAGTCAGGAACTCATAATCTTTCTGCCCCCAGATGGCGTTAACAATATTTAGCCTGAACCCTTCCCCGTCTTGGCCTTCAGCACCTTCACCCCTTGTGGCAAGTTCGGCATCAAGCCAGTTAAATGCCGGGTGCAACCTATCCTGTTCAAGAATAAAGTGAAGGGTAGCGGCCATCTGCTGAGCAGTTTCGCCGCGCGCTCCGGCGTATGTCATCGCCAGCGCCAGTGAGATGCTATAGGGAGAGTAGAAAAGATTACCCTCCTCTCCTTTAAGCGCCTGATAAAGCTCAAAGGCGAAGGCGCTGTTTCCTTCAATCAGCAATGCTTGCTCACTCGAACCGGCATCCGGTGAAGTTATCCGTTCTTTGTCGGATTGGAGCACCTCGCCTCCTGCCGGCTGAGCCATCTGAACAGAGGCTACCGCCAGCAGCAACACTATGACTAATACGGCTATCAATTTCTTATTCATTTCGTTCACCTCCCATAAATATTTAGACTGTCTATTTTGCTCTTCCGTACAAATTTGGCTATTTTGGAAGCGTTTCACCTCCAGATTCAGCACCCGGCGACGATTCCTCGGCCCGGGGCTCATCAGGTGGGTACTCGTAAGGTGTCCAGGTCGAGTACGGGAGCTCCACTTCATTGATGTAACCCAGGGTCTCCAGGCTGTTCATCTTTATCTTGGCGTCCGAGATAGTGTAGAGGACATCATCTATGTAAAGGGATCTCTCGACCGAGTAGGGAGAGTAAAAGTAGTAATAATCCTCTTCCGTGTCACCGAGATTCTCAATATGGGTGATTCCACCTTTGAGCTGGATCCCTTGGTCCAGAGATACGTTAAATACATATGCGCCCTGCCAGACAGGCTCGCCATAAGCCCAGGAAGGAACTCCCTCAGGATACTCCGACTGATCTACTTCGGCGACCAAGACGGGTATCACCAGCAGGTTCCTGGCCCTGTCAAATAGAAATGCCTTGTGGTCCCACAGGACCGGTGAATCGGTGCCCCTGTCGCCTATTTCATACTTGGATATCTCCTGCGGGTTGCCGACATCGCTGACATCAAAAAGCGATATCTTCACTCCTTGATACCAGGCAAATTCCCCCGCGTCCGTTGTCTCCTTACCTATCCCTATAAGGTGGTTCTCGTCGTAGGGATGGAGGTAGTCTGAATAGCCAGTTACCTTTAAGTACCCGAGCTCCTTAGGATAACGGGGGTCACTGAGGTCTATCACGAATAGTGGGTCAACTTGCTTGAAGGTTACCAGATAGCCTCTTTCACCCATAAATCTGGCTGAATAGATGGTCTCCCCGGGAGCGAGGTCTTCCAATGAGCCGGTAATGTTGAGGGCCATATTCAGAACGTATACGTTATTCTGGGTTGTTTGCCCGTATGTTGTGGTTGCCACCCTGAAGTAGCCCTCATACTGATCCATAGAGAACTGATTCAGCACCATACCAGGGACTTCGCCACTGGCGGTATAATTCATTAGGCTACCCTCAATGTGGATGCGGTGGATAGAGGTTTTTTGGGAATCGCCCACGTCCCCTCCCCATACCGGGAAGGTCAGGTAGATGTTATCCGTAGAGACATACAGGTTGCTGCTGGCTCCCAGCAGGATTGTTTCATATGTGGGCTCCTGGTCATCGTTCTGCGTGTTTATGGCTATAATCGTCGTGTACATATAATAGTAGTCAGCGACATCGGAATAGTAGATATCTGTGGCGGGTATTTCCGTTCCCGTCTCGTTGCCGCCGGTATAAATCCTGGGGAGGTTTATTTCATCGTCCTGTTCATACACAGGCTCGTTTACCACCACATAAGCGTAATCATCTATCATTCTGGAACTGACGTATTGACCATCGGCAGAAAGCTCCCTTTGCAGCCGGGGGTTTGCTCTGTCTGAGACATCATATACTTTAATAAATGTCTTGGGTGATATGTAAGGCATGATGTCATGTTCCCTTACAACGGGCATATCATCATAATAAAGATAATAAGGCGTTTCCTGCTCAAACACGACCAGCCTGTCACCATTGATGAATATTCCTATCACTGTTCCCTCTAGCTCGATTTCGGATAGGACCTGAGCTTGTTCAGGGGGATACGCCCGCACGATGGTAGTCCTGTTCCCCGAAGCGAGGTAAATATACTCTCCGTCGGTCTTAACGATATCTGCCTCATCTACCCCGGCAACCTGGATATTGGTGGTAGAGTAGTCCGAGGCACCGGAAGCAGGAGCAAGCGCGTTCTCTTCGGCAGTGCCTGACCAAAAGCGGTCCGGCATGATGTGCATACCCTTATCTTGTGTGTTGACATTCACAAATTCCTGCAATTGCTCGTAAGAAGCGAACCTGCTGATTTGATTCCCTCCCAGGGGCACAGGCCCGGGCCTATACACCGCAAAAACTCCCACAACCGCTATTAGAAACACGGCAGCAGTGATGGGGGCTAATACTTTTGCCCAATTCATAATCGTCTTCTCCCTAAAACGCCCGGAGTTGAGCAAAAACATCTTCAAGGCTTGCCTACGGCCGGGAAGTTCGATTTCCGGAGTTTCCAGGTTTTCTAGTTTCTTGATTAAGTCTTCGTGTTTCATAAACTTTGTCTCCTTCTATTACTGTAAATGCAGAAGGTCGAAAAAGGTTGCATCATTTAACCCAAAAAGTCTTGCGACTTTTTGGGGCCCCTGAGTAAATTTGACTTTAATTTGATGGGGTCCCCAAGAAAATCACAAGCTTTTCGTGGGGTGGTTTAATCTGCTTCTCTTAATTTCTCCACTGCCCGGTGGAGCAGGGACTTTATCGTTCCCTCTTTTTTCCCGAGGATTTCACCAATTTCTTTAATCTGTTTTTTCTCAAAAAATCTGAGAGAAATGACCTCCTGGTATTTAGCAGGGAGCCGAACGATTTTTTCCTGAATTTCCAGAAAATCTTGATGTTGTTTTAATTTTTCCTGCGCTTCTATTAGTTCGCTTTCGGGGTCATGGGGTGATATGGGTTCAAAACCCTGTTCCTGTAATTCTTCCAGTGATGCGGATTTTTTGTATTCGGCTTTTCTAAAGTACTGGTTAATCTCGTTGGTGGCGATTTTATACAGCCATGAGGAAAAAGAGATATTGCGCCAGCGAAATTGCCAGAGCTTCCTCAATGCCTTAAAAAATGTCTCTGAAGTAATATCCTGGGCAGCTTCAAGATTGGCAGTCCGCCTCAGGACATAGCCAAAGATTTTGGGATAATACCGGTCGTAAAGCTCAGCAAAAGCATCGGGGGCTTTTTGTGCCTGTCTGACGAGCTCCTTTTCTTCGCTTAAATCCATATTAGCCAGTAGAAAAAACTAAGCGTACCTCATTGATATAATGCACTAGTAATAATTTAGTTGCACCAAAATCTTAGTTTATACTGTATCATCCCTCCACACACTGTCAAGCGCCTTTTCGTTCTTTCAAGATTTTCGTCGGATTGGGAAAAAGTCGGCAAATTGAGTGATAGGGGCTGGCTCGGGTCTCATGCCAACCCATAATGGCAGGCTAATAAGCGAGAAAACACTGCTATGCCTCATATCGCCTGGCGATGCCAGGGATGACTCCACTATCTTGGGGAAGAAAACAATGCGTTGCTTAATTGGAGCAAACACAAGAGGTTGCAAAAGGCCATGATTTTGTATAGGCTTAGTGGGTTGAGGGATAGCATTTTGTTCGTGGTGGGCAACCTTGTGAGTTTCCTTGCTGGCTCTGGAAAATGTAGGGCTACTTTGGTGAAGTAACTGACAATGAAAAAAGGTAAGGGAGTTAAGAAAGCTGCCGGTCCAGCTAGTTCTGATTTAAATCTATCTGATCAGGGCAGCAAGGCCGAGAAATATTATCATGGCCTTATGGCTTCGAGCCGAGTCTCGGCGGCAATCAGCGGTCTGCGTGAATTGGATGATATTCTCAGGATTGGCTTGGATAATGTGCTTAACGTCATGAACGGAACCGTTGGAGGAATAATGCTCCTGGATGAGCCGAGTCAGACGCTGTTCTACCGTGTTTATCACGGCCTATCCGACAAATATGCTGAGGAGATGCGTCTTAAACTTGGCGAGGGAATCGCAGGGAAGGTAGCTCAAAGCGGCAGGGCGGTACTACTGGAGGATATTTCCTCAGAACCAAATGCCCTTCGGATTGACCTGCTAAGCTTAGAGGGTTTAAGGGCATTCATTTGCGTTCCCCTCCGAGCGAAAGATAATGTTCTAGGAGTGCTCAATGTCGCTAGCCATGTGCCGCGTAGCTTCACCAAAGAAGATATGCATCTCTTGCACTCGATTGGGGACCAACTCGGCATAGCCATTGAGCAGGCAGCACTGTACGAGCGGCTGAGAAAAGCACGGGAAAGATTACGCAAACTTGCACGACAGAATCTTGTAGCAGAGGAGGAGGAACGGAGGAGGATTGCCCGTGAGCTACACGATGAGACCAGTCAATCGCTCTCTGGGATAGCACTCCAGTTAGAAGTGCTGATAGAAATGTCGGCGAAGTCTGGTAATCAAGATGATACATTCATTGATGGACTCAAAAAAGTTCAATCGCTGACAGTACAGGTGCATAAGGAAGTAAGTAGAATAATTTCCAATCTCCACCCTGCTTTATTGGATACCCTGGGGTTAGTCGCTGCTGTTCGCCAGCATGCCCACAGTAGGCTTCAGCCCTTAAACATTAACGTAACAGTGGAGGTTAAAGGGACTGAGATGCGGTTTCCTCCCGATGTAGAAGCTGCTCTTTTCCGCGTTATCCAGGGACTCATTGGCAACATTGCCGAACACTCTAAAGCAAAGAATGCTTCCATAGTGCTGGTATATCAACCAGATGAGTTTTCGCTAAGTATCAGCGATGACGGGCAAGGATTTGATGTTTCCAAAATCACCGATGTGGAGGAAAGTGGTCGAGGCCGTGGATTATTCAGTATGAGAGAGAGGATCGGCTTCCTTGGCGGCACCAGCGGTATGGAGTCCAAGATTGGAGCAGGAACTACGCTTTGGGCCAAGATTCCAATAGCTCAAGACATTAGATATGGCGAAAATAAGAGTACTGGTAGCTGACGACCATGCCATCGTACGTGATGGTATTTGTGCCTTACTTGCTCTTACCGGGGATATAGAAGCAGTAGGCGTGGCCGCCAATGGCAGGGACGCGCTGGAAATGGTTACCAAGCTCTCGCCTAACGTAGTGCTCATGGACATAGTCATGCCTCTTATGGATGGACTGGAAGCAACTCGCCGAATACGCAAGGAGTTCCCGGAGACAAAGGTGATAGTACTGACCCAATATGAAGACAGGGAATATGTATTACCTGTTATTGAAGCTGGGGCCAGCGGTTTTATTAGTAAAGTAGCGGCATCCTCAGAGCTTACCTCAGCCATTCGGTCTGTGTACCATGGCGATTCTTTTCTATCTCCATCCATAGCCAGGCTCTTAGTCGAAGACTATCGACAGATAGCCAGAGTAGGAAAAAGCAAGGACACCTTCGAACAGCTGACCGGCCGAGAGAGAGAAATACTAAAATTGCTAGTAGAAGGGCACTCTATTCGTGAGATAGCCCGAATGCTGGTCATTAGTCCCAAAACTGTAGAAAGACACAAGACTAACCTGATGGCAAAGCTGGATATCCACAACCGCCTTGACCTGTTCAAATATGCCCTGCGCAAGGGCATTATCATCGTCTGAGATTATTGCCTCGTAGTCTTCACGGCACTACTTATTTCCCACACCCCACTAATGGGAAGCGTTGTCCACATAAATGAGCGATTAACTGCAGAAAATTGCGGTGATATATCCCTATCTTCTGGGGTAAACACCTCTATTCCTTCAGTAGACCGGGCATTATACTTTATAGTAGCAGGCTAAAACAAACTCCTAAAAACGTGTAGTTGGCAAGGGGGTGAAAGATGGAAAAGAACACTAAAATTCTGCTGGTGGATGATGAGTCGGAGTTCATTGCGGATATGCAAGCTAAATTACTGGCAAAAGGTTGGCAGGTGCTTACCGCCGGCAACAGATTAGAGGCAGAGGAGGTAGCGCGTCACGAAAAACCTGACCTGATTATTTTGGGCACAATAATGCCACGTGGAGATGCCTTTCGGCTGCACCAGTGGTTGAAACAGAACCCCAATTTCAGAGAAGTGCCTCTCATTGTGGTTGATGCCTCACCGGAAAAGCAATTGATTAAGGGGTGGCGTATGGACGAGGGCTTGAAGCTTGAAGCCGAACAATATTTAATCAAGCCAGTCGAGTCAGCTTCAGTAGTGGCCTGGGCTGAGAAATTCCTGGATAAGACACTGAGAAGAATCAAGGTGCTGGTGGTAGATGACCATGCTGTAGTCAGGGAAGCAATTTGCGCCCTGCTGAGTCTGCAAAAAGACATGGAAGTAATAGGTGAAGCTGTTGACGGGCGAGATGCCGTTGATAAAGTGCAGCGTCTTACGCCAAATGTGGCGGTGATGGATATAGTCATGCCGGTGATGAGCGGACTTGAAGCAACGAAACGAATAACCGAGGAATACCCAGAGACAAAGGTGTTGATTCTAACCCAATATGACGAAGAAGAGAACATGTTTGTTGCTAAGCAGGTAGGGGCTTACGGCTTTATTGCCAAGAGCGCTGCCAGTTCCGACCTCTTGACTGGCATAAGGACAGTAGGTGAAGGAAGATACTTCCCTCGGTCTTTTGCCTACGTGTCTGCCAACTGGCCGGAGGGTCTAGATAAAAATAAGTAATCCCCTTTGGAAAGTCTTACTCCCACCTGCTGGGTTATGAAGGAGGATATTGGTTTGCAGCCGATAACCATTACTCTTGACGGTCGTGAGGTAAGTGGCTATCCGGGGATGACCATCTTAGAACTGGCGAAAGAATCAGGCATAGATATCCCCACACTCTGTCACGATCCTCAACTCACTTCAGTTGGGGCTTGCCGTGTCTGTCTGGTAGAAGACGAACGAAATAGTGCCTTATTGGCATCTTGTGTCGCCCCGATAGCATCGGGGATGGTAATCAACACGCATTCCCCACGAGTCCTAGAGCGCCGCAAAACCATAGTTAAGCTGATGCTTACCAGTCATCCTGATTCCTGCCTGGTATGCGATAAAGGCAATCGCTGCCAGCTACGCCAGATTGCCTCAGACCTGGGCATCGGATTGGTGGAGTTGCAAAGGATTCCCCAGATGGCCAGCATTGAGGAGGTCAATCCCTTCCTTGAACGGGATTTGAGCAAGTGCATACTGTGCGCCAAATGTATTCGAGCCTGCCAGGAACTAGTCGTTGAAGGTGCTATTGACTACTTTCAACGAGGATTTACGACCATACCAGCGACACTGAACAATTTGCCCCTGGAAAGCTCCGAGTGTACTTTCTGTGGAACTTGTGTGGCGCTGTGCCCTACAGGCGCATTAATGGAAAAGGATAGGATATATGGGGGCACGACTAAGACTACGACGGAAACGACCTGCCCCTTTTGCGGCTGCGGCTGCAGTATTTGCTTAGAAGTCAAGGATAATCAGGTCGTGCGAGTTACACCCGGTAAAGAAGACCCGGTAAATCACAGTTTGCTTTGCGTAAGGGGAAGCTACGGTTGTGATTTTATCCATAGCCCGGATAGGTTGCTCAAACCCCTGGTCAGGGGTAATGGTAATTTTGAGGAACTGTCCTGGAAAGAAGCCCTGGAGCAAGTAGCTACTGGATTCAAGCGAGTAAAGGATGAGCGAGGTTCCGACGGCCTAGCTGTTCTAGGTTCATCCAAGTGCACCAACGAAGATAACTATGTCCTGCAGAGATTCGCCAGATCTGTGCTGGGTACCAATAATATTGATAATGGCGGTCGCTTGTATAACTCCGCCAGTCGTATGGGCCTGGGGTCTTCCCTTGGCTTCTCCGGCACTACAAATTATCTTAGCGATCTGGAGCAATCAGAGCTCATATTAGTCATTGGGACTGATCTCAGTTCCTCAGCTCCTGCCGTCGGTTATGCCATAAAGCGTGCTGTTAAACAGCGCGGTGTCAAGTTATTGTTGATAGATCCTCGGCAGACAAAGCTCTCTTTGTTTGCCCATCTTTGGTTACGACCTGAAGTCGGCACTGACGTGGCTCTTATAAATGGCCTGGCCAAGGTGATTATTGACGAAGGCTTGCTGGACGAGGAATTTGTCGCCAGAAGAACAGATAACTTTGAAGCTTTTGAAGAAAGCTTGAAAAAGTATACCCTGGAGTATGTCGAGAAGACTACTGGCGTTACAGGTCAAGAAATTCGCACCGCCGCTCGATTATATGCCAAGGCAAGCCGGGCGGCAATTGTCTATGGCACAGGAATCACGCAGCATATCACAGGAACGGACGGTGTGGGGGCCCTGGCAAATTTGGCGTTACTAGCGGGAAATATCGGGCGTAAGGGGGGTGGCGTGTATGCGCTGCAAAGAGAAAATAATGGACAAGGCGCCTGCGACATGGGAACACTGCCCAAATTTCTGCCTGGATATCAGAGTGTAACGGATGCCCAGGCCAGGGGGAGGTTCGAAGAACGTTGGGGAGCAAGTTTGCCGGCTGAGCCTGGACTAACGACCCTGGAGATTATGGAACAGGTAAAAAAGGGAAAGATTAAAGGCATGTACATCGTAGGAGAAAATCCTGTCTTGAGCTTTCCAAATTCGAGACGCATTACAGAAATCCTGACTTCCCTCGATTTCCTCGTGGTGCAGGATATGTTCCTTACCGAGACGGCCAAACTAGCCAATGTGGTTCTACCTGCCGCAAGCTTCGCCGAAAAGGAAGGAACATTCACTAATTTTGAGGGCAGGGTAAACAAGGTGCGTAAAGCGATCAAGCCTATTGGTGAAAGCCTGCCAGACTGGGAGATAATCCTGCGGCTGGCTGACAAAATGGGGTCTCCGATGCCATTTTCCTCTCTACAGGATGTTATGAGTGAGATTGAGGAATTAGTTCCTTCATACGAAGCCTATACTGATTCCGAAAGACAGGATGAGTTAGCCTACGGGGAAACAGGACGCACCTATGGTAGGCAACTCTTAAAGGGATTTGCCCGTTTCTCCCCCATTAAATATACTCCACAAGCAAGGGAGAGAAAATCAGATTATCCCTTTACTCTGCTCACCGGGACTACTCTTTATCACTTTGGCACTGGCTCCAGAAGCTTCAGGTCTTTACGATTGAAAAAATTCTCCCCAGAGGCTTTTGTGGAAATTTGTGAGTCTGACGCCAGAAAACTTGGCATCACTGATGGTGAGAAGGTCAAGGTAATCTCAGCTATAGGCGAGGTGACTACAATGGTCAAGATTACCGATACACTGCGTGAAGGGATGCTCTTTATGCCAGTTTCATTCCCGGAGACTCCGGTTAATGGGCTATTCGACATTGTCTTAAGTCCAGAAACAAAAGCGCCTTCGCTGAAAGCGTGCAGCGTAAAAATAGAGAAAAATTCACTCCCTTGAGGAGAGAATTTGTAACGCCGCGGTTTGTCTTCGGCAAAAAGATGGGGGACAAGCCCCCGTGCTACTTAATAGGAGAATAGAAAGGGTGAGGCTTAATGAAAAAAGCGAAGACAATCACAAAGGCTGACTTGGCACGAATAAATGCCATTGTTTCTGAATATAGTCAGCAAAAGTGGGCAATGATACCGCTGCTGCAAAAAATCCAAGCTGAGTTCGGATATATCCCTCCTCAGTCTATACCGATTATAGCCGGAAGCTTGGGGCTTTTCCCCAGTCAGGTGCAAGGGGTTATTAGTTTTTATACCCAGCTCTATACTCAGCCGCGGGGCCGAAAAATTGTCAGAGTTTGTCGAGGGACAGCTTGCCATGTGCGGGGAGGGAAGACGATATTGAAATTAGTTAAGCAGCACTTGGATATAGAGGAAGGCGAGACTACCCCTGATTGGGAATACACCCTGGAAACCGTGGCCTGCATCGGCGTCTGTGCCCTGGCCCCCAATATAGTCGTCGCTGACCATGTCCATGGTCACGTGAATCCCAAAAAAGTGGAGCAATTGTTCAGGAATCGGGAGGGTAGAGGATAGTATGGAAAACCATCGTACTGTCTTTGTCTGCCAGGAGACGCCGTGTCTTTCTATGGGGTCTGATGCTGTCTATGAGGCCCTCAAGGCAGAGGTAACTCGGCAAAAGCTGAAGAACGCCGCGGTGGAAATAAGCGGCTGTCACGGTCATGGCCTTTGCGAGCAAGGTCCTAGCGTAGTTGTTGAACCTGAAGGCATTTTCTACATCCGTGTCCAGGCTGAGGATGCCCCGGAAATTGTCAGTTCTCATCTTCGAGATGGCAAGCCTGTGGAACGCCTTTTCTACCATGACCCGGTAACTGGCAAGGCGATGCCACACTATTCGGAGATAAACTTCTATAAGAAACAGCAGCGCGTCATTCTGCGTAACTGCGGGCGTATCAACCCGGAAAAAATCGAGCATTATATTGCTCGTGGAGGTTATCGAGCGCTGAGGAAGGCTTTTTTGATGACTCCCGAGCAGGTTATTGAGGAGGTTAAGAAATCTGGCCTTCGCGGGCGGGGTGGCGCTGGTTTCCCCACCGGCCTCAAGTGGGAGTTTTGCCGAAGCGCTCCCGGAGAAAAGAAATATGTCATCTGCAATGCCGACGAAGGCGACCCCGGTGCTTTTATGGACCGCTCCATCCTGGAAGCAGACCCCCACGCTGTTGTTGAAGGGCTGACCATTGCTGGATATGCCATAGGTGCCAATGAGGGCTACATCTATGTCCGTGCTGAGTATCCCTTAGCAGTAAAGCGAGTTCGCGCTGCCTTAGAACAAGCTCAGGGAAGGGGCTTTTTGGGTAAAGATATTCTCGGCTCAGGCTTTGATTTTGTGGTGCATATCAAGGAAGGCGCCGGGGCCTTTGTTTGTGGTGAGGAAACAGCTCTAATGGCTTCCATTGAGGGCCGACGGGGCATGCCTCGTCCCCGCCCCCCATTTCCCGCCCAATCAGGTCTGGAAGGAAAGCCCACCAACATCAACAATGTGAAGAGTCTGGCTTCTATTCCCGTCATCATTGACCGCGGGGCTGATTGGTTCGCCGGCATCGGTACGGAAAAGAGCAAGGGGACGGCTGTCTTTGCACTCACGGGGAAGATTGCCAACAGCGGGTTGGTAGAGGTGCCTATGGGCACTCCCCTATCCACCATCATCTTTGATATCGGGGGTGGTATCCCCAGGGGCAAGCAGTTTAAGGCGGTGCAAACAGGTGGTCCTTCAGGTGGTTGCATCCCTGCTCGATTTCTCGATTCCCCTGTGGAGTATGAAACGCTGGCTCAATTAGGCTCGATTATGGGCTCTGGCGGCATGGTGGTGCTGGACGAGACCACCTGTATGGTGGATGTGGCCAGGTATTTCTTGAGCTTCACTCAATCTGAGTCCTGCGGGAAGTGTGTCCCTTGCCGCCTGGGAACCAGACAAATGCTGGAGATTCTGACCAGAATCACTCAGGGCAAAGGGCGTGAAGAGGATATGGATACCCTGCTCACCATAGCTAAGACAGTCAAGGAATGCTCGCTCTGCGGTCTGGGACAGACTTGTCCCAACCCCGTGCTCACCACCCTTGAGTACTTCAGAGATGAATATGAAACCCACATAAAGGAAAAGAAATGCCCGGCCGCTGTGTGCGATGCCCTCATGATATCACCGTGTCAGCATACCTGCCCGGTAGGCATCAATGTTCCCAAATATGTGGCTCATATTGCAGCCGGTGAGTATCTGGAGGCTGTCGACACCATCAGGGAGCGTAATCCCTTCCCCGCTATTTGCGGCCGCATCTGCCATCATCCCTGCGAGGGAAGGTGCCGCCGCGGGGAACTCGACGACCCCGTAGCTATCAGGGCGCTTAAGCGCTTTGCCGCCGACTGGTATTTTGACCACATTGGGGAATTACCTGAACCAGAACCCTTTCCCCGGACTCACAGCCAAAAAGTAGCAGTGGTAGGGGCGGGACCTACAGGACTGGCCTGCGCCTACTTTCTGGCTCAGATGGGTTATCCTGTAACGGTCTTCGAAGCCCTCCCCATAGGCGGAGGTATGCTCTCGGTAGCTATACCTGACTTCCGCCTGCCGCGGGAGGTTATTGAAAAGGAGATAGACTATATCGCCAAGCGGGGAGTGGAGATAAAATACGACACGCCAATCAATGTAAATTTCACCATAGAAGATATCAAAGATAGTGGCTTTGAAGCTGTCTTTATTGCCGCTGGAGCTCAAAAAAGCCAGAGCATTGGCATACCCGGAGAATTGGAGGACATCGAGGGCTTCTACTATGGTTTGAGATTTCTCAGAGATGTGAAGGTTGGCAGGTCTATTAAGATTGGACGCAGGGTGGCTGTTATCGGGGGCGGTAATGTAGCCCTTGACTCTTCTCGCACATCTCTTCGCATTGGTGCCGATGAGGTGAGTATCTTTTACCGTCGGTCGCGGGAAGAGATGCCGGTAACTGAGGTGGAGTATGATGAGACTCTGGCTGAAGGCGTCCAGGTTAATTTCCTCGTCAGCCCCACCCGAGTAGTAAGCGACGACTGGAAAGTGACCGGTTTACAGTGTGTCCACATGAAGCTGGGTGAGCCTGATGCCGGTGGGCGCCGTCGCCCAATTCCCGTTCCTGGCTCAGAGTTTTTTGCTCCGGCGGATACCGTCATTGCTGCCGTGGGGCAGGCTCCAGACCTGTCGTTTTTACCCCCGGATAGTGCTCTTGAGCGTACTCGGTGGGAAACGCTGGCGGTTGATGAAAACAGATTAGCTACCAATGTTCCCGGGGTCTTTGCCGGGGGGGATTTTGTCTCCGGGCCAGGCATGGTTGTAGAAGCTATTGCGGCTGGTCGGAGAGGGGCCATCGCCATAGGCAAATATCTCCGGGGCGATACCTCACGGGTCGAGATGTATGACCTGAAGCCCAGCGTTATTGAGGAAGAAATAAGTGGAGAGGAAGAAGAAAGCTGGGAACCACAATTCAGGCCAGAAACACCTCATCTCCCTCTTCAGGAGAGGAAAGGTAGCTTCAAGGAGATAGAGCTGAGCTTTTCTGAGGACAAGGCGAGACAGGAGGCTAAGCGTTGCTTAAGATGCGACTTGGAAAAGTAATGTAAAAAGCAAAAATAAAAGTGCAAAATGACAGAGCAACAGCAAATAAAAAGCAAAATGCAAAAAGCAAAGATGCAAAGGAAGGTATTTAAAAGTTTTATTTTTGATTTGTCATTTTTATTTTTGACGTGGGAGGTTAGGCATGAAATCTATTACTAAACAAAAGACTTTTGAGGAAATCGAACAGCAGTTAGATGGGTTTGACCGGGTGTATATTGCCGGCTGTGGCACATGCACCACGATGACTAAAACCGGTGGGAAGGAAGAGGTCTTGGAAATGAGGGAACGTCTCCAAGAACTGGGCAAGCTAGTCACCGGCTGGATAGTTATCCCTACCGCCTGTGATGAGATGACCGAAGTAGCTGTTAAAGAAAATAATGGAGCCATTCAGAATGCCAAGTGTATTCTGGTCATGTCCTGTGCTTTAGGGGTGCATAAGCTGAGTACCTATATTGACAAGCCAGTCATTCCGGCCCTGGATACTCTTTTCATAGGTGTCGAGGATAGTCCGGGCTGTTTTCAAGAGGTTTGTGCCCAGTGTGGTCAGTGTGTCCTGGGGCAAACTGCTGGCATCTGTCCCCTGACGGCATGTCACAAAGGTTTGCTGAATGGCCCATGTGGTGGCACCGACAATGGTAAGTGCGAGGTGGATAAGGAAAAGGATTGTGCCTGGACTCTCATATATCAGCGATTGGAGGCACAGGGCCGGCTTGATTTGATGCGTAAGTATTATTCCCCCAGAGATTACAACGCGGTCCTCAGGCCGCGAACGACCAGGATTACGTGAAGGAGGAGCTATGGCACCGAGTTTTAGGGAAATTCTCAAATCTGATAAATTTGTGATAACCAGCGAAATTGGTCCACCAAAGGGGACAAACATTGAGAAGATGCTCCACCATATTGACCTTCTCAAGGATAAAGTAGACGCGCTGAATGTCACCGACCACCAGAGTTCCGTAATGCGCTTTCCCTCCATTGGCGGCTGTCTGGCTATTAAAGAACAAGGTGGCGAGCCTATATTACAGGTGACTTGCCGTGACCGTAATCGCCTTGCCCTTCAAGCCGAGCTTCTCTTCGCATACACCAGAGGCATAAGAAATGTCCTCTGCCTGACCGGAGATTCTGTTGTAGTTGGCGACCACAAGGAGGCCAAGGGCGTTTTCGACTTGGATTCAACACAGTTGCTGAAGACAATTCGGCAGATGGAAGCGGGCAAAGACCTGGGAGGGAATGAGCTCGACGGGGCTGTGGAGTTCTGTGCCGGAGCCATAGTCACACCTGAAGCAAACCCGATTGAGCCTCAGTTAATCAAGTTTGAAAAGAAGATTGAAGCCGGTGCCGAATTTTTTCAGACGCAAGCCATCTATGACCTGGACAAATTTGCTGAGTTTATGGAACATGCCCGCCAGTTCCCGGTCAAGATACTGGCCGGCATCATTCTGCTTGTGTCAGCCAGGATGGCAAAGTATATGAACGAAAATGTCCCGGGCGTCTTTGTGCCCCAGAACTTGATTGATGAATTAGCGGCTGCCCCCAAAGGCGAGGCAATCAATAAGGGTATAGAAATCGCGGGTCGGATGATTGCCACTCTGGAAAAAGAATCCATATGCCATGGAGTTCATGTCATGGCCATAGGCCGGGAAGAGGTGGTTCCGGATATCCTGAAAGCGGCGGGACTTGCTACCTAGTACCTCATGTAGCTTGTGAAAAAGGCGGAGGCCGCTTGCCTCTTTACTGGGTGATATTCTAGCAAACTGGAACTAAAGAAATCAATTTCCCTATTAAACCTTGATAACGAGATAGACAACGGAGACGGAGACACTACTCTTTAAGTTATATTTACCAGCCTTCTATCCCTAGGATCAAGTTGCAAATAGCCCGAGTAGCTATGCGGACGTACCTGACCATATTCCTTCCGCTCCTGCTCAATCAATATTGTCACTCTGAATGCAGATATAAAAAGGTGTTCTGAATATCATGCTTGAGGACTAGGCATATGACCGTGCGATAAAAAGGGGACAAGTTTTTTCGTTTACACTAATCTAGTAATTTAGTCATTATATGAAGCAAATCGGTACTCGTAAGAATTCCCACTAAGTTACCATTGTCATCCACTACAGGGAAAGTGCCGATTCGATGCTTCTCAATTATGGCAACTACTTCTTTAATTGTGTCATCAGGGTGGACCACAATGACGTCAGTTATCATTACATCCCTTACCTTCATGCAAGACAATTGATAGTGAAGCCCCCATAAAGTAAACGGTGTGGGTGCCGATGGTGTTGCCTCTCTTATTATGTTCCGTGTCACTAGGCCTACTAACTTTCCGTTTTCTACAACAGGTAAGCGGCGTACATGCTTTTCGCGCATCGTTTCTAGAGCATTATATATTAGAGTGTCAGGAGTTACCGTAAAAACTGGGCTTTTCATACAATCACGAACGTTCATTGTTCTTCTCCTTAATCAAGCTGACAATTATTATAGTATGCCATTCCGCTTTACACTTTGCTGGTACAATCGACACTTTTACTATTGGGCCAATCAAGTGGCCTAGTCACTTTATTCTCAGTTCAAAAGTCGGGGTGAGGTGATTTGAACCTCCGACCACCTGAACCCCATGTAGCTAGTAGAAAAGGCAGAGGCCGCTTGCCTCCTTTCCTCCATATGATACCATAATCTTATAGTGATTGAAGGACTAGCGCTCAGCAAAGAACTGCCCCATCTCGGTGCATTGGGCAGTCAGGTCTGTAATCGTCTCAGCTTTAATCTGGGTAGGGAAGACTGTAGCAGCGAGCTCAGCCACACGCAGGTACAAGCTCAGCGCAGCGAGAAGCACAGACGCCTTGTCCAAGTCTGATGGTGGCTCCCCTTTCAGGAATCGCTCATAACTAGCCGCTATTCGGAAACTTCCAGCGTGGTCGACTACGGAAAGGTACCGATAGAACCTTTCATATTCTGACAACCACCCAAGGTCGCAGCACATGGCTCTTAGAGGTTTCCAAGCATGCCTAGGGACGATATCCTCCATTTCCGCCGACGACTCCTGACTCAGCTTTCGTAGTATCTGCTCCGCATCTTCCCTTGACAGCGGGTAACTTCCATGCCTCAGATATTCAGGAAGCCTCTGTTCAACGTCTTTGGCGATATACGAGAGATTCACAGCGATCTCGAAAAGTGACCTTGTGAGGACATCGGCACTGTCTCGATAGCCTCTGCCCAATAGCGTCAAGACCGAAGCTAGCCTTTCACCAGCTTGATATAAGTCAAACGCAACAACGATGCGCCAGTGATCATCATCGACAGGCAGGTTAATGCCCGATATAGCTGCAAGTGCCCTGTTCGTCAGGTCAACAGCTTGCCCCCAGATATCGCCAGTCAAAGTATCTACTCCGAGTGCAGTCTGGAGCTGGCTCTCAGGCTTCCAATCCAGACTCACACATCGTATTATATCACGGACACCCACCACGTCCTTTAGATTGGTATAATATATTATCTGAGTCGGCATTAACTAAGGAGGTAGTAAATGGAAAACACCTTTAGCACTGGGGGATCTATAATTGGAGACGACCCTCGGAATCCAGATTTTGTTATCACTGGGGAAATGCCTAGTGATAAACATCTAGCAGCTATCGGTAAGATTGCTGTCGCCTTCACACAACTTGAAGACATAGTCTCAGTGTGTTTTAGTCTCCTTCTAGGATGTGAGCCCGAGCTTGCAGGCATATTGGCAAGTTCTCTACCGTTCAAAGAACGCTGCGATAGTTTGTTTCACATCTTCGCTTACAGGTTCGGTTCAGCTGAGATAATACGTTCGGGGAAAAGCGTTAAACGAGAGAAGAAGCTACAACTTCTATCCGACCTTTTCAAAAGGGTAACTGATGCTGCTACGATACGGAATAAGATTTTGCATTCCACTTGGTCTTCCGATACCGAGGATGAACAAAAGGCGCATCAGCTTAGATGGGGTAAACCGAAAAGACTAGGATTTCCATCAACTGATTATTCTCTGCTTAGTGCTGAAGAGATTCTAAAACAGGCCGCATTTATTGACGAAGTTCGCCATGAACTTTACCTCTTTCTTTGGGAACATTTTGGAGCGTGGATAACGGAGCGGGCTAAGAACAAGGAAGGAGGGCTCGAACTCTTATAGTATCACGAAGAGAGCAGCTCGACTATAATGATAAACATAAAAAACGAATTCAGAATATCTTTAGCTGTATGCTTTAGTAACGTTTACATTCCTTTTGCTTTCTCGTTTCCCACAAAAACAGTCCAAACCACGTATGCTCTTCACGCTGCTCCTTACCCATCTTGCCCAACCCAACCAACATCTCTCTTTTAGGGTAGGCGCCAAATTCCTTTTTAATCCACTGAGAGAAGCCTATCCAGCCGGGAAAAACCCAACCGCCACTAAAGTGATACCTTTCAAAACCTTCCCCGCTTAAATACCCGCTCAGATACCACGCTTGTCTCCTTCCTTGGGGCGGATTATAATCTTCCTAGGTCTGGTTCGACTTGGGGAGGTTCTGATTTCGCAGTCGGCTGTCCTGCTGAGGACAAAGGATATGTTAAGATGGGCGAAGTGGACCTCCCACTGTGGCGTGATTTCAGCGATATCTTGCTCGAGGAATGACCATGTCTCTAACAAGATTCATCAAGGATTTACTGAGGAAGCCTGAAGCAATCCCAACCCCTGGTGCCATATTCTACAATGCGACAGTGGCAAAAGTTCTTCGAAAGCCTGAAACAAAGATAGCTAATGACATAGTGGGAAAGATGGGAAACGGGACTATTCTTGATTTAGGTTCGGGAACAGGCTATTTGTCAATAGAGATTGCCAAGAGGTCACCCGGCCTGCAGGTCTATGGCATCGATCTCGGCAGGCAAATGGTCAAGATTGCAAGACGCCATGCAAAAGGCGTTGATAATGCTCGATTTGTGTTTGGCAATGCGGCCAAACTCCCTTTCAAGGATAATTCAATAGACCTTGTGGTTAGTACGGGCGCTTCGCACCATTGGAAGACACCACGCATGGTGTTCGATGAATGCTATCGTGTTCTAAAAACCGGCAGGGAAGCATGGATATACGATGGGTGTCCTGAGGTTTTCAACAACCGGGCTGATAGAAGAAAAATGAACGAGAAATATGGGTTCCTGGTTGGCCGATTTGGACACAGAGTCTCTACACTGCATGGTTTCACCAGGGAAGAATACCAGACCGAAATTAAGGGTATGCTAGAGCAAACGTTATTCAAAGGCAACTACCAGATGGCGCTAACAGATATTTGGATGAAGATTACGCTTAAGAAGCGCAGGTGAGCACGTTTGCTGTTTCACGACTTTTGATTATCCAATCAATCCTGTTGGCCTGATGACCCGGAGGGGCTTATCCGGGAGACTTTCCTTAAAGGCAAGGGCGGGCATCAGGAGGGCGAGGGCATACTTTTGTTCTGAGGGGTTACAGGGCGCCACGCAGTTACTCGATATACTATAACGGGTGCTGCTTTCCCCTTAAAACTCTGTGACTTGAGTTCCTCGGTTTCTATATAATCTTTTGTTTGATTATACGTCTCAGCACCAATCCAGACTTCCCCGCTGGGGGTACTGCTACAAATGCGTGAAGCAGTGTTAATAGAATCTCCGATGACGGTGTATTCAGTACGTCCAACCGAGCCTACATTGCCGGCCAAGGCTATACCAGTATTAATGCCAATGCCAAATTGCACTGGAAACAGTTGGCTATCGCTTTGCTTTAATTCAGTAACTTTCTGCTGTGCTTCCCAAGCAGCTTTTACTGCCAGCAATGCGTGCTCTGGCTGAGATTGCGGCGCGTTCCATACTGCCATGATATTATCGCCGCCAAACTTGTTAACTATACCATTATGCTGTACTACTGCATCGGCCACAACTGATAAGTAAGTATTGAGCATTTCCACTATAGCTTCAGGAGACAACTGCTCACTTATCCGCGTAAAATTACGGATATCCGCAAAGAGCACACTTACCTCCCTTTGCTCACCTCCGAGGCGGAGTTCCCCAGCATCAGCTCGGCTGACTATCTCCTTGGCTATTTGGGGCGAAATATATCGCCCAAAAAGCTCCTTGACAAACCGTTTATCCGACTGCTCAATAACGACCATGTAAAGAATGTTACCGACATAGACTACTGGTAGTAACAACAAGGGATAAAGTAGATCTAGGCTATATCCCCTGTCGAAAGCAAAGAAGCCGGCTACCAGGCAGGCAATAAATAAGCCTCCGGTTATTCCCACGCCCTTAGCTATATCCGTCCAGTGCCGAGTCCCACACCGGGGCAAGACAAAGGCAGTGATGCCAACTAGCAGCAGCATAATCATTAGCGTGATGATGATGCCAGGTTCTCTTAAGAAACGCTCTCTGAGAATGGTATCCATGGCACCAGCGTGTATAAAGACTCCGGGAACCTTGCCGGCTGAGGTGGGGATGGCCCAGGTGTCGGGCTCACCGGTAGCGGTCATCCCGATCAATACTATCTTGTTCTTGACTAGCGACTGGTCAAAGTTGCCGCTGATAACATCACCATAGGAGACGTACGGCCGTTCATCATTATCGGCGGCAAAGTTGATGCGTAGGAAGTATGAGGTATCAACTAGAATATCACGAGCCAACAAGTTAACGGCGCCATTTTCGAGTGGATATTCTTGCGGTAGAGGCATGGAGAATAGCCTGTGTAGTACAGCCAGGGTCAATGCGGGATAGACTTGTCCTGAGCTTGACTTAACAATCAGTGGCAGTCGCCTCACTGTGCCATCACCATCGGGAACCACATTAGCATGTCCAATATTACTGGCGGCTTGTTCTAGAGAAGATGTCGGCAACAGGAAATTATCATAGGTAATCTCAGGGCTAGCCCGGGAGACAGGTTGAGTGCCAACGGCGGCCAGGACAACATTGTCCGCTTTGGCCATTGCTGTCGCCAGCATTTCATCATCGGGGGAACTATCGGTGAAGATGACATCAAAGCCGATTACCTTGGCTCCAGCTTGGCTTAAGTTGTCGATAGCTTGAGCATGGAGACTGCGTGGCCACTCTGCCCACAGACCATAAGTTTCGAGGGTATTGTCATCGATACCGGCGATAACGATATTAAGAGAAGGGGGTTCAGAGATGAAAAGCTGGTCTGAAACCCACAGATTGATGCTATAGAATGGTTGAACTAATAAAGCCACAAGCGTAAAGAGGCAGCCCACCCCTATGAGTACTAAAGTATGATAAAGGCGCTTGCGCTGGCGGCGACTTATTCTGCCTCTGGCCGAAGAACCAATTGCAATCTTAATTGTACCTCTATATTTATCGCGAAGTCTGCGATGATTTTAGAATCCCGAATGTGTAGTTCATATAGTTGACGAATTAACTATCACGAATGGTGAGTCTTCACTTCTCCACATCTGGTGGTGGCGGATTTACCGCCGAGTGCATTATTCTAACCTCGTGCAGTTTGGGAGACGTGGAAGCCTCTGTATTGGAAAAATAGGCTTTCCATTTAATATAACGCTGGCTACTGTGTAACAGGGAGATTGACTCGCCGCTTGAATCATAATACGTGTTGCTGGTTCCATCAGGCCCGAGAAGACCAGTCCATGTCTCACCATTCTCACTAGTGGGAATCTGGAATTTGAGTTCTCCCTCATTAAGTACAGTTGCATCCCACCAGATAGCATCAAAGTTACTCAAGCAGCCACTATCAAAGCTAGAGGACTCAAATGTTCCCTCAGTTATATAGTTGTCGCCTTCTCGAGAAAGGGCAATACTACCTGGTGTCTGCTCCACGTCCACTTGGAAGCCAGTACCCGCATGGAAATCCTCCAGGGTAGTCTGGGTCCAGTTCACTCCTGAGTTAAAATTACCTGACCTGATGGCCATTCTATGGAAACACAATTCCATACTTCATCATTAGACATTTCCTTACTATACTCAGCTACCTTAACATCGTTAATCCAGACTGTAACGGTGGCCATGGAAGGGCCATACCCCTGGTCGCTCCAATAATGAACTTTATACTGGTATATTCCCTGTTCATAAGGCTGTTCCAGTGTGATGTTCTCCGGACCATAACCATCAAGGTCATCTTGATCAAGAGATGGGTTATCTTCGGTCACTTCTCTGAGTCCCCAATCAGGGTTTTTATTTAGCCAGTAGCAATCATCAGGTATGGCCCAATACTGTCCTGATGGGCGGATAAGGTGTGCATCCAAGTCGGTGCCACTGGTATCCCAGGTCAGTTCAACTCTTATACCATAGGTAGGAATATCAACAGTAATAGTCACCATATCGCTGGCAATGACCACGCCATTGGTGGCGGTAACCGTAATGGCATTCACGCCGCTAGAAACGTTCTCATCGCTGCTGAAGCTACCATTGTCTACAGCAATGGTATGAAAGGCACCATTAATGTCTATCGTAGCCTCAGTTACGGTGAGGTCGCTTACTGTACCGTTCACGGTAATGGTTCTGGAGGTTATGGTATCACCATCCTCGGGGCTGGTTATTTCTACTTCGAGTCTGATGATGGTGACACTGGCAGTAGCTTGGGCGGTTACTGTCTGAGCTAAGGCATCGGCCCCGGTTGCTGTGGCTGTGTTGACCAGAGGACTCGTGTCCTCGGTACTTACTGTATAGTCAGCGGTAAATGTCCACGTCTCACTAGTATCGAGCTTGCTATCACCATTAGTATCGCCATTCTGGTAGGTGACATTTTCAGCTTTGTCATCGGTAATGGACACATCGGATAGTGGCACATCGCCTGTATTGGTCACACTGTAGGTATAGGTGATGGTATCGCCCTCGTGAACCTGGATTGGTTCTGCCACCTTGGTTACCGCGATGGCTGGTCTAAGGATATCCACAGTGGCAGTAGCTTGGGCGGTTACTGTCTGAGCTAAGGCATCGGCCCCGGTTGCTGTGGCTGTGTTGACCAGGGGGCTAACGTCGTCGGCAGTTACGTTATAGGTTGCGGTAAATACCCAGGTCTCATCGATGTCAAGAATTTCATCTCCATTGGTATCGCCGCTCTGATAACCACCCTCATAGGTAATGTTCCCGGTCTTATCATCGGTTACTGAGATAGCAGATAGAGGCGTATTGCCGGGGTTGGTTATGTTGTAGGTATAGGTGATGGTATCGCCTGCGTGGGCCTGCGTTGGTTCAGCTGTCTTATTTATAGCAATGGCTGGTCGCAGGATATCAACACTGGCGGTAGCCCAAGCGATTATTGTCTGGGACGAGGCATAGGTACCGGCAGCCGCAGCGTTGTTGACCAAAGGGCTAACGTCGTCGGTAGTTATGTTATAGGTTGTGGTAAATATCCAGGTCTCATCTGCGCCAAGCGTGCCATCGCCGTTAGTATCGCCATTCTGGTAGGTGACATTTTCAGCTTTGTCATCGGTAATGGACACATCGGATAGTGGCACATTGCCTGTATTGGTCACACTGTAGGTATAGGTGACGGCATCGCCTTCATGGGCCTGCATCAAGTCAGGCATCTTGGTTATTGCAATATCGGGGTTCGGTGAAAAACCTCCACTACCCCCGCCGCCACCACTTAATGGTACGAGCCGTGGTAGCTGACCGGATATAACAATACATTTTCGCCCTTGAGGGATCCGCAGTTCCACACCATTCGCAATGACCCATATATTCCCTTCCTGATTAGTTATCCAGGTTGTGCTATCTTCGATGACGTCAACTAGCATGACACTACCCCTCACCACCGCCACACCAGCCGGTGTTTCAATTTCGTAGCTAGATGCTGGGTCAACAAGCTTTGTCACGCGGCTTATGGTAGTCCCTATTGCCTGTTTAAGGCTAATGGTTGTGGAGCCAGTATCCGTGGAAATATCGAGTGAAGCAACTTCGATCTCGGTGCCAGCCTGTAGTTCGATGGTGCTACCATCAAAGAAAGTGATTTCGGCGCTGGAACCATCGCCTGACTTTACAATATCTCCGGGTTCTAGAGACATCCCGACCTGTGCTTCTATCCAACTTTCCGTACCTGACTTTAGTAGGAATACATTCCCCTCGGTTATTGAAAGCATAGTGAGCGTGGGAGGGGTGACGGGTGGAGATTCAGGTGGGGTCGTATCTGATGGCACTTCTGGTACGCCTCCATTTGGCGGCTCCTGGCCCCGGTGAACTAAAGCTAAGGTCACTGGAATAGACACAGCAAGTATAGCTACGATAACTATTAGCAACAGTTTCTTATTCTTACGCATAGTAGGTCCCGTATAAGTGCCGAGAGTTTTTTAACAGCAGCATAGGCTTTTGAGGATATCGACTGTTTATCTGCAATGCTTTACTTGTTCCGATACACAACTTATAGTTTCTCTCAGCTAATTTTGACTTTTTTAGCTACTAATGCGATAATTCTACTGGCATTGGATGGTGGCATTGGGATGGTACTTTAGTACTAAGGGACTAACTTACAATATTACACTATATAATACTCTGGTACAATCCGCATGTCAATAAGGTTTTATCTTGGGAGCGAAAGAGATATAGCGCAGCAGAAGTAACCTTTCTCATGGTGTTAAACAGGATATGACTATGGCAGAGGACGGAGTAGACGAGACTGCAGCCTTACCCAAATTCCGGCAAAGGTACCGGAAATCCGAGGTCATCTTTGAAGAAGGAAGCACCGGCAGTGAAATGTATCTCATTCATAGCGGGAGGGTACTGCTCTCGGTTCGGCAGAACGAAACTCAACAGGTCCCGCTGATTGTTCTGAATCCCGGTGATTTTTTCGGTGAGATGGCTCTGGTGGATGACTCCCCACGGTCAGCTACTGCCTCGGCTGTTGAGGACGACACCGAGTTAATTGTCGTGGATAGGGCTAGATTCCTGTTTATGGTGCGACAACAGCCAGAATTCGCCCTCAGTCTCATGCACACTTTGTGTCAGAGACTACGAGACATGGATAAACGATTATCCCCTGAAGGAGCCTCACCGTGAAGGAGAAGCCACTTAGCCCTCGGGTGCAGACCAAGGCTGAAGTGCGACCAGAGCCATCCAAGGTAATTGAGCTGGTGCCGGGAATCTACCAACTTCGTGGCGAAAAGCCCGGAAGTCATGTCTATCTTATCAAGGGCGATACCAAGAATGTTATTATTGATACCGGAGTTGCCGGCAAATTCCCCGTTTTAAAGCGTCGGCTTACTGAACTAGGCCTGCATGTAAAGGACGTAAATCTGATTATATTAACACATGAACATTACGACCATATTGGTGCTACCGCCTTCTTCCATCGGACTGCTGTAGTAGTAGCACACCGTTTAGCGGCCAACAAACTGGAGTTACAGGATGAATTTGTCACCTTCCTCAACCGCGACCAACCTAGTAAACCCTTCTGGGTAGATGTCTGGCTGGAGGATGGTTCTATAATTGACCTTGGAAATTATGAACTTCAGGTAATACATACGCCGGGGCACACCTCGGGTTGCATCTGCCTATATGAGCCAAGAGCGGGATTGCTCTTCACTGGCGATACAGTGTTTGCTGGAGGCACTCTGTCCGAGATAGCTGTGGGCGGTAACGTCAGCGACTATGTGAATTCGGTCCGGCGTTTGAGTAATCTGAAGATTAAGCAAATTTACCCCGGTCATGGTAGAGCATCCAGTACACCTGATGAGGACTTGCCCAAAGCCATAGTGTATGCCCAGACAATGCTTGATGACTGCAAGACTTTTTTTGAAGCTTTCATCAAGACCAGAAAATTGCAGGACAAGCTTGGATCAGCCTTTGGTTACTGGACAGAGGCCCAGGATTAAGAAAAATAGCCGCTTGACTAAAGGGTCGCCCTTTTTATTCTCAAACAGCCTACGGATAGCTGCATATTTCTACTACAGGATAAGCTCCTCACCCTCGTGGGCAATATCAATCGAGGTCCCCAGCAATTTGGCTACTTCTCTGACTTCTCTCTCTATCTCGGGCTCGTGCTGGGGGCTAAGGTGAATTATAACCACTCTGGGGAAATACCCTTTGAGCCTTCGGAACTCGGCTAGCTCTTTCTCCAGCGTTTTGGGGCAGAGATGGCCGGCATCCCTGGCGGCGGTGCTCAGACTATTGGGCCAGGTTACATCGGCTATTATTAGCTGCGGGGATATGTTCCCCCATATCGAGGAGAGGCCGGGACCGGTATCGCCGGTATAGAACAGGGTCTTGCCATCGCTTGAGGTTATTTCAAAGCCCACGCTGTCGAGAGGGTGTGGCACCGGCACGGCTATGACCTCATAGCCTTCTATATGTTGCGGTTTGAAAGGTTCCAGCGGGACTAGTTTAATAGTTGCCTTTTGCAGGAATGAGGCATCGCTGGTGAATTCGGGGTAGACGACGCCGTCAATGAGGTGAGACGAGAGAATTTCAAGGGTCTTCGGAGTGGCGATGACTTTGGTAGTGCGGTCGGAATTGTTGAAGGCAAAAGCGGGGACTGCCCGGATATGGTCGTAGTGCCCGTGGGAGAGCAATATCGCCTTTATCTTCCTCTGCTCGGGGAAGGTCAGTTCTGAAACCAGGCTCCCGGCATCTACAGCGAGGGCATCATCGATGAGGAAGGACACCAGCCTGGTGTTTTTAGACTCCGCATTATGCGTCCCCAGGAATCTTAGTATCATTGAAATCACCTCGTTGCCATATCATTTATTAGTCTTTAAGAAATCCGGCTAATTCACTTCTTCCTTCGGGTGTAGTCATGAAGACTAAAGTACTCTCAGGCGCAATGACATAACTTTCTGACGGGTTATAAACCCAGTCCTCCCCTGTCTTGACGGCCAGTAGCAGGGCATGGGTGTGTCTCTTCAGGTTTAACGCCGATAAAGGTTTGCCTACGAATGAGCCGGGCACGGGCAGTTCTTCAACCCGCAGATTCCTCTCTCTATCCCGCAGCATGGTGTCTAAAAGCGATACCACCGTTGGTCTTACCATTTCGGAGGCCATTCTCAGCCCGCCAATAGAGGTAGGGGAAACTATAGCATCGGCACCGGCCTTTCTCATCTTTTGGCTGTTTTTGATTTCATTGCACCGGGCCACTACCCTCAGGTTGGGATTAAGCTGCTTTGCGGTCAGGCTTACTACCAGATTCTGGTTATCGTCTCCAGTTACAGCGAAAAGTCCCCTGGCCTTCTCTATGCCGGCCTTTAAGAGGGTGTCGCTGTCAGTAGCATCTCCCTCTATAAAGACCTCGTCCTTAAGCAATTCCAGGCTTCTCTCTATATTCTTTTTGTCGGCATCTACGATTACAAGGGGTCTTTTGGTGGCGTGAAGCTCGCTTACTATGTAGAAGCCCACCGAACCTAGACCGCACACAATATAGTGGTCTCTCGAATTACCGGCTGTTTTCTCCATTTTTCTCCTCCTGAATGATTCCGTTAGCTTCCCTTCTACCACGAGAGCGGTAAGATTGGTAATAAAGTATAACAGGACGCCAACTCCGGAAATAGCAATAAATATGGTAAATATCCTGCCGGCATTATTACCCGACAGGTCAATGATTTCTCCAAAGCCGATAGTGGAAATAGTGATGATAGTCATGTAGAGAGTGTCCACAAATGAGTATTGTCTGCCGCCAATGAACCAGTAACCCACTGTGCCTATCAATATGATGGCTAACAGGATGGCACCAGCCCAGATAAATTTTCTATAAGTTCCTGAAAACATAGCTGTCCCCGTATTTTATGTGATATGACTGGTTTACCTCAAGTGCTGCTTTACCGGTGACTCAGCCCAATATCAATAAGATATTGCTGAAGATGAAAGCTTTACAATTTACTAAGACACCGTAGCCAGCCAGTACCCCAGTCTATGGGCACGCAACCTCTCTCAGAAATGCGAGAGTGAAACCGTCTTGGCGAGCGAGTAAATTCATCTTAGGACCAGTTTATCCTTTGCTTTGGTTTCTTTGATTTGAATGAACTCCTAAGCGTAAATCCGAGACCAAACAGCCTGCATTTGTTCAGTTCCAGGGAGCCTCGCGATGAAGAGCAGGAGATTGACTTTCGCCGTCTGCACAATCCTGACGATTGTTACCCCATTACTAAATTTTCAATTCAAAGTCGGGGTGAGAGGATTTGAACCTCCGACCACCTGAACCCCATTCAGGTGCGCTACCAGGCTGCGCTACACCCCGTCGCCCTGACTTCCATTAATATGTTATCATAGTTACCGCAGCAAAGAAAATATCAGATTGGCAGGTTGTGACTCTTGGCTAAGAAACAGAAAAAAGCTACATCTGAGCGAGTCCCGACGAAGCACCAACTGTCCAAATGGCAGCGGCAAATGAAAATACGCCGAATTGTGATAATCACTGCCGTTGTTTTCCTGGCTGGCATTTTGAGCTGGGTGGGCTATGAGTACTACAAGGACTATAAGAGCGATCCCTTGCGTGAGGTTGTGATTGAGGTAAACGACGTCCCCGTTACTATGGAATACTTCGTAAAGATGATCGATGCTCACGCTTACATTGCAGGCTGGAATTCCACGGTCATCTCTTATGCCGGCAGTCAGATTGCTGATATGGTTGCCGATGACATTATCAATGTTGAATTAATGAGACAAGCAGCTAAAGAAGATCTGGGCATTGAAGTTACTGCTGACGAGGTAGACGGCAAGATAGAAGAAGGTGGGTGGCCCAATGAGAGGGTATATCGAGATATAGTTAGCGCTACCTTGCTGCAGGAAAAGCTTGAGCAGCACTTTGCTTCTCAGCTACCAGAAACAATGGAGCAGGCCCATGCACAAGTGATGCTTCTAGAGAGCCAGAAGGTGGCTGACGACGTGATAGCCAGAATTGAAGCCAGTGGTAACTTCACTGCTTTAGCTGAAGAGTTTTCCTGTAATTCCTCGGTTGAACGCGATTTGGGCTGGCTGCCCAGAGAGCTAATGCCTAATACCTCGATTGCTGACGTCGCTTATAACCTTACGCCCGGCCAGATAAGCCAGCCTATTTATGATGGAACAGCGACCAAGAACATTGGCTATTGGCTTATAGAGGTTACTGATGCGCAAAATGAGACGATAAACGCGCAAGTTATGCTGCTGACTAGCGAAGCCAAAGCAGAGCAGGTTGAAGCCGAATTGGCAGCTGGCGGCAACTTCAGCGCTTTAGCCGGAAATTATTCCCAGCATGAAAGCAAAACCAACGGTGGTAAGCTTGATGGATTGGAACCAGGGGATATGGGCAGTACTGCCTTTGACCAGGTTGCCTTCAACATCACTCTCAACCAGGTAAGCGAGCCAGTTAGGGATGAATCGGTTCAAACCACTGGTGGCTATTGGATAGTCAAAGTCATAGATAGGGGTGAGCGTGAGCTTGACGAACAACTCAGGGAGGAACTGAAAGACAAGCGTTGGAACGACTGGTTTGAGGAGCTGAAAGAAGACAGCACAATTGAAAATCTGCTGGATGCAGCCAAGAAATCGTGGGCTATAAACAAGGTTCTGCAAGGGAGATAGCACCTCAATGAAGAAGGCTATTGGCATCGGCTTACTGGGCTTGGGAACTGTGGGCAGCGGTGTGGCTGAAGTTCTAGCCACCAAGGCAGACAGCCTGGCTGAGCAAGCAGGGCTTTCCTTAATTTTGAAAAAAGTGCTGGTGCGCGATGTGAGCAAACGGCGCCCGGCAGCACTTAGTTCCAACTTGTTGACCAGCCACTCTGAAGAAGTCCTCTCTCATCCCGAGGTAGATATAGTGATCGAACTCATTGGAGGCGAACATCCGGCCACAGAATATATAGAACGGACTATCGCTAACGGAAAGCACGTAGTTACAGCCAACAAGGAGGTAATGGCTAAACATGGATACGAGCTATTGTCTCTGGCTGGGAAACACAACGCTGACCTCCGCTATGAGGCAAGCGTAGGTAGCGGCATACCACTCATTTCCTCTTTCCAACAAGAGTTAGCAGCCAATAAAATCTCGGCCATCCATGCCATCCTTAACGGCACTACTAATTATATTCTGACCCGAATGGCACATGAGGGACTGGATTTTGCTTCAACCTTAAAACGAGCCCAAGAATTAGGTTATGCCGAAGCCGATCCCGCTAATGATATAGAGGGGATAGATGCTGCTTATAAACTGGTCATCTTATCCAACCTGGCCTTTCGGGCTAAATTTGTTCCTCAAGATGTATACCGCGAAGGAATATCAAATATTGCCGCTCGAGATTTTCTGTATGCCAAAGAATTTGGCTATGCTATAAAACTTCTCGCCATTGCCAAGAAAGATGATGACAAAGTGGAGATGAGGGTCCATCCTGTTTTTATCCCCCAGGATTCCCAGTTGGCTAAAGTAGGTGGTGTTTATAATGCCGTCGAGGTGGAAACTGACTTAGCTGGTAAACTAGTCTTTTATGGGGAAGGGGCTGGAGCTCTCAGAGCCTCTAGCGCTGTTATGGCTGATGTGTTGGCAATAGCCAGGAATATCTATTGCGGCGTAAATAATGTTCCTGAACTAAGATTAAACCAGCGAGTAACTGTCAAGCCCATGTCCGAGGTAAAGACACGGTATTATCTCAGGCTGAATGCGCCTGACCGCCCCGGTGTTTTAGCTCAAATCTCCAAAGTTCTGGGCGACAATTCCATAAGCATTTCGTCCGTAATCCAGAAAGAAAGCGACCTGGCAGCACAAACCGCCATAATCGTCATTATGACCTATCCGGCAGAGGAAAAAGGGGTGCAAAAGGCTCTTAAGCAATTAAGGCAGCTACCGGTGGTTAACGAGGTTAGCAACTTTGTCAGAGTCGAGGGATGAAGCAAGGCGTCTTAAATAGATATCGTGATTTCCTGCCAGTTACCCCGGCTACACCTTTGATTACGCTGGGGGAAGGAAATACTCCTTTAGTGAGGTCACGAATTTTAGAGAAGGAGCTTGGCTGTGGTGAACTTTATTTTAAACTCGAAGGCTGTAACCCCACCGGCTCCTTCAAGGACAGGGGCATGGTGGTGGCGGTGGCTAAGGCGGTGGAAAGTGGTAGCCAGAGTATAATTTGCGCCTCCACAGGCAACACCAGCGCTTCGGCAGCCGCTTACGGTGCTAGATTCGGACTCAAAACTGTTGTCATTATTCCCAAAGGGAAGATAGCCATGGGCAAGCTAGCCCAGGCTCTTGTTTACGACGCCCAGATTATAGGCATAAAAGGTAATTTCGACCAAGCGCTTCACATAGTACGCGCCTTGACCCAAAAATACCCCGTTACCCTGGTAAACTCACTAAATCCTGATCGCATCGAAGGTCAGAAAACGGCAGCTTTTGAGATTATAGACGACCTGGGAGATGCTCCCGATTATCTCTTTATCCCTGTGGGCAATGCCGGCAATATTACCGCGTACTGGAAGGGATTTGTGGAGTACCACCGCGCGGGCAAGGCCAGCCATACTCCCAAGATGATGGGCTTTCAGGCCGCAGGCGCTGCCCCCATAGTGCTAGACAAGGTTGTTAAACGACCTAAGACCATTGCCACAGCTATTCGCATTGGCAATCCCGCTAGCTGGCAGAAAGCAGTAGCTGCCCGGGATGAGTCGGGAGGCATCATTGACTGTGTTACTGATGACGAAATTATGAATGCTTATAGACTGGCAGCAATCAAAGAAGGTATCTTCGGCGAGCCAGCTTCAGCAGCCTCTTTAGCCGGGCTTATTAAGCTGTCCAAGGAGAAAAACTTCTCGGGCAAGTGTGTGGTTTGCATCGTCACAGGCACCGGGCTAAAGGACCCCGGTGTGCCAGCAAGATATGCCCGGGCACCCATGGAACTCCCTGCTGAGCTGGCTGCCGTTGAGGAAGTTTTGAAATTCCCGACCTCGGCGATTCTTCACCATGCCCGGAGATGATAAGAGGCAGAGAGCCAGAGTGGTATTGTAGAGAGAATGATGCTGGATTAAGAAGGTGAAAATTATGCCAAAAATTGTTACCGAGGATATAGGGAAATTCAGCCAGCATAATCCCAAGGTAGCAGTTATAGTTACCGCCAGTGCCCGGGGTAGGGATGCTGCCATGACAGCCGCCTGGCATAGCTCAATTTCTTTTAAGCCACCCCTCTATGGCGTCGCCGTTTCACCTAAGAGATTTACTTACCAGCTTATCACGGAAAGCCGGGAGTTTGGCATTAATTTCATTCCTGCAGGGAAAGTCTCCCTTGCCGCTTCCATCGGCGGCACTTCTGGACACCAGATGGACAAATTTGAAAGATTTAATATCAAGAAAGAGAAGCCTTTGAAGACCACGGCACCTATCTTAAAAGATGCTTATGCTGCCTATGAATGCAAGCTGGTGGATAGTAAGCCCTATGGTGACCACATCTGGATAGTCGGTGAGATTGTAGCTGTGCACTTCCTCG
>JBAUEM010000018.1:0-17870 GCA_049678605.1 Dehalococcoidia bacterium
AAGAATAATCGATTCCGAAATACAATGAGGAGAACAAGCAATGGGAACTAAAGGCAGAAGGAATGTGAAAAAACCCAAGAAGGAGCAAAAAAAGCCCGTAACCAAAGAAGAAGGAGGAAAGTAAGAAAGGCGAAGCCTTTCTAATCCTCTCTTTCCCCCTCTCCTTAAAGGGTGAGAGAGGAACTAACCCTCGAAAGGGGATTGCACAATGCTCAGGATTGTGCAATTTATTCACTCCAGCGCTGATATAGATTGATTCTTATCGAACTGGTGTCTGTCGCTTCAAATCCTGTATATTACTGTTGGGGAAGCTATGAATGAAGAACTAATCGCTCCCTGTGGGATGAACTGTGAGATATGCAGCGGGTATCTTGCCTATCATCATGATGTTAAAAGCAAGGGAATCAGAATGCCTTATTGCATAGGGTGCAGACCACGAGATAAGAAGTGCGCTTTCTTGAAGAAAAGATGCGAACTGCTGATGTCTAATAAGGTAAGATATTGCTATGAATGTAGCAGTTTTCCCTGCGAAGGGTTAAAGCATCTTGATAACCGCTACAGAACATATTTCAAGATGAGCATGATTGAGAACCTCGAATACATAAAGAATATTGGCATAAAGCCATTTCTAGAGAAACAAGAGGAGAAATGGAAGTGCCCCAAATGTGGCGAGGTGATATGCTGTCATAACGGTTTGTGCTTTAATTGCGGTCTTGATGGACTCCGTCAAAAGAAACAAAAATACCGGTGGGAGGATAAATGAGGAAAACCTGGCAGGAGAAATTGAAGGACAAACCCTCTTTTCCTAAGGTGCTCAGGCTGGAGAAAGGGTTTCCCTGTTACAATGCCGTGCACAAGATGGGTGCCGAAGTCGGTGAGGAGATAGTACTGGTAAACTCGTCTGAAGTATTGGCAATTATGAAGCAGGTACCAAAGGGAAGGCTCGTCACTATTGTCGAAGTATGCAGGCAAATAGCTAGGAATCACGATGTAAAAGCTTGCTGCTCTTTAACCACCGGGATTTTCATCATGACGGCAGCCAATGCGGTAGAAGAAGCAAGCAAGGAGGGCAAGTCATTAGACATACCGTACTGGCGGACGCTCAAAGCAGATGGTTTTTTGAATGAAAAATACCCCGGTGGACAAGAAGCGCATAAGAGGCTACTTGAGGAAGAAAATTTCAGGGTCATTGCTCGGGGCAAGAAGTACCAGGTTGCCGATTACGAGAAATACCTGATGAAGCTAACATGAAATTATTGCCAGTTCAAAATATCGCGCCTTGTACATAACAGATTTGCATTCTTACGGATTCACTCAAATCGTTCAATTTGCCTGGGTTGCCAGTCACAGTGATACTTCGACGTTGGGCGCGCTGATGACTTACAATCACTAGCTAATAGGGGGCTTGACATCAATAATGGTAAGTCTACCCCCTGCAATGTGATTCAGCCAAAAATCATTATTGCCCCCATGCCGATTGCCATTGGTATCAGCGAAGCCAGCAAGCCAACCTTGAGCCAGTATCCGAGCTTTATTAAGTGCCCTGTTTTCCTCTCTAGTACGCCTAAAGCCACGATATTAGCTGTGGAACCAATCATGGTCATATTGCCGCCATAACAGCCGCCAAAGAGGAGAGCCCACCACGGTGCTGAAGTGCTCAATCCTGCAGAAAGGGTGTGGGCTACCGGCACTAACCCGGCCACCACGACTACGTTGTCCGCCATCGCTGAAAGGAACCCGGAACCCCATAGCATGATTATCACTGGTAAGTGATTGTTAACACCACCTCCATTCGTGTTGAGCATGGCCTCGGCAATTCGGTCAGTGAGGCCGGTATACTGAAGGCAGCCAGCCTGAGCAAATAAAAACATGAAAAATACCAGTGTCCACCAGTCAACGTCCTTTTGTATATATTCCCTAGCTTCACTCCGCTGCCATAGCATTACTACCGCCGCCCCGAGGATAGGGGTAGCAAAAAGCAATGTATTGGGCTCAAGCCCAAACAAAAGCTCCAACCTGTGGCCAATAACGAGGGAGATGACAACTGCAACAAATATAACTACACTGCCGATGAAAAGCTTCCTATTCTTAATCTCAGCCCACTCAGCCAGGAAGCGCACCCCGGCATCAGCCGCCTGGTCACGTATTCCACCACGCGCCAGCTCTCTCCTATACCTCTCCCTCAGCTCGGGAAAATCCTTCCTGAACCATATCAAAGCGATAATTATAAGCACAAATAGCGAGATTAATCCCACTGGTAGAGCAAATTTAATGAAATCCTCAAAGGCCAGCCCGGATTCGAACGCAATCAGAATGCCTATCGGGTTACCCAGAACAGTCCAGGAGCTGCCAATATTGGTAGCTAATACTACGGCAATAACATATTTCACTGGGTTGACTCCGAAATGGTCGCAGAGCTCGAGCACCAGTGCTGTGATAAGAAGTATTGAGGTTACTTCATCCACCAGCGCAGCCATCACGGCTGCCAGAAGCAGAATCATTATCAGTAGCCAGTGAGGCTCAAACCTGGAAAGCCTAAGCACATTAACCAGTAGCCAGCGGAAGAACCCGCATCGTCGCAGAAGCCCGACAATCACCATCATGCCAACCAAGAACAGGATGATATGCAGATTCATAAACTTAATGGCTGTCGTCAGGTTCACTGTCTGGGTAATAAGGAGCAGAACTAAGCCCAGAAAGGCAATGGCCACTCTAAATTTCCAGGAACATAAGGGTGCCGAGAACAGTAGCTAAGAAGATAGTGAAGGCCAGTGTCTGTCTGTCATCCCTGAGCAGGAAGAATAGGCTAATACCAGCAGCAACAACTATCCCGAGATAGATGGCAAAATCTCTTTTTGTGCCCAACCCGGTTGTTTCAGGCTCTGGCACTCATATCACCTTCTTTGTCTCTACAAGTTAAATACTAACTTACAATCCGACTAGGATAGCACTGGAGACTTTCTGAAGCAAGCACCCCAGAACCTGCTCTCAAAAATGGACTAAAGAAGCAATCGAATATCAACAGAATTACTTAGCACAACTGGCTATTGCGGCTTGGAAGATAAAACCCTAAGTAGACTGTTTATAATCTACATAATTGACTTTGCTAATCTCTTATGCTTTCAAATTCTTGAGGCTAGAAGCTCACACTTTTACCTTTGCACTATGTGATGGGATGTGGGGAGAATGCTCTGAATTTAGGCCTTTCTTTGATGGCCGGTATGAAGGGCTGTCAGACCATGTATTGAGTAAGCGACCCCGAGGGGATTTGAACCCCTGATCTCCACCGTGACAGGGTGGCATGTTAAACCGCTACACCACGGGGCCTCGTAAGGAATCTATTACAAAATATAATGGAAAATTTCCTTAATGTCAAACTGAGCTAGTTCAGAGTTGCTGTAAATTTTTAGTAGGGGGGGTTGATAATGAGCGAGAGACCCCACAGAATTCTGCAATCAGGAACTGTTCCCGTTCCTGGATGACCCATCGATCAAGCCGATAAATAATCGGGCTGAGCGGCAGTTGAGGCCGATGGTTATTATGAGAAAGCTCACCTTCGGCAACCGTTCAGATTTGGGCGCTTCAAACCAAGCAGCGATAGTGAGCATTATTGAGACTGGCGTCCTGAACCATGTTGAGCCTCTGGATATTTTCTTTGCTTTACCAGTGAAGCCCTTAACTTCACTGGTAAAGCTACCTAAAGCAAGGCCACCATAATCGAGAGCCGGGGCTCAGCCCCAGCTCTTGCACCAACAGCTAATAGCATACTGATAAGCTGGAAAACCCTTCAGGCGGGTTTTTGGAAAAACTTACCTGTTACCGCCCAAACAGGTCTGCCGCCGCCCCACTGGGTATCTCCATGAAATTGATGAAACCATATAAAGAGAAGTCTTTTATCATGCCTCTTATGGATTCAGCGACTCATGGAAGTCAGCGCCGGAAAAGACTAGATCCTCGACCTTCTCATATACCAGCTCTGTAGGTGTCTTGCCTGTCTCTTGTGCCTCCTCCAGTAACCTCCTGAAATCATCCCGGCATATACGCTCAATCCTCGGCTTCAGCTTCTCGAAGGAAGCTTCTTCTTGATAGACCCATTCCATCCATGCGCACAACACACCACCTGGATTGTGCGCCCAGTCGATAACGAAGAGAATCCCTCTGCCAGCAAGTTCCCTGGCGAGTTCTATTTCCTCCTCTTTGCTGGTTGCCTTTAGCTGATTGTTGGCTGCGCCTACTATAATCTTGAACTTAAACGTACCGATTCTGTCCTTTGTTATTACGCCGCCCATGGCACAGGGAGAAAAGACATCGGCATCTACAGTATATATCTCTTCTGGTTTCACATATTCGACCAGCCCCTCGCTCCACCGTTGCTGCAGACTTTCCACTTTGGACAGGTTCGCTCGGACAGTAACGAGGAGCTTGGCCCCATCACCCAACAAATACTCGGCCAATGGGTATCCTACTTCGCCCAGTCCCTGAACTGCTACCCTTCTATGCGATAAATCTCGGTCGCCATAGATAAAATTGCACGCCTCTTTTATGGCAAGATATGCGCCGTATGCAGTGGGCACGCCACTTGTTTTCATGGGGCTCTTCCTGCCATCGGTGTAGTTCTTGGTAAATTTATAGCGAATAATGTCTGCCATCTCAGGTTCGAAGTTCATATCGGGGCCGGTAAATGAGCGGCTCCTGTCGGTGACATAGGCAAGGAAACCCATTGATTCAAAATCATCGAGTCCCACCGGATCACATTGCACCAGGATTTTCGAGCCTCCATACGGTATCCTGGCTATCGCATTCTTGTAAGCCATGGCTTGAGCGATGTTCAATCCGTCTATTATAACGTCTATTTCGGGTTCGCTTAGCTCATGCCTCCGCATAGCGCCGGCTCGGATGGCTTGCCGACCGTTCTTTATGCCCAGAGTATTGACATGTTTGCAGTACATTGCACGGATGTTTTTCTTACGATGGTAGTAGAACTCGATTCCGTGGTCCCGTCGCTCTCTTATAAGTTGCTCAACGTATTCTAAATAGTCCTTCAAACCAGACTTTGTAAGTTCTGAAACCATTGTCTCTGTCCCTATTGCGAAGTAGTTTTTGGTCAGAATATCTTCCATGCTAAAGTCGATGCTATATCTCTCAAACCGTACATTATCGTCCCACTCCCTCATACCGCGAAGGAAAACCCTGTCCTGCTTCTGATTGTAAAAGATCTCCATAGTGGTCAGGCCCTTAGTTCCCATAAAGTCGAAAAGGCTATCAGATTTGTTCATCATTGCACCTCCTTTGCTATCAAGTCCGCTAAAACCCATCCTGTAATACTTTGACAAGCTCGTTCCTGCCCAGTCCAGCTATTCCCAACTCCTCAAGCGACCTTCCCTCATTGTAATAATCCGTCTGATTTATCACCGAGGCCAGGGTAATCACACTATCGATAATCGGGGTCTCTACCCCAAACTTCTTTGCTAATTTAGAAATGACGACCAACCCATAGGGCACATCCTCAGTTATGTACCGACCCTTCACCGAGGACGGTCCGGAGATATCACCTACCACTCCCTCTCTGTCGAAAGGGGCTTCGAAGTAATAAGACATGATGGTTTCCCTTGACCGGAAGGATTCCTCAGGATACTCAAGCATGCCAACGCCAATCGCCTGGCTCAGCTTGGCCACCTCTTCATAGATCGCCTTAATCGCTTTAGCAACCGAGAATGTGGTGCCGAACTTGTAGAGGTGAAAATCCTTGCCCAGGGTATCGATCCAGCCCGCATTCAGCAAGGTAGCAACAGGATGCACAATTGGGTTCAAATTGTTGAGAGAAGTGGCTAGGACATTCTCGCCGGGAACCACGGGATAGAACTCCTTCAGGTCATCTATAACACTGCTGGTGCTCTTAGCCGGGAATGCAGACAGAAGCAGGTTCCAGGCCTCGACCATTATCTTTATCACACATGGAGATTCCAGCCTGCAGCCCCAGGGAAGGGTATGAACCTCCGCGACGGTGACGGACTTATCTATCTTTTTCTCTCTTAGCATATTGGCGAATAACAGCCCTGAGTAATTCCCGGGCCATGCAACAATAACTTGTCCGCCCTCAAGGTAAGGCACTATGGCTTCAAAAAATCGCCTGTGACCGGTTGCTGGCAAAGGGAGCATGATATGACTTACCCCCTTTACTGCCTCTCTGAAATCGGTAGTTGCCTTATTCAATTCAACTATCTTCTCGTTGTTCCACATGTCGATCAGCTTTATCCTCTGACTCTGGAGGGTTGCGCGGAAGCTTTCCTCAAACTCGGGCGCCTCGCAAATGGTTACTTCCAATCCTTTCAGGGTCAGATCCGCTGCCATGGCGTGGGCCCCATTTCCTCCACCCAGCACAGCTACTTTTTTCATCTTTGCCATTCTAAACCTCGTGTCTTCTAAGGCGCGGTCGGACTGCAGGAGCAACGGAATGCGTAACCATGTTCAGCAAAAAGCCCTCGCTTTCCTGCTTCCCATACTGGATAAAAAAGAGGTATAGAAGGCCATATATTAAACCGGATATTCAAACTAGTGATGGCCGAGCAGGATGCTTTCATCGGTAAGCTGCTCCCCGGCAGCCCGCTCGAAAGCCACGATGAGGTCATTGATGGCGAGATTAGCCTTCTGCTCCTGGTCCATATCAACCACTGTTCTACCTTTATGCATCATAATCAGTCGATTACCATGGCGAAGAGCCTGTTCCATATTGTGAGTAACCATGATAGTGGTCATCTTCTCCCCTTTTACGATCATGTCGGTTAAATCGAGCACTATCTGGGCAGTCCTGGGGTCCAGCGTGGCTATATGCTCGTCAAGCAGCAATATTGCTGGTTTACTCACAGTAGCCATTACCAAGGCCAGCGCCTGCCTTTGCCCTCCTGAAAGCGTACCTACCAGGGCATTGAGTCTGTTCTCCAGCCCCAGTCCCAGCGGAGCCAGAGCTGAGCGGAACAGCTCTCTACGCTGTTTATTAGTGGCGGCTCGTAATCCTCTTGACTGCCCTCGTAACACAGCCATGGCCATGTTTTCTTCTAAGCTCATCTTGGCGGCAGTGCCTACATGAGGGTCTTGATAGACCCGGCCAACATAACGGGCGTGCCTATATTCACTCAGTCCGGTAATGTCCCGGCCATTAATAATAATCTTGCCACCGCTCTCCGGCGGGTACACGCCAGCAATTATATTAAGTAAGGTACTTTTTCCAGCCCCATTACTACCAATGATGACAATGTAGTCCTCGGCGTTAACATCCAGATCGATTTTATCCAGGGCAGTAACCTCATCTATAGTGCCTTTGGAGAAGACCTTGGTTATTGCTTTGAGCTTGAGCAAACTCTTATTCTCACTCATCACAATTATCCTTTTACCACCTTGCCGCCGGTGGCTGCCACTCCCGCCGTATCTTCTTCTGCAGGTATGGAACCGCTAGAGCTATAATCACCAATACGGCTGTAATCAGCTTCAAATCACTAGCACGCATGAGTCTACTCCTGAGGGCAATATTTATAACCAAGCGGTACACAAAAGCCCCCCCTATCACTGCTAGCAGAAGCCTGGCTACACCCTTGGGCCGAAATAGCGCTTCGCCGATTATCACTGCGGCTAAGCCCATTACAATCATCCCTATTCCCATGCCAACATCGGCAAAGCCTTGTCCTTGAGCTACTATTGCGCCAGAAAAGGCAACAAGTCCGTTAGAGACGGACACCCCAAGTATTGTAGTCTTATCAGTGTCTGCCCCGGCACCACGCACCATCTGCTCATTGTCACCCGTGGCTCGCAATGCCAGACCAATCTCAGTGCGCAGGAACCAGTTTAAGATGAAGAAAACAATAGCCGCCAGCGCTCCGGCAACCAAGAGGGAATACGCAATACGAGTTTCCAGTCCCAGAAATTGGGAGGTTAGAGCAAAGATAGTTACCTGGCGAAGGAGGGAAACATTAGCTCCCCCCATAACCCTCAGATTTACAGAGTAGAGGGCGACCATCATAAGAATACCAGCCAGCAGAGCTGGTATTCTAAGCTTGGTGTTGAGCAATGATGTTGCCAGACCAGCACATAAGCCTGCTCCGAGGGCAGCCAGCGTCGCCAGGAATGGATTCACACCGTTTGTAATAAGCACGGCGGTAACCGCTGCCCCCAGAGTGAAGCTTCCATCCACAGTGAGGTCAGGAAAACCAAGCACCCGGAAGGTGAGGTACACACCTATAGCTACAAATCCAAATACCAGCCCCTCATAGAGTGAAAAAGACAACACATGACCTGCAACACTTAGCAATGCCCTCTCCTCTCCGAGTTTGGAGCACTCTCTCTTAGCTATTCAATTGACGGTGGTTATCGTCCCTGCGACTGCTTATTCTTCGCATACCTCAGTGGCCGTAGCCAGGACTTCCGGAGGAATGGTTACCCCCATCCTCTCAGCTGCAGCCTCGCACAAATATATGATTGTCATCGGGGTCATGGCAATGGGGATGGTAGCCGGGTCTTCTCCTTCCAGAACTCGAGCCGCCAGCTCACCAGCTGTTTGGCCATTGACAAAGTAATCGAGACCAGCACCACTAATGGCTCCTTCCCGCGCCATGCCAACATCGCTGCTAAACAGCGGTATGTCATTTTCCTCACAAACCGTTACCACAGAAGCTATGGCTCCCGCAACTGTATTATCAGAAGGCACCCATATAGCATCAACCCTGCCCACCAGCGACTGTGCCGCGGCAAAAACATCAGCAGTGGTGGTTGCTGTAGCTTCAACAATCTCCGTGATACCCAGGCTTGATGCCACATCCTTGAGTACATCTACTTGCACCACAGAATTCACCTCGCCGGTATTGTAGATAACTCCTAACCTCTCAGCAGGATAAATATCCATACCCAGCTGTACCTGGGCTTCAACATCAGCCCAATCACTGGCTCCGGTCACCTGGCCGCCAGGCTCTTCCCAACTCTCAACTAATCCAGCCGCTACCGGATCGGTCACAGCAGCAAAAATTACCGCTATATCAGTGCCCTCAACTGCACTCACGCAGGCTTGAGTTGTTGGCGTAGCGATACTGAAGATTAAGTCCACATTTTCGGAAACAAAGTAGGCGGCGATTGTAGCCGCCACTGACGTGTCAAACTCGGCGTTCCTCTGAATATAATCAACGTTTTTTGACACATAGCCTTCATCAATCATCTGGTCAAAAAAGCCTGCAAGGCAAGAGTCAAGGGCAGAGTGGGTACCAAACTGAACTATGCCAATCTTATATACTCCCTCCTCCTCCGCGGGTTCGGTGCAGCCAATTAGACCCACGCTCAGAGCTAGCACCACCGCTAACGAAATAAAAAGTATTCTATTCTTCATTTTTCCCTCCTTTCTTTAGATGTTAAGGCTGTCTGAAAATCCTTCCACTGGAGCCTGTCCCGGTGAAAACCGGAAACCGATCACAGCCCACAATCGTCTCCAGCGTTTTCTATGAGATACTTAATTCCTTGCTTTCACCCCCCCTTCAGCCACTAGGCTGTTTCATTTTGCCTGCCAGCTCAATTTCGGGCAGGCACATTTTCTGTTTCCCGGCGCACCATAACCTCGGACAAAAGCGAGACCGAAAAGCTGCCGGAAAACCTCGACCTTTGATCATCAGTATAACAGGTAAATATTAAAATCCTGTTAAAATTCCCTACCTGATAAGCCAAAACCTCCTTTCATATTCATAGCTATTCAACTTATATTATATTTAACCTATATCTACACCTTCTTCATATAACAATTTATTAAACGGAATTCCCAGATAGAGGGCATTTTCAACTTTGTCATATATCAGCTCTGTCGGTGTTTTATCTACTCTCTTTGCTTCATCTAGCAACTTTCTTAGATTGTCTCCACAGATTAACTCTATCCGGGGCTTTATTTTAGCAAAAGATGCTTCTTCCCCGAATATATACTCTGCCCAACCGGCGAGAACTCCGCCAATATTATACGTCCATTCGACGACAAAGAGAATACTTGCCCTGGCCAACTGCCTGGCTATTTCTATCTCTTTATATCGGCTGGTGGCTCTGATTTGGTTGTTAGCCAGCCCCATTATGATATCAAACTTGAATTTGCCTATCATGTCCTCAGTTATTATGCCACCCACAGCACAGGGCGAAAATATATCAGCAGTCACCGCATAGATGTCCTCAGGCTGGACCGATTTGACAACATCGGTATTCCAAGCTCGTTGTAGTTTATCAATCTGTGACTTGTCTATGTCACTAACTATGAGAGTAGCACCTTCCCTTAAAAGATATTCGGCAAGCGGGTAACCGCATGCGCCTAACCCTTGAATGGCTATCCGCTTACCAGCCAGGCTAGGGCTGCCGTAAACAAAATCACTCGCCTCCTTTATAGCTAAATACCCTCCGTAGGCGGTGACGCCGCCAGTGGGACCTAACGGACTTTTTGTGCCGCCAGTAATAGAGTTGGTAAATCTTTGTCGCATAATATCAGTCATTGCTGGTTCAAATCCTATATCAGGCCCGGTAAACGAGCGGGTCCTGTCGATTATGTAGGCGAGAAATCCCAAGACTTCAAAATCACTAAGATCAACCGGGGCACACTGGACAAGTATCTTTGAGCCGCCATAAGGGATACCGGCTAAGGCATTTTTGTATGCCATGGCTCTAGCCAGATTCAGTCCATCCATAAGAACATCTATCTCAGCCTCGTCTGGCTCATGTCTCCGTATTCCACCGGCGCGTATCGCATGTCGCTTGTTTCTTATTCCAAGAGCATTAACACTCTTACAATACATTACCCTTATATTCAATCTGTGGTTATGATAAAACTCGATGCCGTGGTGTTTACCCTCTCTCAAAAGGTTTTCGATTTTCCTCAAGTAATCTTCTAAACCCAGGTTAGAGAAAACTCTCACCAATGCTTTTGTACCTACTGATCTGTAATCATCCGTCAAAATATCCTCATGAGTAAATTCAACCATATATTTATCCCACCTTACGCTTTCCTCCCACTCCTTCATCCCCCTCAGTGTGAATTTGTCTTCCTGCCTATTATAGAAAATTTCTAGGGTGGTTAATCCTTCTTCTGCCAATACATTGAATACGCTATCAAGTGATTTCATAACTTAAGATGGGGATGAAAGCGTTCTTTATATGTATTCCCCGGAAATATTCTATCATATATAATAACGATACACACACGTTTGTCCTGGCTGACCACATAGGTAACACTGGACTACGGATTTTAGCAAGTTCTTTATCAATATACTCTACAGGAGTAAGATAGGCAGTAGATTGGTGTGGACGGTTGAAGTTATATTCTATAAGCCATTCATACTCTAAGGTCTCATTGAACCTCTCTATCTCCGGGTTATCCTTTGGGGTTTTGACTCTGGAGAAGTACCTCTGGATACTTAGTTTGGCGGTAGCCTTTTCAAATTCCAGGGCGGGTTCACTCCCATTACCTGTCTGTTCCCGACAAGTCGGGACAATTGGTTTTTCCGATGAAATCGGAGTAAAAACTGGCTGGCTTTCTCATCCCGGTAACTCCTCACGGTAAGTTATTACCACTAAACATACCATGAGTGTTACCCATGTATCTAAGCCTCCGCAATAACAGAAGTGTAAATTATGTCAGTCACCCAGAAATTTAACCTACCAAATCTTGACAGTAACCCATAAACCAATATGATTGACTTAGCTCCTTTTCAACCAGTATAATCGGTTCAAGGAGGTGAACATGTCTGGCATTGTTTCATGTGGCGCTTATGTACCCTTGTGGAGACTAGATCGAGCAGCAATAACCAGCGGGCTCAAGGGTGAGAAGGCAGTATGCAACTTTGATGAGGATAGTATAACTATGGCGGCAGCAGCAGCTATTGATTGCTTAAAAGGGGTAGACCGAGGGGGAGTAGATGGTTTATTTTTTGCCTCCACTACCTCACCCTATAAGGAGAAGCAAGCTGCGGGGATTGTAGCTGCTGCCACAGACCTTCGTCATAACATTCTCACTGCTGATTTTGCCAATTCTTTGAAAGCAGGGACTGCTGCTTTGAAGCTTGCCCTAGATTCGGCTAAGGCTGGCTCAGCCAAGCAGATAATGGTAGCAGCGGCTGATCGCCGCCAGGGCACTCCAATGTCGGCCTTTGATCAGAGTTGCGGTGATGGTGCAGCAGCTCTCCTTGTCGGGAATTTGGACGTAATAGCTAATCTGGAGGCAAGTTATTCCACCTCTGATGAAATAATGGATGTTTGGCGTGCCGATGGCGATACCTTTCTCCGGACTGTACACCCTCGATTTGTTGAAGTAGAAGGATACGAACGCGTAATTAAAGAAACAATCTCGGGACTCATGAAGGAGTATAACCTTGTTCCAAAAGATTTTGCTAAAATCGCCCTTTATGCTCCTAACGCAAGAAGGGCTACCGAGGTAGCAAGGAGTCTAGGGTTTGATGCCAACACGCAGTTGCAAGATGGTTTTTTTAACCTTATGGGCAATACTGGCGTCCCATATGCACTCATGTTATTTATAGCTGCACTAGAGCAGGCTAAACCTGATGACCTTATTCTTCTAGCTAGCTATGGTGATGGTAGTGATGCCTTTGCCTTCAGAGTAACCGACCAGATTAAAAGGATGCAGGAGAATAGCTCTAGAAGAGGAATGAAGAAACACCTTGAGACTAAGGGAATGATACCTGATTATAAAACTTACTGGCTTTGGCGAGGGCTTTTGAATCCAGGTCTTGAACTTTACATTACCCACCACTATGACCAAGTACAACCAACAATATTGTGGCGAGACCGCAATCAGATCTTGCGCTTCCATGCTGTTAAATGCAAGGCTTGTGGCACGGTCCAATACCCTGCCCAAAGAGTTTGTTCTAAATGTCATGCCAAAGACCAATTCGAAGAGGTAAGACTTTCTGATAAGAAGGGGACTGTTCTTACGTTCTCTATGGATTATGTAGATAGTTCGATAGATATTCCCATCGTTGTTCCTATAGTAAACTTTGACGGAGGAGGGCAGGTAGTATGTTATATGACGGATCGTGTGGTTGAAGAAGTCAAAGCGGGGATGGAGGTTGAAATGAGCTTCAGGAAGATGTTCTATAGAGAGAATATGGGACTTCACAATTATTTCTGGAAAGCAGTTCCGATAAGAGCTTGATTTAAAGGAGAAAATATTATGGAAAGTATAAAGGATAAAGTAGCCATAGTAGGCATGGGTTGTTGTAAATTTGGTGAGAACTGGGATAAGAGTGCTCAGGATATGGCAGTTGATGCATGCTACGAAGCCTTTGATGATGCTGGGGTAGAACCAAAAGACATACAAGCTGCCTGGCAAGCCTTACTACACAGCGGGGAAACAGGGTCTATGTTAGCTAGATGGTTAAAGCTAGACTACATTCCTATTACTCGTGTGGAGAATTATTGTTGTGGAGGACTTGATGCTTTTAGAAATGCTTGCTACGGAGTGGCTTCTGGAAGATATGATATTGTCCTGGCGAGTGGGACTGAGAAGCTGATGGATCATTATGGTGGATTTGGTAAGGTTGTACCTAGCCCATTTGATATTTCGGGGGTGGAGTTTGACTTACCGCCGGTTAATGCGTTTGCCCACTTTGCTACTAGATATATGAATAAGTATGGCTTAAGCTACGAAAGATTTAAAAGAGTCCTGGCAAAAGTCGAGGTCAAAAATCACCATAATGGCATGCTGAACCCAAAGGCTCACCTCCATCGGGAAATAACCGAGGAGGATGTGATAAATGCTCCCATGATTTCGTGGCCATTAGGCTTGTACGATTGCTGTGGTTTAAGCGATGGTGCAGCTGCTGCCATTGTAACTACCCCTGAGATTGCTAAGACATTGAAGAATGACTATGTTTTGGTCAAGGCGGCGACAATAGCTAATGGTGCCGGTCAGGCCTTCCTTGCCGGCGATAATAGTCTTGTAAGTCTGGGGGAGAGTGAGGTGAACTTCCCGGAAACTGTTCATGCCGCTCAAGCAGCCTATGCCGAGGCTGGGATAAAGAATCCCCGCAAGGAGATAACTCATGCCGAGCTACATGATTGCTTCTCCAGTACCGAACTTTTAACCTATGAGGATCTTGGCTTTAGCCCTTATGGACACGCAATTGAGGATGTTGAAGCTGGCAGATTTACTCTTGAAGGCGAACAGCCGGTCAATACTGATGGTGGTCTTAAATCCTTCGGTCATCCCCTGTCAGCTAGTGGGCTCAGGATGTTGTACGAACTTTATAAGCAGCTTCAAGGGAAAGCAGGACCAAGACAAATAAAGAATCCAAAGCTCGGATTAGCTCACAATTTGGGTGGGCTCTCGAGCTATTTCAACGTAGGCATAGTCATCCTGGGAGGTCGAGATTAATTTTGCTGCTACTTATTTGAGGAATGCATCAGTAGATGCTCAAGTATTGCGAGGCTGGGGAACTTGAGGAGGAAAGATTTAAAGGGAGAAAGTAATAAAATTAGGACTTACGCAGTTGGGACAAGACTATAGGTAGGATGAGCCAGATAAGTCTGTATCGCCTCCGAATAATTGACAGGTTTGCCTGATACCAACTGGTCCCTGTTCGCAACTTCTCCACTTCCAAACGTAGAAATGCTCGCAGCGCATAGAGGGAGTGATTTTCCTGTGCTACTGCCTTCCGCACTTGCGCCCGTTCAATACCACAACATTGCTTGATCCCCCGATGATACACCTCAATCCCCCAACCTTGTCCCTCTAATTCATCACGTGTGGCTTCATCCATCTGAAGGTCATCAGTCGCCCAGTATTCCTCGTCCCCATTTTGAGAGGCTGTCCGAAACATTTTGATGAAGCCGTATCCCTTCAGATGTACAATCCGTCCCTCTGGCAGAATCTCTACCTGTTTGATGGGAACATTGCCTTCACCATCGGGATTAACCAAACGGTTACTTTTCAGCCTTGTTAGCCAGTGCCACCCGTAACCTCGGATTTTCTTCAAGTTCCCCAAACTGGCATACCAACTATCAAATAGCACAAACCTTGGCTGGAAGCCCCGCTCCTTAGCTTTTTCAAGCATTGCTTGGAAATGGTCATTTTTACTCTTACCGTCTTGGACTTTAGCATAGACCCGAAAGTCATGGGGGATGAGGGCTTTCCCATCGGTCCCAAGGATGGTCTGAAGGTTGATGCCACGCACCACCCTGCGATGCTTACTACTCCAGTGGTAGGTAACCAGTTCTATATTCCGGGCGTCGAGTTTGTCCAAAGTGGTGTCGTCCAACACCAGAAGCCCCTTTTCTCGATCGACCACCCCTTTTGCCTCCTGCCACAACGCCTCCGTATCTGGCTGCCGTCTTTGCAACAGGCGGGTAAAGGCGTCATGAGCTGGCGCTTTACGGATGTGTTGAAAGTTTGGGGGAAAGGAGCTTCTCCTTCAAGCACTAAAGCAGAAGGAGGGAAAGTTGCTATCCAAAGTAGAAGGGGAAAGGAAAGGTGATGCCAGACGATACTTAACCACCAGGTTAGGTCTGATCACCTTTTACAGGCAAAAACTGAAGCGACAGGAGAGTGGTAAGAACAGCTATCTTTACTCCTTAGATAGGGCTATTAGACTTGAGCCCGGGCAGGAAACAACACTATGGGTGAAGAAAAGAGCCTGTGAGCTGGCAACTAGATATACCTATAGGGAAGTAGCCTCGCTCTTAACTGCTGAGATTGGGGAGGAGATAAGCCATTACTCCATCCACCGCTGGGTACAGAAGAAAGGCAGAGTGTTAAGAGAGGAAGAAGACAAAAGGCGACAAGCTACCTTTGAATACGGCGAGTCTTATGAGGGTGAAGGTGAAGTGAAGGAAATTGTGGTCACAGAAATGGATGCCACTATGATCCACTCACAGGAGGGCAAAGGGAAGAATATGGCAGTGAAGCTGGGCATTATGTATTCAGGCAAGGAGCTAGAGAGCGAAACTGTGAAATATAAGCGCTACCGGCTTAAGGACAAAACTCTCTATGGTGGCATTGAGGAGGCTCGGGAATTTGGGGAGAAACTTTGCCTTAAGGGAGAGGAGAAATTAGCCTTATCCAAAGCTGAGAATTTGCTCTTGATAGGGGATGGAGACCAATGGATACGTGCTATAGCCCAAGGTCCTTACTTTATGGCTACTTACCAGATAGACTGGCGGCATATATTGGTGAAGATAAACCAAATCTTCACTGACCAACCAAAGTTGGTATCTGAGCTAGCAGGTTATCTCTACAGCGGCAAGGGCAAAGAAATGCTGGATACAGGTATTGTTGGCTCACCTATTTTGTGAGGATAATGAGAAGAAAAAGAAGATAGCTAATCTGGCTAGCTATATTGAGAACAACTTCGATGGCTTGTATGGCTCTATGTCTCTGAAAGACAGAGTGGAGGCAAAAAGAGTGCTGGTTTCTAGCTCCGGTGCCATGGAGAAAAATATCGATGTAGTCATCGGTCGTAGGTTTAAGAGACAGGGCATGAGCTGGACAAAAGAGAGAGCAGATAATTTGCTTAAACTGAGAATTTTGGGTTATAATAAAAATGATTGGGAGGAATCGCGGGAGAGACCGAATTTAGCCGGGGTGAGTTTCTCCCCCAATTAAATAACACAACCCCCCACGCCACAAGGCTTGACAAGGAAAGAGGGATTCCTGTAGAATATTCGTGCAGTGGTACTTTAACAATTGAATAGTGGAAGGAAGGATTTGAGTAGAGAGCTTGATCCTGGCTCAGAATAAACGTTGGCGGTGCGCCTTATGCATGCAAGTCGAACGGGGTTATGGTCTTCGGATTGTAACCTAGTGGCGAACGGCTGAGTAACGCGTAAGTAACCTGCCTTGGAGTAGGAAATAACTTGCCGAAAGGCGAACTAATGTCCTATGTGGTAATGAAGCAAATGCTTGGTTATTAAAGCCTTAGGGTGCTCCAAGAGGGACTTGCGTCTGATTAGCTAGTTGGTAGGGTAATGGCCTACCAAGGCGATGATCAGTAGCTGGTCTGAGAGGATGGTCAGCCAGATGGGGACTGGGACACGGCCCCAACTCCTACGGGAGGCAGCAGCAAGGAATTTTGGGCAATGAGCGAAAGCTTGACCCAGCGACACCGCGTGAGGGAAGAAGGCCTTCGGGTCGTAAACCTCTTTTCTTGGGGAAGAATTTTGACGGTACCCAAGGAATAAGCCTCGGCCAACTACGTGCCAGCAGCCGCGGTAATACGTAGGAGGCGAACGTTATTCGGATTTACTGGGCGTAAAGGGAGCGTAGGCGGTTCCTTAAGTCAGATGTGAAATCTTCTGATTCAATCAGAAGGCGTCATTTGATACTGAGGGACTTGAGAGCAGCAGAGGGAAATGGAATCCCCGGTGTAGCGGTGAAATGCGTAGATATTGGGGAGAACACCAGTGGCGAAGGCGATTTCCCAGGTTGTTTCTGACGCTGAGGCTCGAAAGCGTGGGGAGCGAAGCGGATTAGATACCCGCGTAGTCCACGCCGTAAACGGTGGACACTAGATATAGGAGGTATCGACCCCTTCTGTGTCGAAGCTAACGCCTTAAGTGTCCCGCCTGGGTAGTACGGCCGCAAGGCTGAAACTCAAAGGAATTGACGGGGGCCCGCACAAGCAGCGGAGCGTGTGGTTTAATTCGATGCTACACGAAGAACCTTACCAGGGCTTGACATGGCAGAAGTAGGAATCCGAAAGGACGACGACCTGTATCCAGTCAGGAGCTGTCACAGGTGCTGCATGGCTGTCGTCAGCTCGTGCCGTGAGGTGTTGGGTTAAGTCCCGCAACGAGCGCAACCCTTGTCCTATGTTAAATTCTCATAGGAGACTGCCTTGTACAGCAAGGAGGAAGGA
>JBAUEM010000019.1:0-9682 GCA_049678605.1 Dehalococcoidia bacterium
GTGAAAATATTCGTCTCCAGATGTTGCTTCTGTGCTCAGTGTGTTGATATCTGCCCACCCGGGGTACTCTCCATGACGGAAGAATTTCTGCTAGCCAACTATGACAAGTACGCCGACGAGCTGGTAGTCGTGGACAGCGGCGAGCTACAGGGCTCGGTGAAGAAAGAGAAACCAGCCGCCGAAGCCGCAGAGAAGCCAGCCGAGCAGAGCTAGCTCCTTTACCCCAGCAGCGGAATTTCAGCTATCCGTCCCTCCAGAATAGCCTCAGCCAGTTTCTTCACGCTTTTGCGCACCGCTTTTGAAATGCCCTTGCCCGTCTCTGTCCGCTCAGGCTGCACACCGACAAGCAGGACCTTTCCGCAAAATTCCTCTACATAAGATATAAACATGGAGAGGGGCATGTGGTGTGTGGAAAAGGACAAAATGCTGATTTTCTCCGGCGTGATTGTGCGCAGAGCACCGGGGGGTAAACCCATATCGGCGGCATCTACCAGTATCAATAAGTCAGGCCGGTGCTGGCGGATAACCGAGGTATAGCTTTCCGGAGCAGTGCCTGCGTCTATGGCCATAATCTCAGGGGGGAGGGGAGCCTTGGCTCTGTGCCGCCTCCGGTTGAGCATGTCCACCACACAGGTGCCGGCGGCGTCATCGCCACCCAGCCGATTGCCGATACCCAGAACTATCGTGCCGCCCATTTGTTGTCCATAGCTGATTACTTTCAACCATGCTTACTTTTGTGAGCATTCTATTCCCATTTCACGCCTTTTGCCAACAAGACGACGAGCGGGGACTACCAACTCTTAATATGACGGAACCTGCCATCTTGCTCGGGCAAAATGACCCACTACCCGATTTCGGAAAAACTAAACTGCCACCTTTTAGCCGTTGACGAGCCGCTGTTGTCGGTGTTAACATTCCTTGTTTCTACTGGTGCAGCGCTGTGTGGGCTGCCTGGCTGAAAGGAAGTGGTATAGCGATTTACTTCATGAAAGAAATCAGGGTGCCATTGAAAAATCTCAAAACAAGGAGGGTCTCATGGCTTATGAGAATTTAATTGTAGAGCGGGAGGATAATATCGGCATAATCGCCTTGAACCGGCCGCCGGCAAATCCCATAAATCTGGCTGTGCTCGATGAGCTGGATGCGGTTCTGACCGAATGGGAAAAGGATAAAGCGGTGAGAGCCATAATCATCACAGGCGCCGGTGAGAAGGTATTTTCCGCCGGCTTTGACGTGAAAACAATCGGGACGCCGGAGGGTGAGAAGGCTGCAGTCCGGGGACGGGAGGTGTTCAGGCACATCGAGAGGTATCCCAAGCCCGTAATCGCCGCCCTGAACGGCTCTGCCTTCGGGGGTGGTTGCGAGCTAGCCATGTCCTGCCACTTCAGGATAATGGTCAACTCTGAGCGGGCAACAATAGGACAGCCCGAAATTGACTTGGGTATTGTACCTGGCTGGGGCGGCACCCAGCGATTGCCCAGGTTGGTGGGTAAGACTAAAGCGCTGGAAATGCTTCTGCTCGGCACCAGAATCAACGCCCCCGAGGCTTTGAGAATCGGGCTTATAACCAGGATGTCTCAGCCAGGGCAGTTGATGGACGATGCTAAAGAACTCGCCAGGACGCTGGCGAAAAAGGCACCGATTACTGTACAGATAATCCTCGACATAGTAACCCGAGGACTTGAGACCACTACCGACCAGGGCTTGAAAATAGAACAGGAAGGATGGCAGCGGGTAGAAAAAACGAAGGATGCCAAGGAGGGGATAAAAGCGTTCATCGAGAAACGAGAGCCGGTCTTCACCGGTGAATAGCTTTCTGCGCGAGGAGCGTCCCCGCTCTGTCATTGCGAGGAGCCGAAGGCGACGAGGCAATCTCGGGCAGGGGAAGGGGATTGCCACGCTTCGCTCGCAATGACAAAGGGCGAAGGCAAAAAAGTTGAAATGAGGGTCTCTAACATGAAAACTGAAGACATCAAGAAAATTGCGGTCATGGGAGCCGGCGACATGGGACATGGCATCGCCGAGGTGGCGCTGCTTGCTGGCTACAAGGTGGCAATGCGGGACATCGAGCAGAGATTCATTGACAAGGGGTTTTCCAGAATCAAGGAGAGCCTGGATAAGCTCGTGGAAAAACAGAAAATCACCGAAGAGAACAGGAAGGCGATGCTGGCTAATATCAAGACCTCTATTGATATTGCCGAGTCTGTTAAGGACGCTGATTTTGTTATTGAGGCCGTTCCCGAGATTATGGACCTCAAGGAGCAGGTTTTCCAGGCCCTGGATGCCGCCGCTCCAAAACATGCCATACTGGCTTCCAATACCTCCACTATGAGCATCACGGAGATCGCCTCGGCTACGAAGAGGCCGGAGCAGGTCGTCGGCATGCATTTCTTCAACCCGCCTGTCCTGATGAAGCTCGTCGAGGTCATAAAGGGAGAAAAGACAAGCGAGGCGACAATGCAGCTGACATATGACCTGGCGTTGAGGATGAACAAGGTGCCGGTCAAGATTGAGAAGGACTCTGCCGGATTTATCTATAATCGAATCACCGCGCCAACTCAAATCCTGCTTGGCCTCATGGTAGAAAAGGGTGTGGCTACCCCGGAGGAAATTGATGCCAGGATGAAAAAAGAGGGAATGCCTATGGGGCCATACGAGCTGATGGACTACATAGGGCTGGATGTCAGCTATCACATCGCTCGTAATCTTTCCGATAGGCTCTCTCGCGACCACGAGCCACCCACCTGGCTCAAAGCTAAGATTGACGCTGGTGAGATGGGGAAGAAGACGGGACAGGGCATTTTTGACTGGTCTAAAGGCAGACCGGAGATAGACTTATCCAGGGCGAAAGAGGATTTCGACCCCACTGTCTTCGCTGCCCTTCAGGTTAACGAGGCGACAAAACTGCTCGAGGAGGGGGTAGTCAAAAGTCCGGCCGAAATTGACAAGGCGATGGTTAATGGTGGCGGTGCGGCGCTCGGTCCTTTCCAGCTTGCCAGGGAGATAGGGTACGATAAATTAGCCAGAATATGCGCAGAGCTTGCCAAAAAGTTCGGTGTCAAAGTGTTCGAGCCGACTGAGACATTGAAGAAGGGAAATATCTAATTAGCCTTAAATTCGTTCCCAAATAGAAGGGAAGACTGCCTTAAAACCAGCCTGCATTGTCACCAAACTCCATCTGAGTTCGAATCCCCTTTGGTGGAGCCGACGGGACAGTTTCCGAACTCCTATTTGAAAAGAGGGCAAAAGGTAGGTAGAGCCTAGTAGCATTGAGTAATAGCACGAATTATTAGATTGACAACCGCTGTTGGTGGCGGTATTATTGAACGCAATAATGTAGAGTTTGCTTAAAAGGAGGTGCGCGTATGTCACAGAAACAGCCAGTTTATCCCCTTACAATCAAAGGTGAACTCACTGAACCTCTATCCCGCGGTTTGTGGATTGTAAAGTGGTTGCTGGGTATACCTCACTTCATTGTCCTTGCTGCGTTGTGGGTGGCAGCTATTGTGGTCACTGTCATAGCCTTCTTCGCCATAGTATTCACCGGTAAATACCCGAAAGGCCTCTTTAACTTTGTTGTGGGGGTAATGAGATGGACATGGCGAGTAGGTTTTTGGAGCTATGAGGTTCTGGGCACAGACAAATATCCGCCATTCACCTTGGAACCAGTTGCTGATTATCCCGCTGACCTGAATGTTGAATATCCCGCAAAGTTATCTCAAGGGTTGGTGTGGATAAAATGGTGGCTGTTAGCTATTCCACACTACATCATCGTTGCATTTTTCCAAGGGGGTGGTCATCAGTGGCGGTTTGGCTTGGTACATGTTATTTCTATCTTTGCGGGAGTAGGAGTGCTATTTACTGGCAGGTACCAACCTGACTTCTTCAAATTCGCCATGGGTATGAACCGCTGGAGCTATAGAGTGCTTGCTTATGCGCTGTTAATGACGGATAAGTATCCGCCGTTCAGTTTGGATTAGGCAAGAACTGTGTCGGGAATTTTCTAAGCAAAAGAAGAGCGGAGGTTTGAAAATGAAGGGCATAGTTGTTTATGACACCTCCTACGGAAACACCAAAAAAATCGCAAAAACCATTGCTAGTAAGCCAATCTGTTTTTGTATCTTTCGCAGCAATATCATATAAATAATCAAATATGCTTTGGTTAAATACATAAACAAACTTAAGCATCCTATTCTGCGGTCTGCACTTCTTGCTAATGAGTCTTTAAAGAACCTGATGGTCATAAAGGTTTGTGTTGGACAAGTTTTTCCAGTCAGAGACCATGAGATTAAACCTCTATATGATTTAGTGGTTAAATCTATTTGAAATAATTATACCGTAACGTACGCATGGAACGGCAAACATCCCGATGTTTGTCCAATGGTACCCAATATGTAACAATTTTGCACTTTGTTTCATTTTAGTAAAAATCTTACGAAGTTTACCTCTTGGACGGGCAGTTCGTTTGGAAACGAACTGCACCACACCGAAATCAGTTCTCCGCATTCTACGCCAACGAAGAGCTCTCGCTGTGAATATCATATCACATATCTCACCTTAGGAACCGGAACAAGGGACAGCATAGCGGCTTGGAGAGAATTTTGTGAGAGACTACTTGCCATTGTGACTGTAATATCTTGATTGCACTCAATTACGTTAATTACGTTAATATAGTATTATATCTCAAACCTATCTTTCAACAAATGCTTGCATTTATATCTGATGGTGGGAAGAGATACAGGGAACAACACACATCAATATAATAACAAGTTAGGTTTTACAACCTTGCAGGATGTAGCGTAGTATTATATGCTGAAAATGGCCGAATCAAAGCAATATAGGAAGAATACTTATGAAAGCGATTGTACGCACAAAATATGGACCCCCTGAAGTTCTTCAGCTCAAAGAGGTAGCCAAACCTGTTCCTAAAGACAATGAAGTATTAATAAAAATGTATGCGACAGTAGTAGGACCAGGGGAGTGCGCCGCTCGAAAGGGTGCCCCGTTTTATATAAGATTTATCACGGGTCTCATAAGACCAAAAAAAACTATACCAGGGGCTGAGCTAGCCGGAGAAATTGAATCAGTAGGCAAAGATGTAAAGCGATTTAAAGAAGGTGACCAAGTTTTTGGATCTACCGTTACCGGTGTTGGTACTTATACCGAGTACATATGTCTGTCTGAAGAAGGGGCGCTGGCAATAAAACCGGCCAATATGACCTATGAGGAAGCCGCCCCCGTCTGTGATGGGGCATTAACAGCATTGCCTTTCCTTAGAAAAGCAAAATTGCAGAGCGGACAAAAAATTCTTATATATGGAGCTTCTGGAGCGATAGGTACTGCTGCGGTACAGCTTGCCAAATACTTTGGGGCGGAAGTTACCGGTGTATGCAGTACCACGAATTTAGAAATGGTAAAATCTCTGGGAGCCGATAAGGTAATTGATTACACTAAAGAGGATTTTACCAAAACCGACCAGACCTACGATATCATTTTCGACGTGGTAACCAAGACTTCATTTTCACGCTGCAAAAGTTCGCTAAAGCAAAAAGGAATCTATATTACAACTTCCCTTCCGCTGCCACTTCTTGTTCAATGGTTATGGACTTCAAAGATCGGCAGCAAAAAGGCAATGTTTGGGTCCACAGGTTTGAGGCCATCAAGCGAAAAGACTAAAGATCTAATCTTCCTCAAAGAGCTTATTGAGGCGGGAAAGTTAAAATCGGTCATAGATAGACGTTATCCGTTGGAACAAATTGTCGAGGCTCACAGGTATGTCGAAAAAGGGCACAAAAAGGGCAATGTAGTCATAACGGTGAAGCATAATAGCAAACCTTAACAAATTAGGAGGAATTGAAATGACAAACCGTATCGCCGATATATCACTACGCAAAGCTGCAATAGTCGCAGGGTTCGGGTTACTAATCATGCTTATACCCGCTGTCTTCGCTAATTTTTTTGTTCTCCAGAGTCTTATTGTGCCGGGAGATGCAGCAGCAACAGCAAATAATATTATGGCTAATGAGTTATCATTCCGCATCGGTATTTGCAGCTTTATAATCGTGATTATTCTTGATGTGGTGGTGGCTTGGGCACTTTATGTTTTACTCAAACCGGTAAACAAGAGTCTCTCGTTGCTTGCGGCATGGTTTAGGTTGGTGTATGCCGCTATTTTTGGAATCGCCTTGGCTAATCTTTTTAGTGTTTTGCCAATTTTAAATGGTGCTGACTACTTGACAGTATTTGAAACAAATCAGTTGCATGCTCAGATGATGTTATTTCTCAATGCGTTTGACTATGGATGGTCTATTGGAGGTGTATTTTTTGGCCTGCATTTATTTTTCCTTGGTTATTTAGTTTTCAAGTCGGGCTACATTCTTTTCAAGTCGGGCTACATTCCCAGAATACTGGGCGTCTTCTTAATAGTTGGAGGTTTAGTCTATCTAACAAATGAATTTGCCAATTTTCTTTTGGCCAACTACGCCGACTACGAGGCAATACTTCTTATGGCTGTTGCCGTGCCTTCGATGATTGGGGAAATAGGACTTGCCGTGTGGCTTTTGATTAAAGGTGTGAAGGTACCCGAAATGAAATCCTGAAATTGATTCATTACAGCGTTTGCTCAGTGGCTAATAGGGTTCAAGGTTACAAGATAATGATGTGGGCTGCGTTTGAAGGCTCATTGGCGGTTGGGTAACAAAATAGTATCTTGCTACTGACTACAAAAAACGTTCCTTTTTTAATGATACCCAACAGTACTACACTTAATGCATGTGGGGTAACAAAAAAGTATTTTGTTAAATATCACAGCATTTGAATGTGACAAACTTGCATTTTGACTCATTATTGTATAAATCTTACGAAATTTACCCAAATGGACGGGGAGATCAGGGGTACGTTCAATTTGCATCATCTCTAAATAGAAAAGCGCCAACTGTAGAAGGCTAGCGTTGTTACTACTACTTGGTGGAGGCGGGGGAGGCCCCAACTACATCGTACCGAAATCCTTTTAAATAGTCTCAAAAAACGTCGGGCTTTGGCGGTGGTGTTTGAATAGGTTCTACTGATCAAATATTGCCTTACCCTCTTATTCTCGCGGTACTAGGGGTTGGATTCGAAATGGACGGGGGCGGGAGGGTTGACAGTAGCACATATATCTACTTATTATGTATCAACATGCCTTTACAGGAGGTGAAAAAGGAGGTTAACCATGAAAATCTTAACCCTAAAGATGAGAATTGTAGTGTTATGGATATTTAGCGCAGTATCTATAACTGCTGAGTGTGCATTATATCTATATGAGAATGGTTGGATAGAAAAGGTAATGTCTGGAGAGGCCAGCATTGGTCCCGGAACTTTAGTACTCTGGACATGTCGTTGGCTAATTCCCTTTGTGTTGGCATTTCTAACGGTTACCTTGAGGGATAAAGCTAATCGCATAACAAACCTGGTTTTGGGGGCAATTTTTGTAGCTTTTAATATCTTTCAATTCATTATGCGTGCAGCAGAACAAGATCTACCACCTTTCCAAATAATTATTATACTCTCATCTATTGCAGCTGCGGCTCTAATTCTGTGGTATGCAATAAGATGGCCCAAATATGAGGAGTAGATTAAGAAATCTCTAATCCAGTTTAATCTTTCTCAAAGAGCTTATAGAGGCGGGAAAGTTAAAATCGGTCATAGATAGATGCTATCCGTTGGAACAAATGGTCGAGGCTCACAGGTATGTCGAAAAGGGACACAAAAAGGGAAATGTAGTCATCACTGTATAGCATAATAACGGATTATGAAAGCAATAGTCTGCAAAAAATATGGATCACCGGATATCCTTGAATTAAGAGATGTATTCATACCTGTTCCCAAGGACAATGAGGCGCTTGTCAAAGTTTATGCGTCATCCCTAAACGCAGCTGACCTAGAAATCTTGAAAGGTGTATTTGTGAACCGAATCGCAGCGCCTTTGAGACCAATGCACAAGATACCCGGAACTGATATAGCAGGGCAAATTAGAGAGGTTGGTAGAAAGGTAAAGCAGTTTCAGCCTGGTGATGAGATATGGGGGGACTTATCTTTTCCGCTTGGTTCCGGCGCTTTTGCTGAGTATGTATGTGTTCCTGAAGACGCATTAAGGCTGAAACCGGCCAGTATGACGTTCGAGGAAGCAGCAGCCATACCTACAGCGGGAGTCGTCGCCTTGCAGAATCTTCTTGCTAAGAGACCGATTCAGCCAAGACAGAAGGTTTTGATCAATGGTGCGGGTGGTAGTGTGGGTACGTTTGAGGTTCAGATCGCAAAGCACTTCGGGGCCGAAGTGACTGGTGTGGACAGCAGGGAGAAATTGGAAATGCTGCGTTTAATCGGTACCGACCATGTCATTGATTACAATCAGGAAGATTTTACTAAAAATGGACAGCCTTATGACCTGATTCTGGACGTTGTGGTACAGCGTTGGATTTTCGATTACAAGCGTGCTTTGAGTCGCGAGGGAATTGTGGTCATGGTCGGAGGTTCAATGACCCGAGTGTTTCTAAACATACTTCTTGGGAAAATGATGACTAGGAAAAAGAAAATCGGTCTAGGGGCGTGGAAACCAAACAAAAAAGAGGATTTGAATTTCTTAAAAGAGCTTTTTGAAGCAGGCAAGGTTAAACCCGTTATAGACAGGTGTTACCCGCTGCACGAGGTACCTGAGGCTTTCCGCTACCTTGCAGAAGGCCGCTCTAAAGGAAAATTAGTCATAATTGTGGAACATAATAACAAAACCTGACAAATTAGGAGGAAACTCATGAAAGCAATTGTATGCACGAAATACGGACCACCAGAAGTTCTTCAGCTCAAAGAGGTAGAAAAACCTACTCCCAAGGACAATGAAGTATTGATAAAAATATATGCCACAACCTGTCACGTAGGTGATGTGAGGGTTCGAAGTTTCAACGTCCCTTTCTGGCAAATGCTCCCCTTTCGAATATATTTAGGTCTTCGAAAGCCAAAAAGAAGCATACTGGGAATGGAGTTAGCCGGGGAGATTGAAGCGGTAGGTAAAGACGTAAAAAGATTTAAGAAAGGCGACCAGGTTTTTGCGCTTACCGGTTTTGGTTTCGGCGCTCATGCCGAGTACAAATGTTTGCCCGAGGAAGGGGGAGGGGCAAAAGGAGGGGTGGTGGCCATAAAGCCGTCCAACATGACCCATGAGGAAGCCGCCGCTGGCGCTGCTTCCGGGGGAATTACGGCGTTGAAAAGTCTTAGAAAGGCAAATATCCAGAGCGGGCAAAAAGTTCTCATCTACGGCGCTTCCGGAAGTGTAGGTAGCTATGCGGTGCAGCTTGCCAAGTACTTCGGAGCGGAAGTTACCGGGGTATGCAGTACCGCGAATCTAGAAATGGTGAAATCCCTGGGAGCTGATAAGGTAATTGACTACACGAAAGAAGATTTTACCCAAAACGGCGAAACCTATGACGTTATCTTTGACGCTGTAGATAAACTTCGGTCTTCACGGGGTAAGAAGGCTCTCAAGAAGAGAGGAATCTACCTCAACGTCAACAAGAATTCCGGAGGTGAGGTAAAGACTGGAGACCTGATCTTCCTCAAAGAGCTTGTTGAGGCGGGAAAGTTAAAAGCGGTAATAGATAGGAGCTATCCGCTGGAACAAATGGTAGAAGCCCACCGGTATGTCGAACAA
>JBAUEM010000020.1:0-22791 GCA_049678605.1 Dehalococcoidia bacterium
CCTTTTATCCCCGGAACCTCATGCGGGACGAGCTTCTCTGCCTCGGCACCGCAGACCGGGCACCGTTGAGGCTGATCAGTGCTAAATTCCACGTGATGACAATTAGTGCACTTCCACATATTATTTACCTCTTGTAGATTTAGTTTTTCTCTTTAGCGAGATACTTTTCGGGGTTCTGGTCGAAAGCTTTCTTACAGCCAACGGCACAGAAGTAGTATTCCTTTCCTTTGTACTGGGAAGTAGCTGCTGCCTTAGCTTCCTCTACCTCCATCTTGCAAACTGGGTCTATGGCCATTGAGCACCTCCTCTCATTAAGTGCCAAGTTTGACTGGCTTAAACCTTCTTATACGCAGGGAGTTGGATACGACAGTGATGGAGCTAGCCGCCATGGCTGCTGCGGCCAGTATGGGATTCAGGAAACCATACTCACCCAAGACGAAACGAAGCCCGGAGGGTACACCTATATTCCCGAAGGCAAGATACAATACCCCGGCTGCTACCGGGATTAGAGCAGTATTGTAAGCAAAGGCCCAGAAGAGGTTTTGCTTGATAGTCCTCATGGTCCGCTTGCTCAGGGATATAGCGGTTACCACTCCCATCAAGTCCCCGCTAATCAGGGTAATATCTCCAGTCTCCATGGCAACATCAGTACCTGTACCAATAGCGATACCGACATCTGCCTGGGCTAATGCTGGAGCATCGTTAATGCCATCACCCACCATTGCCACCACCTTTCCCTCTTCCTGCAATTTCTTGACCTCTCCAGCCTTACGCTCAGGGAGCACCTCAGCCAGGACACGGTCAATGCCTGCCTCTCGAGCAATAGCTTCTGCCGTGCGCCGGTTGTCCCCGGTGAGCATAGCTGTTTCAATACCCATCTTGCGCAGCGCTTGGAGCGCTTCTCTGGCGCCTGGCTTTAGGGTATCAGCCAAGGCAATAATTCCTGCTACCTGGCTATCCCGCCCCAGGAACATTATCGTCTTACCTCCTTCAAGGAGTTCAGCGGCTTTCTTCTCCAGCCCATTCAGGGAAAGGCCTCGTTCTTCCATTAATCTGAGGTTGCCCAGAAAAAGCTTCTTGCCCTCCACCGAAGCCTCTACACCCTGCCCCGGGATGGCATTAAAATCTGAGGACGGAGATAATTCTAGCTTTTTTTCTAGAGCAGCCTTGACCACAGCCTCACCAAGCGGGTGCTCTGAGTTGTGCTCGGCGGAGGCAGCTAATCGAAGAACTTCCTCTGGGGAAGAAAAATGGGCAGCGACTACATCAGTCACCACAGGCTCGCCACGGGTCAGAGTGCCTGTCTTATCCAGGAGAACAGTGTTTATCTGGTGAGCCCTCTCCAGAGCCTCGCCATTCCTGATGAGAATCCCATGCTCGGCTCCCTTGCCCGTGCCGACCATAATCGCGGTGGGAGTAGCCAGCCCCAAGGCACAGGGGCAGGCGATAACGAGCACGGCGACAAAGTTGAGGAAGGCGAAGGTGAGAGCTGGAGCTGGTCCCACGAAATACCAGACTACGAAGGTCACGATGGCAATGCCAATCACTGCCGGCACAAAGTAACTGGCGATAACGTCAGCAAGACGCTGAATAGGAGCTTTGCTTCCCTGTGCTTCCTCCACCATTCTGACGATATGAGCCAGCGTTGTATCCTTACCCACCTTGCTTGCTTCGATTTCAAGGCTGCCTGTCTTGTTAATAGTGGCACCGATCACCTCATCACCCACCTTTTTCTCCACAGGGATACTCTCTCCAGTAATCATGGACTCATCAACACTGGAGTAGCCCTGATGCACTATGCCATCCACAGGCACCCTCTCGCCAGGATGTACCAGGATAAGGTCACCAACTTGAACCTCTTCAACGGGAATCTCCCCCTGCTCGCCCTCACGGATAACTAGAGCGGTCTTCGGTTGCATACCGATAAGCTTCTTTATTGCTTCTGAGGTCTGTCCTCTGGCTCTAGCTTCCAGAAAACGACCAAGAAGAATCAAGGTTATGATCGCCGCTGAGGTATGGAAGTATAAGTGGGGTTCCAGCACACCAGCGGCAAAAAGGCCGGGGGAAATAACAGCTATCATGCTGTAGAAGTAAGCCACCGAGGTACCTACAGCAATCAGGGTATTCATATCGGAGGTTCTATGCTTCAGCGCACCCCATGCCCCTCGATAGAATCGCAGACCCGCCCAGAACTGCACTGGCGTAGCCAAAGCTAATAGTAGATAGGACTTGCCAACAAAGGAAGGACCCCAGCCTAAGGCCATGATTGACGCGGTGAGGATAGCAGCGATGATAAATCTATTCCTTATAACTCGGATCTCACGCTGGGCAGCAGTGGTCACATCCTCCAGGGCCTGCGCCTCGGGGCCAAGTTCATAGCCGACGTCTTTTACCGCCCGTCTCATATCAGCCAGCCCCGTTCCTTCCAGGTACTCCACGGTAACCTTCTCCGAGGCCAGATTCACACTAGCCGAAACCACCCCGGGCACGCTAGAGAGAGCCTCCTCCACTCGGGCAACACAGGAAGCGCAGGTCATTCCGCCCACCGGGAAGATGGATTTCCTGGTGGCGACCCCATACCCCAATTGCGAGACGGTATTCTTAATCTTGTTAAGGTCTACCTTTGTAGGATCGTATTTTAACGAAGCCTTCTCCGAAGCAAAGCTAACGTCAGCTTGTTCCACACCAGGAGTTTCGGAAAGACCCTTCTCAATAGTGGCTGCACACGTAGTGCAGGTCATCCCAGTTATATGAATTGAAGCCCTGTCAGACTTCTTGGAATTAGTTTTATCGGCCATTATCTTTTCCCCACCTCACGTCTTCATAGCTTAAGATTTTCCAGAATTTGCAGTTTATGGTGAAGCGATCTAAATTTCCACTAAGATGCCGCTCCTTCCAGCTTCACAACATATTTAGTCAATGGCTGGGCTATCTGCTTTCCTCTCATTGCCGAGGCTAGAGCTGGCATTTCGCTACCATCTCAACATACCAATTAGCCTCGGTTTTCCTCTTCCTTCAGCAGGTCATCAAATACATCAGCATGGTATACTTCATGATCCCTTATCCTAGTAAGGAGCTCTTTGAGGTCAGGCTCTTCAATTTCTTTGGCAGCGCGGTCATATTCAGCCGCCACCTTTTTCTCAATCTCAATATCTGCCCGAAGCATATCAGCGGTCTTGGTGGATTGGTTCACCTCAATGTGCTCAATCCTGGGACTGCCTTTTTTATCAACCATCTCTTCAGACAGCCATCCCAGGTGCTGCATCTCATTTATAGCCTGGTCCTCCATTTCTTTCTTGACATCCTTGTTGGGCGTCATATAGGAGTGGAGAAGGTATTGAAGGATAACGGTATATTCATGCTCGATGCCCCAATTGAGAACCTGGGCAACCTTGTCTTTCCGAGAGCTCCTTAAATCCTTGGCACCTTCCTTCTGAGCCTTATTCACAAAGTGTTCGAAGTCGCCTCGGTGTGACTTTTCATCGGAAAGAATTCGCTTCAGCAGCCGCCTTATCTTAGGATTGTCGATGGCCTCGATGTGCTCTTCATATAAGGCAATGCCATCTTCCTCCTGAAGCACATCGTTTTTCATCCAATTGGGAACCGACTCGCCGCTCGTGCGCATGTCTCCCCTCTCAAGGCTGGGAGTGCCGCCAAGGCTGACTATGGTCTCAGCCAGCCAATCAAAATGACGCATTTCTTCCCGGGCAATAGCCTCGATTTCACATGCCATCTCGCCCTCGCCCATAGCATAAGCGTGGACCAAATATTGAATGATGGCTGCGTGTTCGCCCTCAAGGTCCTGATTTAGTAAAGCAATAATTTTGTCCTTGTCCATTCGTTCCTCCTATGTTACTCGTTTTCTTACCTATCTTGTCGTGAAACGCAATTATCCTTCCTTACCAACAAATTGTCGGTCTTCTAAAGGTAAGACACGCCCCTATAAACATGAAATTTCGGCTAGGAGTTATTTTATCAGCTTGGCTCCCTTTTCACTAAGCTCGTATCTATCACCTCTTTGCTTAGCTAGCCCAGCCTCAGTAAGTTCGCGTAGCCCACTTCTCACCCTAAACAGGGGGAGGCCAGCCTCTTTGGCTATTTCTTCTGGAGACCTCAGCCCTGCTTGCAGGGCACGGAGCATCTTGGAACCTGACTCGGTAGGTTTACCATCAGGGCTAATACACGCCATATTCTCCTCCATTATTACGACACTCAAATTTCCTTAATCTCACGAATTATTGTTTTGGCCCTTCTTTTAAAGAAAACGTTTGAAATGATAATTATGACCAAGCTGACTCCAAATCCAATCAATACTCCAATTGCATTGCTAACAAAAAATCCAACCAGTATAGATACTAAAGCAATCGCAGTATCTATAAAGATAAATCCGATAGTAGCGCTTATTTCTCTATTGCGCCACTCAAAATATACCCTTGTCCTTTTTGCCGAAACGGAGACCTTCAACCCAATAGCAACACTAACAATTGCTTCGCATCTTTTGCCAGTTTCACCGCAATATGGACATTTGCCGGTGTGACTTGGTTCTAATTCCCGATCGCAATGTTGGCACCAACATCTAACTCCGCTAGTCATCTAAATCTCCTATACATATTCTCCCTGTAGCGGCTAAGCTAACTCCGATTTGGAGCGCTGCCAGTATAGTGATAAAGGGGGTGTTATCTAGTTTAGTGACAGAAATGAAGCGATGCCCGTGCAGAATGTAATCGCAACTTAAAATCCTCCTATTTTGCCTAGAGTTTTTTCTTACATAGATACCAATCGGTACACTCATAACCCTGCTTGAGCCTCTCTTCAGCCATTTCCTGCGTGTTCGGCGGTGGCACCACTACCATATCGCCAGGCCTCCAGTTAGCTGGAGTAGCCACAGCATTCTTGTCCGTCGTTTGTAACGCATCTATTATTCTCAGTATCTCATCCATGTTCCTGCCGGTGGTCAGCGGGTAGTAGAGTATTGTCCTGATAATGTGGTTGGGGTCGATTATGAACACGCACCTGACAGTCTCGGTCTTGCTCTGACCGGGGTGAATCATACCATAGGCCAGAGAAACCTCCTTGTTGAGGTCAGCAATAACGGGGAATGGTATTCTTACCCCTATTTTCTCCTCCACATTACGCACCCAGGCAATATGCGAGGAGACACTATCTACACTAAGGCCCAGAAGTTCCACCCCCCGTTTTTGTAGTTCGGGATGAATCTCGGCAAAAGCGATGAACTCAGTAGTGCACACCGGGGTGAAATCCGCTGGGTGGGAAAAGAGAATCAGCCAGCTCCCCTTAAAGTCTTCCAGCTTGAGCTTCCCATGAGTGGTTACTGCCTCAAAAGCTGGTGCCGCCTCCCCTATGCGGGGCATATGACTTACTTGTTCTCTTACTTCTTCCATGTTTACCTCCTTTTTTAGATTTCCAAACAGTTTTCCCAGATGCCGTGTATGTTGCAATAAGAGACAGCGCAGAAGGCTTTAAATTGCTCCACTGGCACCTGAAACCTGACGTTGGGATTGGTATAGGATGGGGCAAAGGCAGACCTGCCCAGGTTTATTACCTGTCCATCTTTCTTCACTCCATAAAGCTCTATCCAGGCAATATGATGTTCCACAGTATTGGGGTGAGGCACTTCTTTACCCACTACTACATGGACAATATCTACACCTGCCTCACCCTTTCCTTTACCAACCTCGATCATTGGGATGTGTTTTTCCTTCCCTTCAGCTTCCTTTCCTTTTAAAATGTCTCCAAATCTCATTTCCCTGCCTCCTTAGTTAAGATCACTTGATTCCTTTTTCAGATTCCCTGGCACGCTGAGCCACCAACTTTGGGTCGTAATGACCTGGTCCACCGCACTCAGGGATATAGCAACTGACATTCATAAAGGTACATTTAGCATGGCAACCGGGACACGTGTCTGGCGGCGTCTCAGCTTCAAATACATAGTTGCATTCATTGCACATCCAGTGGTTCATTGCTTCCTCCTTTCTTAAGAATTCTCCATCCGAAACCCTCGGTTCTTAGAATATCTTCACCTTCATTCTATATTTCACCCTCCGTGTGTGACATGCGACAAAGCCACCTCATGGTAGTATCTTCGCCTCCTATTTAATTCTTTCAGTTCGGACCAAGGGCCAGAAAATCTCTTTTTGACAACGGCTTCCTAGCCCATCAGGGTTAGACGCCAGACTCACAGCCCTGAGGTCTAATCAGCAGGACTGGTGCCGAGGAGGAGCGCACTAGCTTATCCGCCACGCTGCCAAATACCCAACGGGTTATGCCAGAGATACCATGCGTGGCAAGGGCTATAAGGTCGATTTTATTACTTTGAGCAAAATCGGCGATGGTCTCAGCGGCTCTTCCTGTTAATACTGCGGTTTCGACATTTACCCCCTTTTTGCTAAGTTTAGCTTTTGTTTTGGCAAGATATGCCTTCGCTGCTTTCACGGCAGCCTTTTGAATTTCCTCAAAGTCTACTGTTGCTGGCGTCTCGGGATGGATGGGCTCAACGACTCTCAAGAGCACCACTTTTTCTATACCACATTCCGTGGCTATTGCTTTTGCATGGGGCAAGACGCACTCCGCTAGCTCTGATCCGTCAAGAGGAACTAATATCTTTTTATACATCTCACTACCTCCTTTTTGTCTGTCCTTTTTGTTTGTTAAGTGATTATCTCGTTTCCGCTCTAAGCACTTCCTTAGTTCTTAGATTGGTTCTTTCATTTTCTCAGCAATTTTTCTTCCGAATTCTTGGCATTGCTCCAACGCACTTTCGCCTGGTCTGCGCAGCATTTTCAATCCCGGCTCTATCACATCCATTCCGAAGATGTGTTTCATTGTATCAGTCATCATCTGGACGGATTCGCCGCTCCATCCATAGGACCCAAAAGCTGCTCCAACCTTCCCCTTTAAGTCCGCCTTCTCCATTTCAAAAAGAAATGTCTTCATCGAAGCAATCATATCCTTATGGTAAGTCGGGGCGCCGAGAACCACAGCGTCAACATCCTTGATATCGCCTGCAGTTGCGTTTACAGTCCTTTTTGATGAAACTTCGATTCCAGCTTCTTTCATTCCCTCTTCAATCGCCTTGGCCATCATCCCGGTATTGCCACTCCTGGAGTCATAGATTATCACTGCTTTGGACATCCTGCCCCCTTTCTTACTAAGACATTATCAAGCAAAGCCACTCTCTTTATGCTTTTCTGCGATGGTGCTAGCTAAGTTGTCCAGGGCTTTGAAATCCTCTTCTCTGGGAAATCCCTTGCTGAGCACAGGAGCCAGCACCTCCACCTTAAGGTTGGGAATCATTCCCGCGAGCTGTTCCACAGCCTTGCTGCCCCAGCCATAGGAACCGATAATGGAGATGAACTGGAGTCGTGGTTTTAGGGCATTGGCTAGAAGTGCAGCGTAAGCGACATTGGGATGTGGACCAACCAGAACTGTAGGCGTGCCGATGACCATAGTGGCGGCGTCCACCAATGCCATGGCCAGTTTCCCAATATCAGTTGCCGCCAGGTTGAACTGCTTAACCGTGACACTTTTGCCAGCCAAGGCTCCAACAAAATATTCCACCATTTTTTGGGTGCTGCCATGCATGGAGATATAAGGCAAGACCACTACGTTTTTTGGTGGGCCGAATACCCAGCTTCGATATGCTTCCAGGATGAACGATGCTCTATCATAGAGGGGGCCGTGGCTGGGGGCAATGACGTCAATCTTATAACCGTTTAACTTCTCCAAATGTTTCTCAATAATGGTGCGGAAAGGCATCATGATTTCAGCATAGTATCTTTTAGCCGCTTCATAGACTTGCCCTTCATCAGTTACATACAAGTCTGTGGTAGCCAGATGGGAGCCAAAAAGGTCGCAAGGGAAGAGTATCTTGTCTTCCCGTAAATATGTAAGCATGGTCTCAGGCCAGTGCACCCAGGGGGCATGGATAAACTCCAGGGTTTTATCCCCCAGGGATAAAGTTTCACCATCGCTTACAGTGATAAATCTGTCCTCCGGGATAAGCAAGAGAGCCACAAGCAGATCCCGGCCTTTGGGCGTAGTGACCACTTTAGCATCGGGATACTTCGCCAGAACCTGGGGGATGCTGCCAGAGTGGTCTTGCTCGGCATGATTGGCAATGACATAGTCAATAACGGGAACATTCTCAAGATAAGCCATGAGGACTTCTGTGGCAGAGGGATCCACGGTATCTATCAAAGCAACTTTCTGGCTGCCCTGTACCAGGTAGGCGTTATAGCTTGTTCCATCGGGAAGAGGTATCAGAGCGTCAAAGAGACGCCTGTCCCAGTCAATAGCACCTACCCAGTAAACATTTGTTTTTATCTGTCTTGCTTTCATGTATTCCTCCTTTCAATATTCTAACAGCCTCTTTTCTCCCTCAATCTTCTTTATCTCCGTGATGTCCTGGGTGGCTTCCAGTGTGCCCAGATACCTGCCTGCTTTGTCCCGCACAGCAAAATATCTGATATATACCGTCCTTTCCCCAAGATTTATCCAAAATTCCGCCGAATCCTTCCTGCCACTCTTAAAATCGGACAATATCTGGTTTACTTTGACCACACTTTGCTTCGGGTGGCAGTTTTGAACTGATTTCCCAATCACAGAAATCGGCCGTTTAAAGATTCTCGTTTCATGCTTATTCCACAATTTAACCAGATCATTCTCATCAACGAAAGAAATTTCCACAGGTATTGCTTCTAATATCCCCTCTAACTGTTCTCTGCTCAAGTTTTCTATCATCGTTACGCATCACTCCTATACTTTTTCAAACTTGTCCTTGCTTGCTCCGCAGACAGGGCATACCCAATCATCGGGTATTTCCTCGAAAGGCGTTCCCGGCTTTATACCGCCGTCGGGGTCGCCCGCCTTGGGGTCATAGGTATACCCGCAAACACTGCATTCGTATTTCGCCATTTTTGATACCGTCTCCTTTCTTTCTTCGATATAGCTGGGAGCTGTCTTGGGAGTGCTGCCCCTCTTAACTTGATGGTAGTAAGCATAAGTCATTGATTCACCTTCTCTGAGGACATCCGCTGCCACAAGCTCCCCGATAAAGATAGTGTGAGTCCCGACATCTACTTGATTAATTACTCTGGCCTCGAGGTAAGCTAAGCTATGGTCAAGTACTATGGGAGCCTTAGTTTCACCTAGTTTATAATTGATATCTTTGAGTTTGTCTATTTCCCGACCCGATTTGAAGCCAAAATGACCGATGAAAGAGAGTGGCGTATCCTGTGATAGTATAGAAGCAGTAAAGACTTTGCTTTCACTGATAAATTCATGAGTCAGATTCTGTTTATTAATACTCACGGCAATAGTTGGCGGGTCAGATGTCACTTGAAACACGGTGTTGGCGATTTGTCCATTAAAGCTGTCTCCCTTTCTGGAACTTATCACATATAAACCGTAGCTGCAGTTATGTAGAGCCTTAAGATTCACGTATAAACTCCTCTCAGCCTTATTTGCCTTCTGATATACTCAATAACACCGACATGACCCAGAAAGCAGTCATCGCACATGCCGTTTCCAAGCATTTCCGTTGTATTATCAACAACCAATCAGATAGCCTTCTTCTGTTATGAACTATCGGACTTTACGTTACCCCTGATCCCAATGGTCACTTCTTTAAGAGGGATATTTTTGCCGCTTAATTGCATCGCCTGTTTTGCCATATGTGCCAACCCGGAACAACAGGGTACTTCCATATGCACCACAGTAATGCTCTTCACTTCTGCCTGACGCAGGATCTGAGTCAGTTTCACCTGATGGGCCTGGAAGTCATCCAGCTTAGGGCAAGCCACCAGCAGAGTATGATCTCTGAGAAAGTGCTGGTGAAAGCCAGCATAGGCAAAGGGAACACAGTCTGCCACCAGCAGCAGGTCAGCTCCCTGGAGGAAAGGCGCCGTCGGGGGCACAAGGGTAAGTTGAACCGGCCAGTGCCCAAGCATGGATTGGCAGGGGATTGCGTCCTCAAAGGCAAGTGCCGCTGATTCTGGCCCCTCGAACTGAACAACCGTAGCTGAAGAGCAGCCACAGGGAAGCTTCTCTGTAACTTCTTCTTTCTCCTCTAGGTGACGTCTCGCTGCCTCGTCATCAAAATCCTCGGCTTCCTTTTCTTCAATGGTGATAGCTCCTTGGGGGCATTCTCCGATGCAGGCGCCGAGGCCATCGCAGTATGTCTCACTGATGAGGTTAGCTTTGCCATTGACAATCTGAAGTGCCCCCTCGACACAGGCCGGCACGCAGACACCGCAACCATCACACTTCTCCTCATCGATTTTGATGATTTTTCTTTTCATCCCACTAACTATCCTTGTCGCATCTAACCTGGCGTCTTTCTACTCTTGTTTCGACACCTTTTTCATTAACCTTTCATAGACTTCTTCTCCAACGCATTCCTTGGCATATTCGCACCACTGGATACATGACTCCAAATCGTTATAGACAATAAATCCACATTTAGGACAATCCATCTGCATGTCAGAGGAAAACATTTCTATCTCCGTGCCGCATTGTGGACACGTCTTTAGCTCAATCGTCGGCGTCCTTATGTTGCTGGCTCCCGGACATTGCTCAAACATTGCTTCACCTCCTTACTGTGTTCTAACTTGTCTGACCATCATTCCGTTAGTATTATTTACATAAGGTCCTTTTCACTGCCTTCAATTGCCCGCTGTAATTCAGCACTGAGTAAGGGCGGCAATCCCTCGATATCCACCCTGAGAAACCCCCTGACTATTGTGGCTGTAGCTTCGCTTCGAGTTAGCCCCCGTGCCATGAGATACTCTACTTCTTCCTCAGCTATCTTGCCTACTGCCGCTTCATGGGATAGGTCAACGCCAGCTAAAGTACCTTTAAGCTCGGGTATGGCATGGATTATGCCCTCTCCCATCAGGATTAGCCCACGACATTCCAGATGCCCTTTGACATCAGGGGCATTGCCTTCTATATAACCCCGGGCAACAATGTTACCTCCAGTAGTTATGGCTCGTGATATGATTTCTGTTTTCGCTCCCTTAGCATCGAGGATGACCCGAGAACCAACGTCCAGCGATGACCCCGGAGCTGCTACCAGAATACTGTTGAATCTGACAACCGCGTTTTCCCCCACACACCTGGCTGTGGGATACATTTGTAGTGAACGGACTGGCTTCGTAAGCACATAATTACTAAGGAATAAGCCATTCTCTTCAATAATTACTCCCGTGCGGGGGCGAACAGCTACCTCTGGATTCCAGTTATGTATCATAGTGAAGGTGACCTTAGCCCCTTTCTTTATGTAGAACTCAGAGACGCCGAGATGCAGGCCGGCTTCTTCATTAGAAGCAGTGGTACAACCGGTAATGATATGCAGCTCCGAGTTTTCTTCAGCAATGATAATATTGTGCACATTCTGAGCAAGCCGTGCTTTTGCCAGATAGAGACAGGCCTGAACAGGGTAAATGGTCTTATAGCCAGGCAGTGCCCTGATGAAGTAGCCATTATGCTGGTTCAGTTCTATATTGGCAGTGTACTTATCGGTATCCACGGCTACTGCTTGCCACCAGTAGTCCGACAGCCAGTCATACTTTTCTAGAGCCTGGCTGACTGCCATCACTTCCACACCTTCTTGTCTGACCGAACTATGAACCGGAGCGTTATCCATCTGGATAAAGGTCCCTGCTCTTTGGCCTGGGTTATCCAAAATGACTCCTGCCTCCAGCATCCGTTCTTTGGCCCTGGCAGAGAGCTTCGAGGGGTCAGTCTGGTAAGGTTGCTCTTCAGCTGAGCTAACATAAATGTCCAAATCTATATCCTCACCGAATGCCGCTGGTTTGGCGGTCGCTGCTCTGGCTTTATCTTTATGTGTCTCAGACGATACCATCTCAACCACTTGAGGCCCTCCTCCTCAGAAAGCATTGGATACATTCTTGGTAGCCTTTCTCTCTAATAGTAGCTAAAATCTCACGAGAGTCTCCCTCGCATCCGATTACACCATCACACATGACATAGCCTGTGCGGGCGTTAACATAGTCCAGGATATGACCAGTATGGGTAATGATGAGCCCCGTGCATTTTCGCTCAGGTATGGGACAATCTTTTTCCAGCAAGCTATTTAACAGTTCACCGATAAGGGCGATATTTACCAGGTCAACGCCTGATTCAGGCTCATCTATCAATGTTAATGTGGGCCTCTGCGCCAGTAGTTGCATCAGCTCGGAACGCTTTATCTCCCCTCCCGAAAACCCGTAGTTCATCTCCCTATCCAGAAAATCGGCCAGGTTAGCTTTCTCTGCGAGTTGACTGATGCGCTCTTCATGTTCTTGACCCCCGAGGCAGGCAGCCACCATGTCACGCATTTTTACCCCCCGAACCACCGGTGGACGTTGGAAGGACATACCAATCCCCAAACGGGCTCTCTCATCCAGCGGCAACATAGTTATGTCCTGGCTTTTGAAAATGATTTTGCCTTTGGTTATCCGATACTTGGGGAAACCCATTATCGCCATGAGCAAAGTGGTTTTTCCGCTGCCGTTGGGACCGAAAAGGACATGGGTCTCGCCAAGCTTCATCCCCAAATTTATGTTATGCAAAATCTCCCGCCCTTCCACCTCTACAGTTAGCTGCTCAATGCTTAAAGCAACATCCCCCACGTTGTACCCTCCTATTTGTTTATTTAAGCTCCATCCAATGACCAATGTTCTCTTTTAGTAAACCACCCCGCAGGGTCACTAAGATACTCGTAGGAATCGAGAAGGGCAAGATGGTGCTCCCGCTCCTCGCCCGCCAGAGTCTCATAGAACCGCTTTTCCACAGGGAGGGTGCTTTCTTCGCTTCGAGAGTGATATAAATTATAAGTCTTGATCTCCATATCCATAGCTATCTTGATAGCTTCGAGTTCAGACTCAGCCACTTTAATCTTACTACCCAGTGCTTTAGTGGCTTCGGCGAACAGAGACTTGAGCCTTTTCCCTTTCTCGGATGGTGGCTCTACATCAGGCCAGTTCTGCCCTCTCTTGAGGGCTTCATATATTTCCTCAAACTTCTTACGGTGAACGTCTTCTTCATTAGCCAGGTGCTGAAATAGCTCCTTAGCTAGCTTGTTGCTGCTTTTCTGGCTTGCCTGCTGATAGAACTCCTTACCATCCGCCTCCATTTGAATTGCAGTGTGCAGCACCTCTATCGTCCTGGCCTGTTCATTTTCCATTTGCTCACTCCTCTTAAAACCTTACGAACTAACTAATTCCATATCCTCACCACAACAGACAAGAGTGCCGCCGCCAGCCTTGGTCACCGTCACTTCATTGCCACAAACATTACAGCGATATTTTTCTCCAACCTTTTTAACAGCCATTTTCACCTCCTTAATTTTTTATAGCCAGCAAAAATCCGGAATTCACTTCAATCCTCTCTTGAGTTCCGAAAGCTGGCGCAGATGGTTTTTTTCTTCATCCAATATGTTGAGGACTACTTTGCGGTCCGGCTCCCTCACCAAGTTCTGCAATTCTGTGTAAAAGAGGATGGAATCTTTCTCAGCTTGGATTCCGGTGTCAAGAGCTTCAACTTCATTGAATACCTTATCAGCCTTTTGTTGGGCCTCGGTAACATTGGAAAATACTGCGTTGTCAACTAATGATTTGAGGTAAAGCATATATTCTTCGGTGTAAGTTTCCGGAGGCTTAGCTTGCCCTAGGGAATCCGACATGCCCTGAAAGGTATCCAGATGTTTCTTTTCTTCTCCAGCGAGATGATTATAGATGTCTTTGACATCCCTATTTCCGGTCTTATCAGCCAGAGCTTGATAGAATGCCATACCGTTCCTTTCTATGCCTATAGCTATTTCTAAGAGTTCGCTTCCTGAGAAAAAAAGAGCCATTTCAATCCTCCTTTACAATATTATTTACTCGCTGAGCCTCCGCAGGTAGCCAGGATAATATCTAGCAATCACACCTGAACGCCTTCCCGCGGACTAGTTTTGCCTGTATCTTGTATACCATCGACCCCACCCACATAACCTCCCGCTATAAGGCGAGGTAAATAGACTGGTAAGTTTACTTAATAATATAGCACAAGCCAATTTTCCGTCAAGCAGCGGCTGTCATTGCGAGCACCTGAAAGGTGCGTGGCAATCTTTGGGGATTGCGGAGCCTGTTCCGAGCGTAAGGGAGAAATCCCGTTGAGTTTGCTTCGGCTGACTAAAGTCAGCCTCGCAATGACAAAAAAGGAGTCCTGATCGAGGCGTGAAGGAACCCTTTCCTTCACGATTGAATGAAATGGGCGGCGTCGCACTGCTTCACATTTTTTCCGGAGCTGCCATACCCATAAGGCAAAGGGCAGCGGCGTAATGCCTGGCGCTAGCTCAAGGTGAATTTGATGTCCCACCTTTTTCCTTTGTCTCGCTGTTCTCCCGCCGCGATTTTCTAGCAAAGAGGGGAATACCTACAGCTGAGATTATGACAGTAGTTGCGATAACCACTATCACTATCTCGGGATAAAGCCGAGCATTGGGAATGCCCGAGGAAGCAACTATTGCAGCTACCACGGCGGCGGATAGACCTCGAGGCAGCATGGTAGCTAGTATTCCCGTGTTGGCAAGCAAGCTCTTTTTACCTATGGAAATAGCAGGGACTACTATGCATCTTACCGCCAATAGCACCAAGGACAGGATGATGCTCGGTACAATTACGTTGGGGTCATCAAACGTTATCATCAGTCCCAAGTAACCAAAGAAAAATGTCTTCACTATGAAATATATTTGAGAGTGGAACGTCATCATGGTATTGTGGATCTCGATAGTTCTCTTAGTGCGCAGAAATCTAGCAAAATCCATGCCGTTTCCCAGGATTAGGCCAAATACGAGAGCGAAAATAGCTCCGCTGCCTTGCAAACTTTCCACGGCGAGATAAAGTAAGAAAAGGACAGCTAAAGTCAAGATATCATCGTATAGCTCGCCTTCTATGAAAGTCATCACCCAAAGCCAGGCAAATCCCGCGGCGGCGCCGATTCCCAGTCCTATAAGAAAGCGCATGCCAATAGCTTTAGCAATCGCAGGACCTATATTCCCAGTTGCCCCAGCAGTCATGACTTCCAGGATAACCAGGGCAATCACAATCACCAAGGCACCATTTAGAGCGGATTCTATATGTAATAGGGATGATATCTCAGGAGAGACTTTAGCTCGTCCGATAAGAGGCATTACAATAGCAGGACTGGTGCCACCCACGATGGCTCCAAGCAATAAGCTATTCATCAATCCCCAATCCAGAACGTAGTAAACAAAGGCCGTCGCCGCGATCATGCTGGCCACGCTGCCCAGCAAAGCGAGTGCTATTGCCCTGGGAGCGGTGGCTCGAGCTTGGGAAAACTCAAGGCCCAAACCACCGTTAAACAGAATCACGACCAAGGATAGATTGGCTATTATTGGCGCGGCCGGGGCTACCCAGGCTGGGTCTACAATATGTAAGACATGCCCTGCCACGTAACCTAAACCGAGTAGCACTAATATGTCGGGAAAACTTATTTTCTTGAAGAGGTAATCCCCTATGAATCCAATAATGAGCAGAATTCCCAGAAACCCCAATATATGTGTAGCTGTCATCCCTTGCCTGCCTTATCTGTCAGGAGCGAACCATACCATACTCAGCTCTTTCCGTAAATGCCAGACCTCATACTTTATTATATCTTTGAGACAACTGCTCTGGGTAGTAGCACAATTCCGCCTGAGAATTTGAGTAATACTGTGCTGAATTCTATCCTGCCAAGGCAAAGATGGAGAAATCCCTCTGCGAGATTGCGGAGCCTGTTCCGCGCGTAAGGGAGAAATCCCGTTGAGTTTGCTTCGGCTTCGCCTCGCAACCGCTACGCTCCTCGCAATGACAAAAAAGGAGTCCTGATCGAGGCGTGAAGGAATCCTTTTCTTCACGATTGAATGAAATGGGCAGCGTCGCACTGCTTCACATTTTTTCCGGAGCTGCCATGCCCATGAGGCGAAGGACTTTAGCCAGGGCAATCTGAGTTGCCTGGACCAGCTTGAGGCGGGCCTTAGTTAGCGCTTCGTCTTTAGAGACAACCCGGCATTGTTTATAGAAACTGTGAAACACGGTGGCTAAATCCTGGGCATAATAAGGCAGGTGGTGAGGCCCGAGAGTAACTGCCACTTGTTCTACTATTTCGGGGAGGAGTATTAAGCGGCGAATCAAGGTGAGCTCCGGCTCGGTGGTAAGCAGAGAAACATCGCCCTGACTGCAGTCCATCCCCCGCTGTTCGGCTAAGCGAAGAATGCTGGCAATCCGAGCGTGAGCATATTGAACGTAATACACGGGGTTGTCCGCTGATTGCCGCTTAGCGAGCTCCAGGTCGAAATCCATCTGGCTATCAGCAGAACGGGAGAGGAACAAGAAGCGACAAGCATCCGAGCCTACTTCGTCTATCACCTCCTGTAAAGTAATAATATCGCCACTACGCTTGGATACTTTAACTATCTCCTGTCCACGCCGCAGGGTGACTAGCTGGTAGATTATCACCTTAAGCTGCTCAGGGTCACATCCTAAGGCCTTGAGCACCGCTTTCATTCGAGGGACATGCCCCTGATGGTCAGCCCCCCAGATATCAATCACCTGGTCGAATTTCCGCTCTAGAAACTTGTTGTAATGGTAGGCAATATCAGAGGCAAAATAGGTGGGAGAACCATCACTGCGCACCAGGACATTGTCCTTGTCTTCGCCCAGGGAGCTCGATTCAAACCAGGTGGCGTTTTCCTTTTTAGCAATATAGGCTCCACTTTGGAGTAGTTCCATAGCCTTGCTATATTGCCCGCCCTGATAAAGGCTTCTTTCTGAGAACCAAGTGTCAAAATCAACGTTTAGCAGCTCGAGGTCTTGCTTAATTCTCTGTAGCATCCTGGCAATCCCAACCTCCGTTAGTTGTGAAGCTGCCTCGCTCTCGGGCAACAATAAAAATCTATCACCCTGCTCCTGAACAATTTCTTTGGCCAGGTCAATCATGTAATTGCCGTAGTAGCCATCTGGGGGCATGGTAGCTTCCTTGCCCAGGCATTGGCAGTAACGAGCATAGAGGGAATGGCCAAAGTTATCTATCTGGTTACCCATATCATTTATGTAAAATTCTTTTTCTACAGCATAGCCAGAGACAGTAAGCACATTAGCCAAAGTACTGCCTAAAACGGCACCACGGCCATGACCTACGTGAAGAGGTCCGGTAGGGTTGACACTAACGAATTCAACTTGGACCCGATTACCTTTGCCTAGCTCAATATCACCATACGATTCACCAGCAGCCAGGACTGATTCCACCTGCGTACTCAGCCAGTCCTCCCGCAAGGTGAAGTTGATGAAGCCCGGCGAAGCAGTCCAAATCTTGTCAATTTGGGGCGGTGGTACTATATGCTCAGAGACCTTTTCGGCTATAGCCATGGGGGACATCTTCATAGCCCGAGCCAGCTTCAAAGGGAGGCCTGAAGCAAAATCTCCGTGTTCGGGATTTTGAGGATGTTCTATAAGCACCTCGGGCAAGGCGGCTGAAGCAAGAGCACCTTTTCGCTGCGCCTCCGACACAGCCTGCTGCAAACATCTGGCCAGTTCTTGCTTGAGCACGATTAGCTCCATTCAGCACCTCTGGACCATACTCGACTCAATTGTTGACGTAAAGGTTGATGTTCAGCTTTCTTCAAATTGGGGTCGCTTTGAAAAAGAGTTATCGCCTCTCGCCGGGCTAACTCCAGACTGCGTAAATCGGTTAGCTTGGCAAGTTTGAGGTCGGGCAAGCCGCTCTGGTGGGTGCCGAAAAATTCCCCGGGACCTCGTAGCTCCAAGTCTTTCTCAGCCAGGGCGAAGCCATCGTGAACCTTCTCCATCAGCCGGAGACGCTCCCTTGCTTCAGGTGAAAGCTTTTCCGGGATAAGCAGGCAATAGCCTTGTTCTTTATCTCGCCCCACACGTCCCCTGAACTGGTGGAGCTGAGATAAGCCAAAGCGTTCAGCACCCTCTACCATCATGACAGAGGCCCTGGGTACGTCAATGCCCACCTCCACTACTGAGGTTGACACTAGAATATCAAGCTCCCCGGCTCGAAAATGGCGCATTACCTCCTCTTTCTTATTACCAGGCATTTGACCATGGAGTAACCCTAATTTTAAATCCGGGAAAACCTCTCGGGATAGTCGCTCATACTCCGTTGTGGCGGCTTTTGCTTCAAGTATTTCGGATTCTTCGATTAAGGGGCAGATGATGAAAGCTTGCCGGCCATTGCTGACCTGGCGATGGAGGAAGCTGTAAGCTTTCTCCCTATATTGTGGTTCGAGGCATTCTGTTTTCACTACCTGTCGTCCCGGGGGCAACTCATCAATAACCGAAAGGTCCAGGTCTCCATAGAGCGTCAGCGCCATGGTTCGAGGAATAGGTGTGGCTGTCATGACCAGAACATGAGGGTTAAACCCCTTTTGCCGCAGGGCGGAGCGTTGTAATACGCCAAAGCGGTGTTGCTCATCTATCACCGCCAACCCTAATTTGTTAAATTCTACCTCCTTTTGAATAAGGGCATGGGTGCCGATAATAATGTCAACTTTACCCTGCTTAATTTTATCGTGCAAGCTTTTCTTCTCATTGTTGCTGAGGCTCCCGACGAGCAAAGCGATGGTAAGCGGCCTGGAGAGAAATCCTGTGTAGCATCTGATAGTTCTTTCGCCCAGTTCAGAACAAGGTTCCTGGGTGCTGACCTGGGACAGATAGCCACAGATATTGGTGTAATGTTGCTCAGCTAAGACCTCAGTGGGCGCCATTAACGCCCCCTGGTAACCGTTGGCAGCAGCTATCAAGATAGCCAGGGTCGCAATTACGGTTTTGCCGCTCCCTACCTCTCCTTGAAGAAGACGCGACATGGCTTTTGCTTGTTTGAGGTCGGTTAAAATCTCCTGCAACACGCGCTCCTGTGCCTGGGTCAGAGTGAAAGGCAGGCAATGTAAAAATTTGCTAATAACTTCCTGGTCTATATGAAAGGCATTGCCCGGTTGACCTTCCTGCCAGTCTCGCTTTCTAGCTAGCACACCTAACTGAAGAAGAAATAGCTCGTCGAAGGCTAACCTCCTTTTTGCCCTTTCCGCCATTGTCAGGTCATCGGGGTAGTGAACTTGAGCGATTGCGGCGGGAAGGTCTAATAATTGGCAGCGGGTTTGAATCTCTGAGGGCAGGAAATCAGCCAATTGCCAGGCATAGCCATCGACAATCTCCTTGGTCCATTTCCTTACTTGCCTGGGATATAAGCCTTGAGTAAGGGGATAGACGGGAACCAGCCGCCCGGTGTGAATCAGTTCTTTATCTTTAAGCAATTCCCATTCCGGGGACTCGAATACCTTGTGTCCTTTGAACAGGCCGACTGTACCGCTAATTACTACTCTGGCATTAGTACGGAAGCTTCTTGCCAGGTAGGGTTGATTAAACCAGACCACTCTGATATTTCCCGTCTCGTCGCCGACAATTGCCTCTGTGCCTTGCCGGTTACCCAAAGTAGCTACTCTGGCTTGCCAGATTGTGCCTATGATAGTTTGCTCTTCACCTTCTATAAGTTCAGAGATGGGTTTCCTCCGGCTGTAATCGACATAGCGTCTGGGAAAGAAATAAAGCAAATCGCCCACTGCCCTGACATTGAGCTTGGCAAATTTGTTAGCTACGCTGGGCGTGATGCCCTTGATAACGGTTATGAGCGAGTCCAGCCCTTCTCTTCGCTCCTGGCAGGGCTCAGCTACCGTCATCTGACTACTGACTGCTGACTGCTGACCACTGTTCGTTTTAGTCGCTATTTCCAGCTTATCTAACCAGCCAAAGACATTTGTCATCCACCTCTTGCGCTCATCCACGCCGTAAGAGCTGTAATGGGAATTGGCTAAGTTAAGTTCATCAAAGCCGCTTAAAAGCTGCGGGATTAGTTCCTTCGTCTTCACTTCGTTCAGACTCAGGACAAGACTCTGCCTGATTTGCCCGGCCTGTTTGTGAAGATACTTATCCAGTCCGCCGATTACTGCCTTATCGGTGTAACCTTTCCGGCGTTCCAGCTCAAGAACGTTTCGTAGCGAATAAATGCCTGTCACTTTCTATTCCGCTTCAAGGACGGCAACAGCCAGGACATGAGGACCAACATGAGTTCCTACCACCGGGCTTACCTTGGAACGATGGATGCGCTCTGGAGGGACTACATCCTTAAGCCGCTCGGCTAATGTCTGTAAATCATCGGGGGTAGTGGCATCCTCGATAGCCACGGCTTCTATTTGGCTGAAACCCTTGACAAAATTTACCAGAAGGTCCATAGCTTGAGTTCGGTTGCGGGAGCGAGCGATAGGAAAGGTTGCACCGTCTTTTATTCCCAGGACAGGATTTACTTTTAACAAGCTACCCAGGAAAGCCTGTGCCTTACCAATGCGCCCGCCTCTTCTCAAGTATTCCAATGTATCGAAGCTCATACGAACATGCACTCTGGAAATCGCTCTCCTGACCCAGTCAGCAATTTGCTCCAAATTAGCCCCTGCCTGAGCCATCTTAGCTGCCAGGATAACTAAAAGCATTTGTGCGCCTGCTACCAACTTAGAGTCAATGACCTCAATGTGGCAATCCTTGGTAGCCATAGCCTTGCCCTGCAGCGCTGCTGTATAAGTGCCGCTGAACTTTTCAGAAAGAGTTATAGTCAGGATTTCCTTTGTTTCTTCCGCTAATTTAGTGAAAAGTCTGGCAAAATCAGCCGGGGTGGCAGTTGCGGTGGTCGGATGAATTTTACTTGTTTCCAACTTATGGTAGAACTCCTCTGTACTCAGGTCAACATTATCCCGGTAGGTCTCATTGCCAAATTGGACGTACAACGGCACCACGGTAATCCCAAGCTCCTGGGCTAACTGCTGGGTAATGTCGGAACAGCTATCAGTTACAACCTTAACCACTTTTACCTCTCGCAAAATATAGTCAATTGCAAAACTCCTTATAATTCCCCCTGTAATTCTCCCTCCCCTGGCGGGAGGGAGTTGCTTGATTCATCAAGTACAACGCTTTTTGTCATTGCGAGCCCCTTTGCTTTTTGTCATTGCGAGCGAAGCGTGGCAATCTCATACCCCCCACGAGATTGCGGAGCCTGTTCCGAAGCATAAGCGAGGAATCTCGCTCCTCGCAATGACAGAGGAGGGAGCCCAATAAATTGGACTATAGCCTCTATTTTCAATTCGAAATTCCTCTTACTTTTAGCTTTGCCGCAAACGTTATTCCAGGGAAATTATATAATTATAATGGGGTTGGCCGCCATAAACTACCTCGACCTCGGTGTGGTACCGGTCACGAATTTCCTGAGCTATCTCTTGAGCTTCAGCACCCTTGATTTCAGCACCGTAATAAACGGTGACTATCCCCGACTTTTCAGCTCCTGCTTTGCCTAGAGCTTCAAGGATAACATCCCCTATTTTATCAGCCCTGGCTATCAAATCTTCATCGTTCAGAATAGCAATAAATTGCCCCTTTCTTATTTCCAGGCCACTAAGATGGGTCCCGCGCACTGCCCTGGTAACCTCTATAGCCCTCACTTTATTTATTGTTTCCTCCATAGTCCTGGCATTCTGCTCTAGATTCTTTTCATAATCGAAAGCCAGAAATGCCGCTATGCCCTGAGGGATATTCCTGGTGGGAATCACCTTCACCTTTTTGGAAGTTAAGGACCGGACCTGAGAAGCGGCAGACACGATGTTCTTGTTATTGGGCAGTAGAATAATGTTGTCCGAGGGTGCTGATTCCACGGCTTGCAAGAGTTCACGAACGCTGGGATTCATCGTTTGCCCGCCGGGAACAATGATTATGTTACCTAAACTATTAAGTAGCTCGAAAAAACCGTCTCCAGTGGCTATCGCTACCGTAGCGATGTCGACTGAAGGCATTCTTTCCCTCTGCATCTTGATGAATTCTGCATATTGGTCATCCATGTTATTAATAGTTATCTCATGCAGTTTGCCCAACCTTGTGGCATATCTCAGGATTTCACCGGGCTCGAAGCTATGGATATGAACTCTAACCAGAGTATCGTCGCCTGTAACTATCAAGGATTGTCCCTTCTTTTTGAGATCTTTTTCGATTTTGCCTAAATTAAGATTCGGCCCCTCCAGGACAAAATTTGTGCAATATCCGTAAGGCGTTTCCAGCTGGGTAGGCATCTGAGCTGCCCTGGGAACTAATTCTGTCTCGGCAACAACCAGGTGGGGCCTCCGATATTGTATCTTATGTGACTCTCCCTTGAGGAATTGAAGGGCGCCGTCCAGCAAAACGTACAAGCCTTGCCCACCGGCGTCGACCACTCCGGCCTCTTTTAATACTGGCAGTAAGCTGGGCGTCCGGGCCACTGAATCCTCAGCTGATTTTACTGCGTCTTCCAATACCGAGACTAAGGTATCATCATTTTTAACTGCTTCTTGAGCAGCCTTAGATGCGTCTTTAAGTACTGTCAGGATAGTCCCCTCTACAGGATTGACAATCCCTTTGTAAGCAGTTTGTGATGCTTCGGCCAGGGCCCTGGCAAAATCACCGCCGTCGAAATGAGTCTTGCCCCCCAGCCCTTTAGCTAAACCTCTCAAGAATTGAGATAAAATAACTCCCGAATTGCCCCGCGCTCCCATCAAAGCACCGTGAGCCAGCGATTTAGCTACCGAAGAGACGTGGCCATCCGAATTTAGTTGTGCCTCTTCCAGGGCAAATTCCATGGTGAGCACCATATTTGTTCCGGTATCCCCATCGGGAACAGGGAAAACGTTTATAG
>JBAUEM010000021.1:0-23995 GCA_049678605.1 Dehalococcoidia bacterium
GAATGTGTATAATACTATCCGCCCTCATCAGGCATTGGGATATCTTACTCCACAGGAATTTCTGAAGCACAATCAACAAAATCAGAGAAAGGAGAAAGTGTCACTAATCATATGAACGAGTACAGCTCCTTGCCCCCGCCTGATAACACTGCTATACTGAGCGAAAGCTATGACCTATGAAATCGTCATCGGCCTGGAGGTTCATACTCAGCTATTAACCCAGAGTAAGATGTTCTGTAGCTGCAGCACTGATTATGCCAGTGCCCATCCTAATACCCACGTCTGCCCCATCTGCCTGGGCATGCCCGGCGTTCTCCCTGTCATCAATGAAAAAGCAATAGGATACACAGTAATGACCGCCCTGGCTTTAAATTGTACCATCCCCGAATATACAAAATTCGACCGCAAGAACTACTTTTACCCTGACCTGATGAAAGGTTACCAGATTTCCCAGTATGATGCTCCCATTGGAAAAGGAGGTTGGCTAACCATCGATAGCAACGGTGCCAGAAAAAGAATCAATATTACCAGGGTGCATCTCGAAGAGGATGTCGCTAAATTGTGGCACAGGGGGGATTACAGTCTGATAGACGTCAATCGCTCCGGGGTGCCGTTGATGGAGGTTGTTAGCGATCCCGAAATAAGCTCCCCCGAGGAGGCTCGGGATTATCTTATCAGGTTACACAATATCTTGCGTTATCTGGGGGTGTCCACCGGCAACATGGAGGAAGGAAGCTTTAGATGCGATGCCAACATAAGCATACGCCCAGTGGCTAGTAAAGAGTTTTTGCCCAAGGTGGAAGTTAAAAATATGAATAGCTTCAAAGCAGTTTACCAAGCCCTGGAATACGAATCCAGGCGGCAAAGAAAAGTGCTTGAGGAAGGTGGTGAACTAGTACAGGAGACCAGAGGTTGGATAGAGGAAGAAGGCATAACAGTTACCCAGAGAACTAAAGAGTATGCTGATGATTACCGATATTTTCCCGAACCTGATTTGCCCCCCCTGGTTTGGGACCAAGCCTGGATAGAGGAAATCAGAGCAAGACTCCCTGAATTACCCGAAGCACGCAGAGACCGATTTATGACCCAATACGGCTTGTCCTTGTACGATGCTAATATTCTAACCAGCTCCAGGGCCATGGCGGATTATTTTGAAAAATGCGTTAAGCTAATGGACCCTGGCAAGGCAAAGGCGGTTAGTAACTGGCTTTCAGGAGATTTCAGCCGACTGCTTAACGCTACCACTACTGAGATTGAAAATGTTAAAATAAGTCCGAAACATCTAGCAGAAATGCTTGGCTTGGTAGATAATGGCACTATAAGCGGACCGGCTGCCAAAGCAGTGTTTGAGGAGATGTTTCACAGTGGCAAGGGAGCCAGCGAAATTATAACGGAAAAGAAACTCAGCCAGATTAGCGATGCCGGTGAAATAAGGGAAATGGTAAAACAAGTGATGGCCAATAATACCGGGGCAGTAGCAGATTATACCTCTGGCAAACAGCAAGCTTTGACGTTTATTATAGGGCAGGTAATAAAAGCTACCAGAGGAAGGGCTAATCCAGGCGTGGTGAGAGAGATTATTATACAGGAGCTAGGAGGTAAATAAATTGCCTACTTATTTTTCTATCGCCCAGATACTAATAGCAATAGCCTTAATTGCCACTGTACTATTTCAGTTACGCGGTGGAGGTATAGGGGGTATCTTTGGACAAGCTGACTCAGTGTATCGAACTCGGCGAGGGATAGCAAGCACCCTTTTCAAGCTGACCATAATCTTAGCTGTCCTGCTTGTCGTTTTTGCTGTTTTAATAGCTGCTCAGCCTTAGTATCTATAGATGAGTTTCATAATAACCCTGACTACCGACTTTGGCTATGATGATGCTTACGTTGCTGCTGTGAAAGGCGCTATCTTAAGCACTAACCCTGAAGCTAATATTATAGACATCAGCCATTCTATCGAGCCGCAGAATATCCTTCAGGCTGCTTTCATACTTAGTGTTGCTTATCGCTACTTCCCTAAGCAAACAATTCATATGGCTATTGTTGACCCCGGCGTAGGTAGTGAGCGCCAGGGGATAATACTGAAAACACCTTCGGCCCTCTTCGTTGCCCCCGATAATGGCATCCTCAGCTATATAATTGATGATTTATTCCCCGTTGAAAGTCGCTCGTTAACCGAACATACTCATGACCTCAAAGAGATAGTATTTAAGACAGGCCTTGAAGCTGTAGCCATTACCGACCCTCGCTTCTGGCGACATCCAGTCAGCCCTACCTTCCATGGAAGAGATATTTTTGCCCCGGTGGCTGCCGGCCTCTCTCTAGGCATTTCCCTTTATGAATTCGGGGAGAAAATCAGGTCCCTGCATGTCCTCTCTATACCAAAGCCGTCCCTTGACCCAGATGGTAATTTAGTTGGCCGGGTCTTACATATTGACCGCTTTGGCACCTTGATTACAAATATTAAAAACAATGATTTACCTGGAAAGGATGTCATGGTTGAGGTGGCTGGGCACTGTATTCAAGGTATCAGCAGTTACTACGCGCAAAATGAAGGGGTAATGGCTATCGTGGGCAGCAGCGGTTATCTTGAAGTATCGCTAAGAGACGGAAGCGCTTGCGACTTTCTGGGCACGATGGTGGGAGACGAAATAAAGGTGATTTCAGCTATATAATGAAGAGGTGCCAAGAATGTCAATCGAAATCACCACGCTGAGTGAAAATACCGCTGGTAGGGTGAATCTTCTTGCTGAATGGGGACTCAGTATCTTAATAGAGGCAGACGGCTACAAAATTCTCTTAGATACGGGGCGAAGTTTCTCAGCAGCTTATAATGCCATTACTTTAGGAATAGACTTATCACAAATTGATAAAATTGTCTTCAGCCATGGCCATTTTGATCACACGGGTGGTCTGCTACACATACTTAGAATGATGAAGCGCGAGGTCGAAGTAATCGCCCACCCCGATATCTGGACAGCTAAGTACGTTAAGCACCCTGAAGAAGAGGAAGAATACGCTGGGGTGCCTTTCCCTAGGGAAGTAGCGGAAACTTTGGGAGCGTCCTTCAATTTAACCAGGGAGCCAGTGTGGATCAGCGAAAACATCGTTACCAGCGGTGAGATACCCATGATTACCGAATACGAAAAGATTGACCCTATTCTTTATGTTAAAGAGAAAGGTGAACTTAAACCTGATCCACTGTGGGACGATCAGGCACTTTTCATCAAGTCTGAGAAGGGCTTAATCATCATCCTGGGTTGTGCCCATCGAGGGATAATTAATACCATAAGGCATGCCCAAAAGTTGACCGGAGTAAAGCCAGTTTATGCAGTTATCGGTGGTACTCACCTTGTTAGTGCTTCACCGCAAAGAATGGATTTAACGATTGCCGAATTATTGAGTTTTGGCATCAAGAGGCTGGGAGTATCTCACTGCACTGGCTTGCCAGCATCTGCCATCCTGGCTCATATGTTCGGCGAGGCTTTCTTTTTCAATAATGCCGGCACACGCATCAATCTCTAGAGGCTGCCCACTTGCCATCCTGGGCCCCTTCCTGTTGTCATTGCGAGCCCCGACTTGTCGGGCGTGGCAATCCCCATTCTCACCAGCCCCACCGAGATTGCTTCGTCGCCCCGATTCATCGGGGCTCCTCGCAATGACAAGGGGGTATCATTGCTCTAAACAAATCCAATATAAAAGTGGTAATATATGTGATACCCTGGATACAGGCTTGAACGAAAGAGGCTTCGTGAAAGATAACCTAATAAAAATCTGTCTAGCAATTGTGGCAGCAGCAGTGCTGTTCTTGGCTCCATCTTGTACAACCCCCTATCAGCCAACCAACCATCCGCCAATCATCACCAGCCTGGAAGCTGAGACAGAATGGACCGCTCCTTCGGGTAGTCTCCAGGTGACGTGTACTGCTTCAGACCCTGATGGCGACGAGCTAAGTTATGAGTGGACAACCACCGGAGGTAATATTTCTGGCGCGGGGCCTGAAGTTATCTGGACTGCTCCTGAAGAAGTTGGTATGTACGACATCACAGTTGTGGTCGATGATGGTCAGGGTGGTAACGTCACAGGATCGGTAACTCTCAGCGTGACACTTGGTACTCCGCCAATTATTCAAAACCTGATTGTTACTGCCAAAGAGCCCAAATATTTGAAAGAAACCACGACTGGGTACAAGGTCGGGAAAACAAAAGAATACTATATTGAGTGCATTGCTTCAGACACGGACGGCGAACTCGGCGAACTAGTTTACGAATGGTCATGCGATGGTGGCGAGATTTCCGGAGAGGGCTCTATGATTACCTGGACTGCCCCGAATACGGACGGTGACGTTACGGTCACGGTAAAAGTGTTTGATGGCGTAGGTAATATGGACAATGAGAGCATAGTTTTCGAAGTGGTGTCTTGTTCGCCATGTGAGTTTGGATAAAATTAGGAGATAAATAGCGATTCTAGCTAAGGGCATAGTCTTCCAAGTGGCGACCTGCACACCATGGGCACTTCATGCAGAAGATGCCTGAAAAGTCATTCAAACGGTAGTTTCCATCACCCTTATAAGAATGGTAATATATGTGATGCCCTGGATACAGGCTTGAATGAAAAAGGCTTCAAGGGAGGTAAACTAATGAACAAAAAAAGATGGTTAGTAATCATTGTAATTGTGGCGGCAGCAGTGCTGCTTTCAATCCTATTTGACACGATGCTAGCCAACCATCGGCCAGCTATCACCAGTCTGGAAGCGCCGGAGAGAGTTCTTCCTTCGGGAAGCTGCCAGATTATATGTACTGCTTCAGACCGCGATGGCGACGAGCTAAGCTATAACTGGTCAGCTAGCGGAGGTAATATTTCTGGCACAGGTGCGTCTGTAAACTGGGCCGCTCCTGACTCTGTAGGCTCCTACAATGTTACAGTCTGGGTGACCGATGACCGCGGTGGCGAAGTCATGAGTCAATTAACCATCACAGTGAGAGCCAATTGGCCGCCAACCATTACCAGCCTGGTAGCCGATGCAGTCTGGACCACTCTTTCGGGTAGTCTCCAGGTGACGTGTACTGCTTCAGACCCTGATGGCGACGAGCTGAGTTATGAGTGGTCAGCCACCGGAGGTGATATTTCTAACACAGGCGCGGTTGTAAACTGGACTGCTCCCGAAGAAGTTGGCATATACAACGTCACAGTTGTGGTTACCGATGGCCATGGTAGCTCAGCTACGGATTCGCTGCCTATTAGCGTAGCGACAGAGCAACCACCGATTATCGAAGCCTTGCTTGTCACGGCGGAACATTGCTACCTGAAGGAAGAAGGTTCGGGGTACAAAGTCGGGAAAGGACAAAAGTATGATATTGAGTGCATTGTTTCAGACACAAGCGTCGAACTGTTTTACGAATGGTCATGCGATGGCGGCGAGCTTTCCGGAGATGACTCCTTGATTACCTGGACTGCCCCGAATATGTCCGGTTACGTTACAGTCACGGTAATAGCGTCTGATATCGCTGACAATAGGATGCGTAAGAGCATAATTCTCAACGTGGTGTCTTGCTCACCATGTACATTTGGGTGTTAGGAGATAAATGGCAGCTCTAGCTAAGGGCATAGTCTTCCAAGTGGCGACCTGCACACCATGTGCCTTTCATATGGAAAATCCTGAACAGGGGAGGCTATTTTGAGGTGGCATTTGTCAGTGTACAACAGATTGACCAATTTTTTGAAAAACACTTTCCAGGACCGCTTCAGGAGATACTTGATTATATCCCTGATAATCTTAGGAATAGTCATCGCATTCACAAGTCAGGGAACGTCGAGTACCGGTGAAGGTTTTGAGGTTCATTTCTTCCATGTCCCCGGCTGTTCACACTGTGAGGAACAAGAGCCTTTCAATGAAAAACTAGAAAGTGAATACCCTTCAATTAACATTACTCGTCACGACGCCACTACACCTGCAGGATCTGCCCGATTGTCTGAGATGCTTGAAAATCTAGGGATAGAAGACATGCCAGTCTTTCCAATAACAATCTTCGGAAATCAAGTATTTAGTGGTTGGGAATCCGAGGAAACAACGGGCAGAGCGATTGAGACGGCCTTGAAACAATGTCTGGCGGGGGACTGCCCGTCGCCGGCAGGTGAAGAACCTGGAGATGGAATCATATTGCCCATCATAGGGGAAATTGTACCTGCTGATTATTCGCTTCCAGCTTTGGCCGTAATTTTAGGTCTTGTGGACGGTTTCAACCCCTGTGCTATGTGGGTACTTGTTTACCTTATATCCCTGATAGCGACCTTGAGAGATAGAAAAAGAATATGGCTGATTGTCGGCTCTTTTGTTTTGGCTTCAGGAGTCCTGTATTTTCTGTTCATGACAGCGTGGCTCAATGCTTTCCTGTTTATCGGCTACGTCAGGCCAGTGACGACTGTGATTGGATTGGTAGCTCTGGGTGGAGGGATATTGCAAATAAGGGAATTCGTTAAGACAAAAGGCGCCATTGTCTGTGAAGTTACAGACGAGGAGTCCCGAAAAAAGACGATGACCAGAATACAGAAGATTGTGGCTTCCCCCATAACCCTGGGAACCATAGCGGGAATTATAGTTCTGGCCTTTGCGGTAAATTCCATCGAATTTGCCTGTTCATTTGGAATCCCGGCGGTTTTCACTCGTGTTCTATCCCTGGCTAGTCTCACCACCTTCCAATATTATGGCTATATCCTGCTGTATGTTGTCGTTTTTATGCTTGACGACCTCGTCATCTTCGGCACGGCTGCTATTGCTCTGACTTCAAACCTGGGGGACCGATATGCAAAGTATACTAGACCAGTAGGTGGAACAATACTGATAATCCTGGGGGCATTGCTCCTCGGCTGCCTTTACTCCGCCCATTTCGAGTTTCTAAAACCTATATGCAGCGTACTCTGGTAGACCAGTAAGTGCGGCGATGTCGCCGATTTTGGGTGCCTTTAGGGCTCAAATCCCTGTGCCCGGTTAAAATACGCCAATCATTCTTAAGCCTGCGTAGACCATAAAAGCAATGAAGATATACCTTAGTTGTCTCGCCGGCAGAGCATGTGCTGCCCGGGCTCCAAGTTGGGCCAACGGTATGCTGGTAGCTGCCAAGCATAACCATATGGGCAAATTTACATAGCCTATGGAGTAAGGGAGGAGACCAGGTACCTCAAGCCCATTTACGATATAGCCAACAATACCACCAAGGCTGGCAAGTATTATTGAAGCCACCGATGTTCCTATAGCAATATGCATGGGAAAATTTAATGCCAACACCAGCATAGGGACTATCAATACCCCGCCACCAAGCCCGGTCAGCCCGGTTACCATGCCTATAGGGAAACCGCAAGCCGCCACAAGCCCAAAATTTTCCCGTGGCTCTTCAGCCTCTCTTCTCAACTTTGGCATTAGTCCCAAGCCCATCCATAAGGCAACAGCTATAACCAATCCTCCAAAGCCCGTTTTCAATATTTCACCAGGAATGTGAGCTGCCAGGGTAGCTCCAACCAGGGCCCCGACTAGGGCACATGAGCCCAAAATTAAGGCAGTTTTCCAGCGAATTGCCCTCTTCTTATTATGTCTCCAAGTGCCGCTTACCACTGTGGGCAAAATCACCAGTAAACTTGTCCCGAAGGCTATTCTTATGGCAATGTCTGGAGAGATACCCATAGCCAGGATAATCCAGTAGCTGACCGGAACCATGATGAACCCGCCACCAACTCCCAGCAGTCCGCTGGCAAAACCAGCACCTGCTCCTACAGCCAACAGTATGGAGATATGAGTTACTGTCAGCTTCTTTCCTTTCCCAGCTTGCCTTCAAGCCAGCCAAGCTTGATACCCGACCTTTCGTCTATTGAAGAAACATAGGGCTTGATATCTAAAAGGGGGGTGCCGTCTATGGCGTCCAGTCCTTTCACTCTGAGGATATTCTTTTCCCTGGCTACTAGCTCCACTACAGTCAACCCCAGGGGACAAGGTCTATGCGGTGACCTGGTAGTGAAGAGACCGTGTAAACTATCGTCCCAGGGCGTCTTAACCAACAGATGATATCCCTGAGACTTATGAAACCAATAAATAACGATAATATGGGAAAATCCCTCAATGTCTTTTAAGCCTTCTTCGAATTCCTTAAATACCTCTATCTGAGAAATCTCCTCACTTTTATAGCCCTGATAAGGGGCTTTCCCCGAATTCTTGTAAGGAGAATGAATTATCCCGATGGGCTTCAATTCCAGGCTATGCCTTTTCCTCATCCCTCAAGCTTTACTAACTAAGCTATCAATTTTTCAAATTATATCATTAGTCACATAAAGCACAGCCTGCACTGAGACTCTTGTCTATCATCAACACCGCTTACTTCAAATCCTAACGACTCCCATAAGCCCTTTTCCATGATTCGTTCTTAAAAGCCAGGTAGTCCTTGATTGCTTCTTTAAGCGTATTGGCTGCCAAAAGAGCACAGTGCTCACTTTCCTCAGGGAGTCCTCCCAAGGCAGCCAGTATACCGTCCTGAGTAATCCGCGAGGCCTCTACGATGCTCTTTCCTTTAACCATTTCTGTGACCATGCTGCCTGAGGCAATAGTAGTTCCACAGCCATCTGTCCAGAAGGAAGCATTCATAACCCTGCCATCTCTCACTTTAAGGCATATTTCCATAGCATCCCCACAGGGACCAGTTATCCTGCCAAAGCCATCGGGGGCGGGAATTTCACCCAGGTTTCTGGGGTTCAGAAAATGGTCAATTGTTTTCTCTGAGTAGACCCCTTTCATATCCTCCATGACGGATTGCTCCAGTTCTTTGAACGAGTCATCAAATTCTTCTGCCATTTTCTCTACTCCTCTAGAAAAAGATTTCACGGGCCAGACCAGCTTGCCTGACTGCTTCTGCAACCTTCGCCTTTAGTCTGTCTTTCTCTTTGGCAAAATAAAGGTGGCTCTGGCATTTACAATCGCTCGAGCCAAAGCCAGGAATGGATTGGAGGCGGCAAGCTCGACTAACAATATATATCTACCCTTCACTCTTCCCATTTAGAACTGCGACCACATTGGCAAAAAGCTCAGACACAGCATCTGAACTATATCTCTCAATTTTTCCTTCGTCACACAATCTGGCTAACTCTGGGTCAATGGGTAAGCTCCCCAAAAGAGGAGCTCCGGAAGCCTTAGCCATTTCCTCCCCTTTGCTCCTGCCAAAAATTTCCATCTTCTTACCTGTGTCAGGCAATACGAGATAGCTCATGTTTTCCACTACTCCCAGAACTCGAACATTCATCTTCTGTGCCATCCTCACTGCCTTCTTGACTATCATCTCAGTCAACTCCTGGGGGGTAAAAACATCAATTACCCCTAATATGGGTATTGCCTGGAGCACCGTCAATGGCGCATCTCCAGTGCCCGGGGGCAGGTCTATTATGAGATAATCCAGCTTGCCCCAAAGAACTTCCTCCCAGAATTGCGTGATAGCTTTAGACATAAGGGGACCTCTCCAGATAACCGCTTCATCCTCATTAGGCAAAAGCAGATTCATAGACATAATTTCAATGCCAGACTTCGATAATACGGGCAAAATACCTGTCTCGCTACCGCTGGGGCGAGCATCTAACCCAAACATCTTAGGGATACTGGGGCCAGTGATATCAGCGTCGAGTATGCCCACGTCCTTTCCCACCCGAGCAAAAGCAGTAGCCAACAAACCAGCTACCAGAGATTTGCCGACTCCTCCTTTACCACTCATGACCGCTATTATTTTCTCAATCTGATTAAGTTCTTTGGGCTTGGCTTCGATAAGGTCAACAGTTACTTCTTCCACCCCGGAAAGCTCGCTAACCGCTGCCGCTGCTTTGTCCTTCAGCCAACTATGATATTGGGCAGGGATGGCAGTCGAAGCCAAAGTTACTTTCGCCTTGCCCTCCTTAACTTCCGTGCTTCGAACCAGGTTCATCTGTACCAAGCTACGCGTTGTCCCGGGGACAAGCACTTTATTCAGTGCTTCCTCTAATTTTGCATCGATTTGACTCACCAAATCACCTCCTGCTGGTAAAAGGCCTCCCACTTACCTCTGCTTTCCATGTTGCTCTCCTTTCCTTAATAAAGAATATACTTCCTCTACCTGTTTCTTTGTCTCTTCAAGCGGACCATCATTATTAATGACAAAATCGGCAGATTTAATCTTTTCCTCAAGAGGAAGTTGAGACTTTATCCTGCTCTGGGCATCCTCCCGGCTCATCCTCTTTTCTTCTAATCGTCTTAATTGAGTTTGTTCACTGGCAGAAACAACGACTATTTTATCCACAAATATAGGGCGAGTAAGCTCAAACAGTAACGGAATGTCTTTAATAATCAGAGCATCGGGGTCAAGGCTTTTGATCTCATTTGTAATTCTTTCGTCTTCCTTAAACACCTCGGGATGAACTATCTGATTTAGCTTTGCCACCTTCTCTTTGTCGGAAAATACTATCTCAGCCAGCTTCTGCCGCTTGATGGTCAGGTCATCATTCAAAATGCCTTTCCCAAAATGCTCTACTATTTCTTTCCAAGCCTTTGAGTGAGGACGGGTTACCTTCCGAGCCAGCTCATCCCAATCAATTATATAAGCCCCTAGTTCTCTAAAAAATTTGGTTACCGTGCTTTTGCCCGTGCCCACACTTCCTGTCAGACCAACAATAATCATTTGTTCCCTATTTTGCTTCTTTAATCACCTCCTCAGGGTTCAAATTGCTATCGCTGGAAAATGTTTTTGTCTCCATTTTGCCTTTATCCTTAATGGTCACATATATTATCGCCTGTTGCCAACTCGCCTTTTATATAACCCAGAACAGCCTTCTCAGGGTCGTCACCAAGCACGCCAACAACGACTTTAATGCGATGCTCACTAAAAAGAGCCTGGGCCCTGGAACCCATGCCGCCAGCTATGACAACGGAAACCCCTTCTTCAGCCAGCCATGTGGGAAGAAGTCCGGGTTGATGTCCTGGCGATGGTATGACCTCCCTTTTTACAATCACCATAGTCGCTTCATCAACATCAAACAAGGCGAAATGGCTGCAATGGCCAAAGTGGGCAGCCACTTTGTCTTCTACTACAGGTACTGCGAATCTCATTTGTTATCCCTCCTGCAAGTGTCGTCCAAGGAGCAAGGAGGCGTCTCGCAACGCTCTGTCTTGCCACAACAAGTCGTGCCATGTGTAGAGGCATTAGTCTTCAGAGTATACGAGGCAGAGAGAAGCCTGTCCAGCTTGTAGCTGCCACATGCTGGACATTGGACATTTTGGCTGTTAAGGCTGCGGAGAAATATCTCTGAAATCCTCCCACATTCCAAGCATCTGTATTCATAAATTGGCATCGCTACCTCCTATTTTTCTAGTTTGGCTGGAATAATTTGCCACAGCTCTTTTATCTGCTGCGTTACCTTGTTGTTGGAGTATTCTACCACAGGCAATCGCTTAATAAGAGCCTCAGTAACCACATTATCAAAGGGTATTTTGGATACCACTTCTACTCCTTGGTTAAAGCAATAACTTTCAATCTCGCTAGTATTTTCCTGATTAATATCATATTTATTTATACAAACCAAGGCAGGCACGCCAAAGTGGCGGCAAACACCAATGACACGCTCAAGGTCATGCATCCCTGACAGCGTGGGCTCGGTCACCAGCAATGCCAGATTGGCACCTGACAGTGAAGAGATAACCGGACAGCCTATACCCGGAGGCCCATCGGTGATGATGTAGTCCAGATTCTGGCTCTCAGCTAAAAGTTTGGCATTATTTCGAACTAAGGCGACTAACTTGCCGGAGTTTTCCCCAGCGACTCCCAACCTGGCATGAACGAGACTGCCATAGCGCGTATCTGAAATGAACCAGTGCCCTGCCATAATCTCCTGCATAGTTATAGCCTCAGTCGGGCAGATTTGGTGGCAGAAACCGCATCCTTCGCAGGAGACAGGATCAACGGTATAATTTTGCACTGCATCAAAGCGACATATCTCCTGACATAAGTCACACTCTATGCACTTTTCTCTATCAATAAAGGCAACCTGTCCGCTCCAGAATTCCTTCTCCTCCCTAATGGTGGGGCTGAGGAGTAGATGAAGGTCAGCAGCATCTACGTCACAGTCAGCCAGCACCTTGCTTTGGGCCAGAACAGCAAAAGAAGCTACTATGCTTGTCTTCCCTGTCCCACCTTTGCCGCTGAGAACTACGACCTCTCTCATTTCATTACGCGCCGTTATCTCCGGTTACCTTCACCCAAATCCTGTGCATCTCTTCATGACCTTCTTCAAAGCATTTGAAGCCAGCGGAATCTATCTCCTCGATTTCCACATTTTCCTTTCCGTAAATTTCTTCAATCTGGCTTAGCCAGTTTCTGAAGTGTGCTTCGCCCCCAAGATATAGTTTCTTCCATTTGTTTCCTTTTTCGTCCGTCTTCTCCACAATTTTTTCCTCTCGGGCCATTCTCTCACTAATTTCCTCGTACATTTGACAACTCTCCGCCGTCAACTTTTCTTCACCCGTTCCGTCATAACCATTCGTTCAATGTCCTCAAAAAGCCCGATAAACGTCTTTCGCCATTGAGGCATCCCCTCTATCAAAGCAATGCCTTTGGAGTAAAGCTTGGCAATTTCTCTATCTAGGGGAATCTTGAGCAAAATGGGTATCCCCTGCTCATGGCAGTAATGCTCAACTTCGTCATCCCCTACACTGTCTCGATTAATCACCACACCACATGGAATACCTAGCTTCTTCAACATTTCCACTGCTAGCGAAAGGTCATTCAGCCCAAAGGGAGTGGGCTCAGTTACTAAGAGGCAAAAATCGCTGCCCTTTACTGATTCTACCACAGGGCAAGAGGTTCCCGGAGAAACATCAATGATAACTATGCTCATAGGGTCAATATGCTTCTTTACCTCTTTGATGACAGGCGGAGCCATTGATTCACCAACGGTGAGCTTTCCTTGAATAAACTCCATATTCCCTAAGTTGCCTCTTTCGACCATGCCTATCTCTCTTCCTTCCTCAGTAATAGCAGACTCAGGGCATAGGTAAGAACATGCTCCACAACCATGACACAGTTCGGGGAAAACAAGCACTTTTCCCTTAAGCACCGCGATAGCGTTATAGGCGCAGACTTCGGCACATTTGCCGCAATAGGTACATTTCGTCTCGTCTACCTTAGGGACGGGGATAGACACTGGGTGGCTTTGATTCATATCCAGATGCAGAAAAATATGGGCGTTTGGTTCCTCCACATCACAATCTAATAATTGCACCTTGGCCTTATCACTTAAAGCTAAAACAAGGCTGGTAGCCACCAGCGTCTTTCCCGTGCCACCTTTACCACTGGCAACAGAGATTATCATTCTATTCCCGAATCATCTTTGCCCCACATTCGGGGCAACTCAGGTTATAGCAAGGAACGCCTGCCTGGTGAGGAATCTTTGTTCCACAACTAGGACACACGCAATTCCCACTGGGACCTGCGCCAGGGCGGTTTCCTCCCATCCTCCCCACACCCCTGGCGCGTCCTAATCCCCTGCCAGTTCCTGGACCTTGCCCATAAGGGCCTGTGCCATCTCCTCTAGGCATAATTCACCTCCGCCAAGAATTGGTTTTGCTTTACCCCATCGGCGGCAGCCCACAGACTCCAGAACTACAAGTTGGGCAACTCACCTCTGAGGGTTCGGTTCCACTTGAGCCGCGGCTAAAAAATGAGGAAAGGAGTCTTTTGGGTTCACCAGCATGGCATTTGGGACAACTCAAACTGGAACCATCTTCACCAATAGTTTGGCGAACTTCAAATTTCTGCCCACAGTGCGCACACTGGTATTCATAGATTGGCATAGCTTAGCTCCCTTTCTCCAGCTCTTCAAGACGGCGCTGGATTTCATTTAGCTGTTGGCCCAGCATCTGAGCTTGGGATTTGAGCATTTCTATCTCTTGCTCTGGGCTCATTGCTGGAGGCGCTGCTTGAGGCATTATTCCTGGCCCCATGCCTCTGCCCATGCCCATTCCCATTCCTCTACCCATGCCTCGACCCATACCCATCCCATGATGAGAGCCTACACTGGGTTGGTCGTTTGGTTGGAGCCTCCCTGCTTTGTAGGCTTCAATAGCGTCTCTTATTCTCCCGGCAACGCCCGTGATTACTTGAATCCCCGTTGCTGAAAGGGTCTGGTAAGCGTTGGGCCCACAATTACCCGTGAGCACCACCTCCGCCCCTTTGCTGGCAATCATCTGGGCTGTGCTGATGCCTGCCCCACCAGCGGCCATAGCATTAGAGTTATCCAAGGCCTCAAATTCCATGCTTTGGGGGTCAACAATGACGAAGTATTGGCACCTCCCAAAGCGAGGGTCTACCTCAGCATCTAAGTCAAGCCCTGTTGCTGATACTGCAATTTTCATGATGCACCTCTTTCTAGTTTACTCCGTCTCCAGTTCTTTTATTCTAGCATTAATTTGCTCCAATTGTCCCTTCATTGCTTCCGCCTGGCTTCTTAGGAAATTCAGCTCCTGCTCCCGGGTCATCTGCGGAGCATAAGGGTCCGCTCCTGGCACTGCCCCCATAGGTGCTCCAGCATAACCATATGGTGCAGGCCCTGCATAAGGCATGCCCATTCCAAACCCGTATCCCCTTCCAAAGCCATATCCTCGCCCAAAACCATATCCCCTGCCGAAACCCCGAGGACTGCAAAAACCTCTCCCGCCTCCCGTCATTGGACCCATTCCACGAGGTCCTGTTCCATCAAATCCTGGCATAATTCACCTCCTTCTCAATTTAAATATTATATACACAAACCTCACTTCTCTACTTGCGAAGCTCCTCCAGCCTCTTCATAATTACATCTAACTCACTCTCCAACGCTTCAGCCTGGTTTCTCAAGAAATCCAGTTCCTGCTCCCGGGTCATCTGCGGAGCATAGGGACTGGCTCCTGGCACTGCCCCCATAGGTGCTCCGGCATAACCATATGGCATAGCTTCAGGATAAGCTGTTCCTCCATAAGGCACAGCCCCAGGGCCACCATAAGAGGGATAAGCTGGTGGGACAGGCATTCCCGCAGCTCCACCGAGGAAATAGCCACATCTCGGCAATCCTCCTCTTCCCAGGCCAACATAAGGCCAGGGAGGAGAGCTTCCTCTGAAGCCAAATCCCCATCCTCCCCTCCCAAATCCTCTACCATATCCATTAGGCATTTCTCACCTCCTTTCTATTTCCGAAGTTCTTCAAGCCTCTTTGTCACTCCATCCAATTCGCTAGTCAGATGTCTTTCCTGCTCTTCAAGCATGGCTATCCTTGGGTATAGCTCCCCAAGGATGCCAAAATCCATACCAAGGCCACATTTTACCTCCTCCCTTAAGAAAATTTAAAACTTACCACCGAGGGTACCCATAAGCTCCCCTTCTCCACCAACCACGACCAAGGCCACGACCGAACCCCCGGCCCCACCTAGGCCATACCGGCGCTAAATGAGCGTAACCATAAGGGTAGGGGTAACCAGGCATTGGGCTGGCAAAGCCTGGCCTGCCAAAACCAGCGCAAAAGCCAGCTCCTCTTCCCGTCATTGGGCCTAGGCCCATGGGTCCCGTTCCATCTCCAAATGGCATCTCCATTACCTCCTTTCTTTTTTATTTATTACCGCCACCTGCCACCGCGAAATCTCCTGCCGCAGCCTCTGCCCAAAGCAAACTGAGGCAAAGGCGTGGGCTGGATATTCCCACTTAAACATTTTGGGCAGGACAAAGGAAGTTTCTTCACTATTGCCTCAAAAGGCACATTCCACTCATGTCCATCATTACCACATCTAAAGAGACGCTGGGCAAGCTCAAAGTTGCCCCCTACGATTTGAATTGCCTTGCCATTAATCAGAGCATCAGCTAGCTTTTTCCGAGCTGACTCCAATATCCGATGGAAAGTCGGCCTGGAAATCCGCATTTGCTGCGCGCACTCTTCCTGTTCCAACCCCTCCAAATCCTTAAGACGGATAGACTCAAGTTCCTCAAGTGAAATGCGAATACCCTGCAAGACACTTGCCGGAATCCCTACCGGCTTAAAAAAGCCTACATTCGGCAACTGAGCAACACACCGCAATTTCGCTGGCCTAGCCATTAAAAATCACCCTACTTCCGCTACGAATTTTGAACATATGTCAATAATAATGATAATAGACCCTGTCAAATTTGTCAAATTTTGACCATAGCCACCGCTTGGTGGTACAAATTAAAATATGGATTGCATAGAGCTTTTTCCCAGCCTCTCCCGCTGCATAGAAACTACAGCCAGGGAAGAATTTTGGAACTCAGTAAACCAATATATGGAAGGTGGGCAGGAGGATAAAAAACTTGAGGGAAGGATTGAGCTTCTCAAAGCCTTCCTGGAATCAATGGACTTTAAAAAGCTCCGCAGCCAAAGCGAAAGATACTTAGTAGAAGGCAAACAGGTTAAATTTGTAATTTCCTGGAAAGCAAACAGGCTGGATTGCCAAATGACGGTAATCGAGGATGTTTAGCAACTCGAATCGTCATTACGAGCCCTTCACTTTCTGTCATTCTGAGCCCCGATTCCATCGGGGCGAAGAATCTCATCTTCGCTCAGGGTAATTTGCCACAATAAGTGCATTTCGTTTCGTCGACTGTTCTAGCATCTATTTGCTCAAACTGTCCCTACCATACGGCATAGCTGCCGGATAAGCGCTTCCCCCATAAAAAGGCATAGCCCAAGGTTCACCGTAACAAGGATAAGTCGTCCAGACAGGCATTCCCGCAGTCCCATTGAAGAAATAGCCACATGTCTGCAACCGTCCTCCCAAGCGAACAAAAGGTCGGTGAAGGCAGTTTTTGTACATAATTTGCGGGAAAGAACTCGCAGCCTGCAAAATGATTTACTTCTTTCCCTCTGCAATTTTGTCTGTGGCCTGTAACGTATTGGGGAAGGTTTCCGGCATTATGCTGACTATAATGCCTGCCAGGGTTACGCTTCCCAGGTAGAGAAAGAAGATAGCACGATATGCCGTCAGCGGATCTCCGCCGAAAAGATCAATGATATAGCCTGTAATTCCCTGGAAGGTGGCCACACCGATGAACATTGAAGCGTTTACCGTCCCCATTGCTGTTCCTGCTATTTCTAAGGGGAAAAACTCTTTAACACAGCCTAGATTCAGCAAAAAGGTGAACCCGCAGAAGCCCAGTAGGAAGTAAATCAAGGCTATCATAAAATCTCCCGGGTAAGAAGAGAGCAAAAGCAAAGCTGCGCAAGCGACCGCCATTCCTATCGTTCCTATGAAGAGCACAGGGCGCCGCGCCCTGAAAAAGCGCTCTGATAGCAGCCCCCAAATCACCCCTCCGCAGATTCCGCCGATGGAGATAAACATCAGGAGTGTTCCCGCAAGCTCGCGGCTCTTCCCAAAAGTTTCCTGCAGGTAGGAAGCTCCCCAAAGGCTTTGGAAGCTAAAGAGGACCCCGTAGATCAAGAAAGCCCATAAGGCAAAGCGCCAAAACATGGGGTGGCGCCAAAAGGAACGGTCGAGTGAAGAAGAGGGCCTTTCCTTTCGCCCCTGTTTGTTCTGTTCTTCCAGCGCGTTATTACTTCCCTGGATTTGGGAATTTCCTGCAGAGAACTTCATCAGACGATACAGAACAATTATTAAAGCCAGCATTATCAGGGAGGGAATAATATAAGAGAGTCGCCAGCCCATTCTTTCGACCATCACAGCCATGGGCAGGGTAGCTAGGATAAGACCCAGGCCGCCGATAGCGTTGATAATCCCAGTCCTAGTGGCAAATTCATCCGGCTTGTAGCTTATAGTCAGGTATTTTAGGGAAGGGATCCATATCCCTGCTGTTCCTATGCCCATGAATACACGTCCCCAAGTTGCCATATGAAGTCCAGTGGAAAGGGCGAATATAATACATCCCCCTACTCCCAAAAGGCTAAAATAGAAGACGGTGTGCCGCACACCGATGCGATCGGAGAGTAACCCAACGGGGATTTGGACAGCCCCGTAGGCGTAGAAGAAAGCCGAGGCCATTAGACCCAGTGAAGCAGCGGAGATGGCAAATTCAGCCATAAGGTCTTCAACTATTACCGCTGTATTAGTCCGAAAGAAAAGGGCAAAAACAAAAATAATGCAGAGAATTAAGAAAATAAGGTCTCGGTGAGTTAATTTTGGCACAAAAGGGCCCTCCGTGGTTAAATTTTTGCCATTTTGGCATTATTCGCGTTCATTTGTAAAGAACTTTAATTGCATGTTCGATAGAACCGAAGGTGTAACCATCGATGAATTCGAAGTGCTTATCTTTCAGCTTCTTACTTTCTGAACTAAAGCTACGGATTGAGCAGCTATTCCCTCTCCTCTGCCGATGAAGCCCAAACCGTTGGTGGTGGTGGCTTTGACCGTCACCTGCGTTGAATCTACACCTAAGGCCTGACCTATGCGTTTTCTCATCTCAGGGATGAAGAGGGAAAGCTTAGGACTTTGAGCTATGATGGTAACATCAATGTTGGCCACCCTGAGTCCTTTGGCTTTAAGCAGTTCACCGGTCTTGCTTAACAAAACCAAGCTTGAAATATCTTTATATTCCGGTTCCTGGGAAGGGAATAAGGTGCCAATGTCGCCCAAATCAGCAGCGCCACATAAAGCATCTATTATGGCGTGCGTTGCCACATCAGCATCGCTCCAACCCGACAAGCCTTTGTCATAAGGAATATCAACGCCTCCCAAAATTAGCCTTCGCCCCGATACCAGGGGATGGCTGTCACAGCCAATGCCAACCCTTAATTCCTCTTGCATTTGATGCTTCCAGAAATAAGCTTTTCCACGATGTGTCGATTACCACTATCTATGACCTACCTTTCACCACAAACATCGCCACCCCCTATAATACACGCGGGCAATCACACGCTTTTGGCGATGATACGCGCTAACGCCAAATCTTCAGTTGTAGTCACCTTTATATTTTTATAATCGCCCATATAAAGCTGCACCTTGTGTCCCAAGCGTTCCACAGCAGTGGCATCATCGGTAACCTCTGCTGCGAGGTTCTCATAAGCCCTGGTTATCATATCAAAGCTGAATATCTGGGGGGTTTGCGCTGCCCATAACCTGTCGCGCTGAAGCGTTTCCCCAATCAATCTCTCATCAGCAGCAAGCTTGATAGTATCTTTAACTGGCACTGCGGCTACAGCAGCCTCAATCTCCCCAACTATCTTCAGGCCATCCTCAATCAAATCTGGAGTCAAGAAAGGCCGAGCTCCATCATGAATCATGACTAAATCACAATCCGTTATTTGTCTTAGCCCTTCCCTCACCGAATCCTGTCGCCGTGCGCCACCCGGGCATAAAGTAACTTTAGACCAGCCTCTCTCTTTTTTCAATTTCTGCCCCCGAGCCAAATCCTCGTCGTTCAATACCAAGACTATCTGCTGAACCAAGCTGTATCTCTGACAAGTATCCACGGACCAAGCCAGCAAAGGTTTCCCCATTAGAGGAGCAAAGAGCTTGTTTATACCAACCATCCGCTGGCTAGTTCCGGCAGCGACTATAACCACGCCTAACTTACTACCTTTATTCATTACCTTGCTTCTCAACAAGGAAAATCTCTAAACTTGATTCGAAATTAAAAAGTCAAAGATAAAAATCAAAGTGCAAAAACTTCCCTTTTCTATTCTTGCCCTGTATTTTTGCCCTTTGCATTTTGCATTTTACTTTCCCTTGTAAGTCCCAGCCTCAGAGCTTCAGCCAACGAGCCAACCTCGATTAGTTGAATGTCCGCAGAGTGAAGGGATTGCTTCACTTCGCTCGCAATGACAGGGGGAAGTCTAGGCATAAGGCAGGACTTAAAGCCCAACCTGATGGCCTCAGCAATTCTTCTCTCTACGTGTGATACCCCTCTAAGCTCTCCATTCAACCCCACCTCTCCCAAAGCAACCAAGCCTGAAATTGGCTTTGCATCACGAAAACTGGAAGCAATGGCTGAGGCGATTCCTAAATCAACCGCTGGCTCATTAACCCTTAAGCCACCAGTAACGTTGACTATAATATCCTGGTTGAAAAGCTTTAATCCGGCACGCTTAGTAAGCACAGCAATTATCAACAGTAGCCGATTAAAATCAACGCCGTTAGCGATGCGCCTTGGTGGAGTAAAATTATTAGGAGTAGTCAAAGCCTGAATCTCTACCAACAAAGGGCGATTCCCTTCAAGAGTGGGCACCACCACTGAGCCCATAGTTCCATCCTTGTATGCGGATAAGAAAACTTGAGAGGGATTACCTACTTCTATTAGTCCCCTATCGCCCATCTCAAATATTCCCACCTCGTGAGTGGAACCGAAACGGTTCTTTACGCTGCGTAGCACCCGGTAACTACTAAATGGTTCGCCTTCGAAGTAAAGCACCACGTCAACGATATGTTCCAGCGTTCCTGGACCTGCGATGGCCCCTTCCTTGGTCACATGCCCGGTGATTAACAGGGGCACATCATTCTGTTTCGCCCACCTCTCCAACCTCCAAGTGCACTCCCGCACCTGGGAAATACTGCCCGGCATCCCAGCTACATCCTCTAAATACATAGTCTGAATGGAATCTATAATCGCCAATTCAGGAGAAAGTCCTTCCAAGCATTCTAATACGGCAGCTAAATCGGGCTCAGAGAGAAAGTATATCCCCTTGCCCCCTATGCAGAGGCGCTCACTTCTAAGTTTAACCTGATTAATAGATTCCTCACCGGAGATATAGGCGACAACTTTATTATTCTCAGCCATCATCGCCGAAATCTGGAGTAAAAGCGTAGACTTGCCTATTCCCGGCTCGCCACCAACAAGCACCAGAGAGCCTGGAACTAAACCACCTCCCAGAACTCGATTCACTTCAGCAAAACCAAGGTGAAAGCGAGGAAAGTCACCCTTCTCTACTTGGGAAAGTTCCTGGGGTAGATTTCCTCTAGAGTAAAGCTGGCTGGGAGCGCGGGATAAAGTGACCCTGGTTTCTACGAAGCTATTCCACGCCTGGCAATCAGGACAGCGTCCTAACCACTTGAGACTTTCTTTGCCGCATTGCTGACAAACGAAAACATTCTTGAATTTGGATTTGCCCCGCTCGTTAGATTTCAAGTCCCCTGGCCAAGATACCTAATACTCGATAACGGCTATCTTTTCCCCGGTCCTAACTACCTGCCCTGGTGAAACTGCCACCTCTATAATTGAGGCTTTTACTGGAGATATTATAGGGTTTTCCATCTTCATAGCTTCTATGATGCAAATAACCCCACCCTCCTCAACTGTATTACCCACAGCTACATCAACACGTACTATTTTCCCAGGTAGTGGCGCTTCGATTACTTCTTGAGCCATATTTACGTAGTCTCCTTAACCAATGGTTTCATTACAATTTCTTCCTCGACGCAATCCACAACCACCGTGTCTCCAGGCAGGAATTCACCGCGCAGCAAAGCTTCGGAGAGCTGATCCTCAACCAAATTCTGGATAGTGCGACGCAAATGGCGGGCTCCAAAATCAGGGTCATAACCCTTGTTGCCTATAAAATCCCTGGCTGCATCTGTTACTTCCAAAGTGACATTCTTCTCTCCAAGGGAAGCGATAATCTGTTTAAGCATCAGGTCAACAATCTGGCGGATATGCTCTTTGCTTAAAGCGTGGAACACAACCGTGGCATCAATACGGTTAAGGAACTCGGGCCGGAAGATTTTCTTCATCTCCCCAACTACTTTCTCCTTCATTTTCTCGTACTCCACCTGCTGTTTTCCCTCGCCATCGATATGGGCAGCAAAACCGAGGCTCATATCACGCTTAATAAGCTCGGCACCGGCATTGCTGGTCATGACTATGATGCTATTACGAAAATCAACCCTTCGCCCTTTGGCATCGGCCAAATGACCATCATCGAAAATCTGGAGCAGGATATTGAATACATTATAATGCGCTTTTTCAATCTCATCGAGAAGAATAGCACAATAGGACTTCCGCCTTACTGCCTCAGTTAATTGACCGCCTTCCTCATAACCAATATAACCCGGTGGTGCTCCAACCAAGCGAGCTACATTGTGAGGCTCCATAAACTCCGACATATCAAGCCTGACCAAAGCATCTTCGCTACCAAACATGAACTCGGCCAAGGCCCTTACCAATTCAGTTTTACCCACTCCGGTGGGGCCCAAAAAGATGAAGACACCAATGGGACGCCTCGGGTCTTTTAATCCAGCTCGAGCCCTCCTTACCGCTTTAGCCACGGTATTTATGGCCTCATCCTGGCCAATGATACGGCGATGTAGAGCCTCCTCCATCTGTAGAAGGCGGCTGGTTTCATCGATAGTCAACTTTATCACAGGTATGCCCGTCCACATGCTGGCTACCTCGGCAATATCCTCTGAGGTAACTACAGGTCGGGCTTGTTCCTGTTTAACTTGCCACTCCTTCTTCGTGGCCTCGATTTTCTCCGTTAGTTGAAGCTCACGATCACGCAACTCACTGGAATACTCATACTGTTGAGCTGCGACAGCCGCTTCTTTTTCCTTGCGTACACTTTCCAAAGCCCGCCTTGCCTCAGCTAAGCCAATGGGGGCACTACCCCGTTTAATGCGTACTCGAGAGCCAGCTTCATCTACCAAATCAATAGCCTTATCGGGCAAAAAGCGGTCCGCTATATATCTGGTAGCCAGCGTAGCCGCTGTCTGCAAGGCTTCGTCGCTTATATCCAATTGGTGAAATTCTTCATATCTGTGTTTAATGCCCCGCAATATTTCCAAGGTTTCTTCCATAGTAGGTTCGGCTACCAGGATAGGTTGAAACCGCCGTTCCAAAGCTGGGTCTTTCTCTACATATTTGCGGTAGTCGTCCGAAGTAGTGGCACCAATACATTGAATCTCGCCACGCGACAACGAAGGCTTCAGGATGTTAGAGGCGTCAACCGCACCTTCAGCTGCTCCAGCACCCACAATAGTCTGCATTTCATCAATAAATAAGATGCAATTACCGGCAGTTTTCTCTTCCTCAATAACCTTCTTCAGCCTCTCCTCGAATTCACCACGGTATTTTGTTCCCGCCACTAGAGCACCTATATCTAATGCGACTATTCTCTTGCCCTGTAATACCTCAGGAACCTCCCCAGCTATTATGCGCTGGGCTAACCCTTCAACAATAGCTGTTTTGCCCACACCCGCTTCACCTATAAGCGCGGGATTATTTTTAGTACGACGACTTAGTATTTGAACTATCCGTTCAATCTCCTTGTAACGCCCAATAATAGGGTCGAGTTTATCCGCCCGGGCTAGAGCAGTTAAATCGGTCCCAAGTTGATCCAAGGTCGGTGTGCGTGAGGCAACGCGACCTGTGGTACGAGCTCGCACAGATTCCTGCCTAACAACTCGACTGACTTCATCACGTGTTCTCTCCAAGGTAATACCAAAACTCTCTAAAACACTAAAAGCTACCCCTTCGCTTTCACGCATTAATCCAAGCAAAAGGTGCTCAACACCTATATAGCTGGAATTAAGGCGACGTGCCTCATCCACAGCAAACTCGATGGCCCTTTTCGCCCGAGGAGCAAGGTCAACATCCCCACTGGTAGCTCGACGCTCTCCTTTTCCAATTACAAATTCTACAGCCGCCTGTATCTTACTCATCGAGATACCCAAATTAGTCAAAACTTTGGCTGCAATCCCTGACTCTTCCCCTGCTATCCCCAATAATATGTGCTCAGTATCGATGTAACTGTGGCCCAGGCGTTGTGCCTCTCCTTGGGCCCGAGTCAGCACCCGACGAGCTCCTTCAGAAAACCTTTCAAATCCCGTGCTCATTTCAACCCTATTCGCAGTCTCAACCCAAAGTATAGAACATACTACCCTTCCCGTCAACAAGCTGTACTCGTTCATATGATTAGTGACACTTTCTCCTTTCTCTGATTTTGTTGATTGTGCTTCAGAAATTCCTGTGGAGTAAGATATCCCAATGCCTGATGAGGGCGGATAGTATTATACACATTC
>JBAUEM010000022.1:0-21259 GCA_049678605.1 Dehalococcoidia bacterium
CTCGGTTTCAGATTGTTATAAGGCATTAGGTGTACTTCATAATCTTTGGCGTCCTACTCCTGAAGAGTTCGATGATTTTATTGCTAATCCCAAGGATAATGGCTATCAAGCTTTGCATACTACGGTAATGTGTCAAGCTACAACACCGCTAGAAATACAAATTCGGACCCATGATATGCATCGGGTCAACGAATATGGGGTGGCTGCTCACTGGCTTTATAAAGAAGGGAAAGTAGGTGAGCAGTTTAATGATGAAATAACTTGGCTGCGGCAGCTTGGTGATTGGAGGGAGGAGCTTGATAGTGAAGAATTTATGGAATCTATTAAAACCGATGTTCTTGTGGATCGAGTGTTTGTCTATACTCCTAAAGGGGAGATAAAAGAGTTGCCCAGGGGCGCTACTCCTCTAGATTTCGCCTTTCGAATTCATACGGACTTGGGCTATAGATGTATTGGAGCGAAAGTGAATGGAAGGCTTGGACCCTTGAGTTATACTCTTAAAAATGGCGATGTGGTGGAGATTAGGGCCAGCAAAGGAGATAAAGGCCCGAGTCTGGACTGGCTTAATCCCGAGCTTGGCTATATTAAGACGTCTCACGCGCGAAGCAAGGTTCGGCAATGGTTTAAAAAGCAGGAACGAAGTGAATGTATTGAAACTGGCAAGCAAATTTGGGATAAGGAGCTTAAGAGGTTAGGCATCGGTTTGCCCAGTGTTGACAAAGTAGCGCGTCTACTTGACTATGACGGCGCAGATGACCTTTTTGCCGCCTTGGGCAATGGCAGCATCAATTCTTCTCAAATAGTGCTTAAATTAAGCGGAGACTTGGAGCCAACTGGAGAAGGGGTTGAAGTTCTGCCTCTGCGGAAGGTCAGCCCTGTGAGTATTAACGTATTGGGTGTGGGGGACTTACTTACTCGTTTGGCTAATTGCTGTCGTCCCTTGCCTGGGGAGAAGATTATTGGGTATATTACTCAAGGCCGGGGTATCACTGTGCACCGGCGGGATTGCCCTAATATTATCCATGAGGAGGAGAAAGAAAGGTTGGTCAAGGTAGAGTGGGGTGATGTGGCGCAGGTTTACCCCGTGATGCTTCAGGTTGATGCTTGGGATAGAGTTGGCCTTATTCGGGATATTAGTGCTATTATAGCCGAGGAAGGGGTAAACCTTAGCGAGGCAAGCATGGGCAACCACCGTGATGATGGTGTCACACTGTATTTTACCTTGGAGGTGAAAAGTGCTGCTCAGCTAAGCAAAATAATGTCTAGAATTTATTCAGTGTGGAACGTAGTAAGTGTAACGAGAAAGGGGGAAATAAGTGTCAACTAGTAAGTCGAGTAACAAAGTAGCCAGGACAGCAGAGAGAAAACGGTTACGGAATCGCTTAGTGCGCCGTAGTTTTAAGACACATATAGTTAAAGCGAAAAGTTCAGCTGATGCCGGGGAAGAATCGGCATATCAGAAAACAATGCTGGCTATGAGTAGTGTAGATAAAGCAGTGAGCAAAGGGATTATTCATAGAAATAAAGGCGCCAGACTTAAGTCTCGCTTAATGAAGAAGCTAAATAAGAAGTAGTCAACTGGCAACCGATGGCTATTAAGTCGCTTTCGCCAAAGCAGGAACGAATTATCAACTTTGTCACCGAATTTTTGCATGACAAAGGTTATCCTCCTACTATTAGAGATATTGCTGCTGGATGTGGGATAAGCTCCACCTCGGTGGTAGCTTATAACCTGAACAAATTAGAACAAGCAGGATATATTCGCCGCCACAGTGACATATCTCGGGGAATTAAGTTCTTGACCCCACAGCAAAAAGGGGGGAAACTTGTTTATATTCCCATAGTGGGGGTAATAGCTGCTGGTGAGCCTATTCCTGTGCCTGACACAGGCAATATTATTCCCAATGAGGGATTGGAAGTCAGTGAGGAGTTAATTCGCGGCAAGCAAGATATTTATGCCCTTCGAGTAAGAGGAGATTCCATGCTGGATGCTCTGATAGGAGACGGGGACATAGTTTTAATGGACTATGTGGGCAGTGCTGAGAATGGCGATATGGTGGCGGTCTGGCTTAAGGAAGAACAAGAGGTCACACTTAAGAAGTTTTTCGCCGAGCCAAATCGCATCCGCCTGGAGCCAGCAAATAGTCAGATGAAACCCATTTATACTACTCCAGGTAATGTCGAGATTCAGGGGAGGGTGGTGGCTGTGATACGGCGTATATCGTAAGTTATGAAATGCAAAAAGCAAGAATAAAAATGCAAAATGACAAAGGAAAATTTAAAAATAAGTCCAGCCCTTTTGACTTGTAATTTTGATTTTTGACCTTTGATTTTTGGTTTAATGCGATGTTGTCCCAATTCCAAGCGGTAGGGCAAGCTCTCTTTACTCAAGGATTGGTTTCTTCCCAAGGAGGTAATCTTAGCGTCAAGCTTGGGGAGCATCTAGTTATTACCCATCGGGGCAGCACTTTGGGCTCCATTCAGGAAGGGGATTTGGTGGAGACGGGGATAAATAAGAACAATCGGGCTACGCCCCTAGCTTCAATGGAGCTGGAAGTTCATCGTTGTATCTATCAAAACACTTCGGCATTGGCAGTGGTTCACGCTCATCCGCCTTACGCTGTTGCCTTGTCCTTCACAGAAAAGGAGATTATACCCTGTGACGTAGAGGGGCGGGCTTTGTTGTCTAGAGTGCCTATCTTAAGTACAGAGATGGTGGGGAAGACGGGAGAACTTGCCGGGGAGATAGCCAGGCTGCTAACTGAGTATAAGGTGGTTTTAGTGCGGGGTCACGGAAGCTTTGCTGTCAGCCAGTTGTTAGAGGAAGCCTATTGCTATACTGTTGTCTTGGAGCAGAGTTGCCGCCTCCTCTACCTGCTCAAGGCTTTAAGGGTAGATCCCTGGGTAACTCCCGTTTAAGAAATTCGGTTATGCCATTGCGGCTTTAGGAGAAACCAGGTAATACCAATCAGGGTATTTAGGATTTCTTCCTATTATCACTGCGGCGAAGAGCTTCTGTAGTTCAGCAGTTATTTTGCCAATCTCGCCCGTGCCTATAGGGCGATGGTCGATTTCCAATATGGGTGCTATGTTGGCGGCTGTCCCGGTAAAGAAGCATTCTTCAGCCAAATAAAGTTCGCTTCTATCAACCCGACTCTCAATTGTATCTATGCCTAGCTCATTTTTAGCTAACTTCATGACCGTGTCCCTGGTGATGCCTACGAGGATGTTATCGGATGGCGGAGGAGTTATCAGTTTCCCCCCTGAAACAAGAAAGATATTCTCACCACTGCCCTCGGAGACATGTCCGTCTTGAGTTAGCAATATTGCTTCATCAAAGCCATTTTCCCAGGCCTCGGTTTTAGCCAGAGAGCTGTTTACATAAATGCCACAAATCTTGCCTCGAGGTGGAATCATGGTATCATCCACGCGACGCCACGACGAGGTGCAGCAGCGAACACCATTTTCTGTATCAAGGTAAGAGGGGAATGTAGTCACGACAATAAAGAAATCATCCTTCAGATTGTGGAGACGGAGTCCTACGGTTTCGGAGCTTTTATAGGCTAAAGGACGGATGTATACGTCTTCCTGGTAGCCACTTCTTTCCAAAAGTTCCCTGGTCAATTGGCAAAGCTCGTCAACGGAGTAGGGGAGATTGATTTTCAGGAGGCGGCAGCCGTCAAATATGCGTTTATAGTGGTCTTGGATTCTAAAAATGCAAAATCTTTCCTGCTCGCTATCCCAGTTACCGCGGATGCCCTCGAAGCAAGCGGTGCCGTAGTGGAGGGCATGGGTCAGGATTCCGATTTTGGCTTCAGATAGTGGCATAAATTGTTTGTGGAAAAAGGCATAGTCCGGCATCTTTCTCCTTTCTATTATAGGTAAAGGTAGTCAATTATACTTCGTATTGTAGGCCCAAAACAAGCCCTCTCCGCGGATTGCTTCGTCGCTACGCTCCTCGCAATGACAGGATCGAGTTGTTATTCTGAGCCACCTCGCAAAATGCAAACAGTAAAAATGAAAATGCAAAATGACAGAGCAACGGTAAATAAAAAAGTTAGAATGCAAACAGCAAAGATGCAAGGAAAGGTATAGCTTTTTTAAGTTTTGGGTTTTGATTTGTCATTTTTATTTTTGACCTTTAATTTTTGAATTGTTTGGGCTTTGGTGCTTGGGATTTAGGATTTCCTGTTCTCTAGTTGCTCTCAGAAAAAATGCCGTTGCCTGTTTTTATCGCTGTTGAGCCGTATTTTCTTCGAATTTTGTCTATAGCTTTATCCAGGTGCTCCGGCTTTTCCGTCCCGGAATCAAACATAGGGAGTTGTTTCCCCTCGCCAACCAGGCTTGATATTCGAATACCTATGAGGCGTACTGGTTTTTCTTGTTGTGCTAGAGCTTTACTCAGCAACTGCCGAGCTGTGGCAAAAACAACTTGGGTAACGTCGATAGCTTCTTTTAAGATGACCTGGCGGGTGATTGTCTTAAAGTCAGCATACCTCAGCCTTATGGCTATACATCTTGCCCTTTTGTTTTGACTCCGCAGTTCCTGGCAAACCTCCTGGCATAAATTGTGAAGGTTAGCCTCAAGAAAATTGCGGTCCAGGGTATCGCGAGCAAAAGTGAGCTGCTGGCTAATGGATTTAGCTTCGCCTGGCGCTTCTACCTCGCGGTCATCTATTCCCTTGGCATGGCTATGAACCACTGCTCCAGTTGCTCCGAACTGTCTTTTTATCGTGTCCAAAGGAAGGCTGGCTAATTCTCCTATTGTGGTTACGCCTATTTCTTTTAATGCCTGCTCTGTTTTCTTGCCCACCCCGGGTAATTTGGCTACGGGGAGTGGATTAAGGAAAGCCTGTTCCTCCCCCGGGGCTATCTGGAGCAGCCCATCGGGCTTACAAAGGTCTGAGGCGATCTTAGCCACTACCTTGCAGGTAGCGATACCAACTGAAGCTGTGATCTTGAGCTCCTTATATATTCTTTCCTTTATAGCCAGTGCCAGTTGGCGAGTAGAACCATAAGGTTCTTCACATCCAGTGACATCAAGGTAGGCTTCGTCAAGCCCTAAAGGTTCAATATAGGGAGAAAAATCGCCTAGAATTTTCATAAACTTAGCTGAAGCATCTTTATAGAGAGAGAAGTGAGCCCGTATGAAAATTGCCTGGGGACAAAGGCGGCGTGCCTTGGCTGACGGCATACCGGCATGGATGCCGAAAGGTCGCGCTTCATAGGAAGCAGAGGCAACTACACCGCGGCGCTCAGGGTCTCCGCCGACGATTACCGGCTTTCCCTTCAGTTCTGGGTTAAGCACCTGCTCCACAGAAACGAAGAAGGCATCCAGATCAATATGGAAGATACAGCGAGCCATAAGATAGAATATAAACTAGCACACAGAGCTGATAAAGCCAACTTTTCATCGAAAAGTGCCCCACCAATTCTGGCCTTTGTGCAATTTGCCGAATTGCACAAAGGCTCATTTTGTGTAACTCACTTAATTCGCCTGTTAGTGAAAATTTGTGGTGGCCTATAGCTCAGCAAATAGAATGACGGCCTTCAGAACCAAGTTTTGGTAGTCTGAATTGCTCCAGGTGCTCCGACTCACTCCTGCTTGTTGAAGGCCCAGATAGCGGTAGTCAGGAACACTACCCCTGCCATCGACACCACAATAGCCGAATCCACGATGCTCATGGTGTGGCCAAAGACGGTAACACCGGCCACCTCGGTGCCCAGAAAGACCTGGCGTATAGCATCTATTCCATAGGTCACCGGGTTCAATTTGGAGAGCACCTCCAGCCAGGTGGCTACGCCGGAGACGGGGAAGAAGATGCCAGAGAGAAACATCATGGGGAAAATCACCAACTGCATCACTATCTGAAATCCCTGCTGCGAGCGCATGCGGGCACCGATTAGCAGCCCCAACCCGGAAAGAGCGAGGGAGAGTATTAAGAGGAGCGGTAAAAGAGCCAGCACCGTGCCCAAGTTGATGGGAACATTAACAATGGGTGCCAGCACCAGCATTATGGCCCCCTGGATGATGGCGATGGTGGCAGCGCCGACGGCCTTGCCGGCTAGCACTCCGCTACGGCTCAAGGGAGAAACCAGCACCTCTTTTAGGAAACCGAATTCTCTATCCCAGACGATGGAGACGCCGGACATGACAGAGGTCATCAATACTGTCATGGCTAGAATACCGGGATACATAAACTGTATATAGTCTACGCCGGGCATCATTTGGCCGATAAGCCTACCGAAGCCGGCACCAAAAATTATCAGGAATATAAGCGGCATAGAAAAGGAGGAGACCATCCGTGGCCTGTCCTGGACAAAACGCAGGAGCTCGCGGTAGGCTATCACCCAGATAGTACGAAAAACGATAGCCATTGTCTTTAGTGCCTCCTCATTCTAGCCATATTTTTTATCTTCTGCATTGAGTCAACCTCCTGTTCCCTGATATCGCGTCCGGTGAGCTTTAAGAATACGTCTTCCAGAGTAGGACGCCTCAAGCCGATGGAGAGTAGTCGCAGCGGGAAGCCGGAGACAAACTTGGGCAAGAATTCCTCGCCGTGGGGCACGGTGAAACTGATGATGCCGTTTTCGATGCCAGGCTTGAGCTTATACTGCCCCTCTAGCAGTCGCACCGCCTCCTCGTTGTCCTCCGTCTTAACAGAGATGACATCGCCACCGACACCATCTTTCAGTTTTTCCAGCGTGTCCAGAGCCACAGTCCGGCCATGGTCTATAATGGCGATGCGGTCACAGTTCTCCGCCTCGTCCATGTAGTGGGTGGTCATAAATATGGCCAGATTCTCTCTTTTCCGTAAGTCATGTATATAGTCCCAGATGCGGCGGCGCGTCTGCGGGTCCAGGCCTAGAGTGGGCTCGTCCAGAAAAAGCACTCTTGGGTGATGCAAAAGGCCCCGGGCAATTTCCAGACGGCGCTTCATACCACCGGAGTAGGTGTTAATCTTGCCTTTGCGCCTATCCCACAACTCCATCATCTCTAAAAGCTCTTTCAAGCGCGGCTCTAGAACATTTTTTGGGATGCCATAAGCATAGCCGTGGAAACGGAGGTTCTGTTCTGCCGTTAGGTAATCATCCAAAGACGGTTCCTGGAAGACCAGCCCGATTGACTGACGCACCTGGCTGCGCTCTTTAACGACATCATGACCGTTAACCTTCGCCTGCCCATCTGTAGGCTTTAAAAGGGTGCAGAGTATATTTATGGTGGTCGTCTTGCCGGCACCGTTAGGGCCCAGAAAACCGAATATCTCTCCTTCCTTGACACTGAAGGATACTCCCTTGACCGCTTCTATCTCACCGAACCTCTTGACTAGATTACTGGCTTCAATTACATCCATTAACTTCTCCTTCTTCTTCGAGAGCCTTTATAAGTGCCTCTAGTCCCATCTGGAGAGAAATCAGGGCACTGTCCGGCATTCTTTCCAGCACTCCTTTGATCTTGGCGGCGCCTATCTCCCGCAGTCGCTCCACCTGGCTTTTACCTTCTTCAGTAAGAGAAAGGATGTAGCTACGGCGGTCATCTGGGTTCTCTTGGCGACTGATTAGCCCCTTTTCTACCAGCCGATCAATGATGCTGGTAACATTGGCCTTGGGTACGCCGAAAGATGCGGCCGCCTCACCAGGCGAACTCCGGCCTTTGAAGGAGAGCAGAAACATGATGCGCAACTGCTCCCTGGTGAGCTCAAGGTGCAACCAGGGATGAGGCTCATGGGCTTTAGCCGAAAGCATCAGGTTATTCATCAACCCGATTATGCTTTTAATATTCTCCTTCTTGTCCATCTCTGAGCCCCCTAAAATAACATGTCAATATAAACTGTATAATATAACTTATGTTGACTAATGAAAGCAAATTTTGACTTGTGGAATCGGGCTGCGCGAAATAGCGTTTTGTGACGCCCTAACTCTATAGTATGCCTTGGATACCGCCAAAGAAACTATTGGCCTTTTTCTTGGATAGCGGCATGCCGGCATGGATGCCGAAAGGCCGCGCTTCATAGGAAGCGGAGGCAACTACGCCGCGGCGCTCAGGGTCTCCGCCGACGATTACCGGCTTTCCCTTTAGCTTCGGGTTAAGCGCCTGCTCCACAGAAACGAAGAAGGCATCCAAATCAATATGGAAGATACAGCGAGTCATGAAACAGCATATAAACTAGCACACAGAACTGATAAAGCCAACCTTTTAGTTGGATCGTTAACTCTCTTGTGCCATGGCTAGGAAAAGAACATCTAGCGCTTAAGGCGACTGGAAAACTGCACAAATCGTCAATTTGTTAGCCGTTGTCTCGGTGCTATAATAAGACCAAGAGTCCGAGGTGGTAACGTATTGTGGGTTACATATCAGAAATTGCAGCGGCAATAGCAAATGGGCAAAATATAGCAAAAACGTGGGACGAAACCACGATTAGTCGAGAGATTTGCTGCCTGTCTGATAAAGATATCCTACGGATTACCAGAACTCTTTTTCCATCCGGTATCCCCATCAATATTTCCGTCTATGAATCGCTGGCTTCTCTACAACACTATATCGGTTTTGGGGCACATTCGCAAAGCCTAGTTGCGCGTGTTTGGCGGACGGTATATAACCGGGTATCAAAAGATGGTCGGATTCAATTCCTACAGTTGTTGCCAGGGGGAGACAATAGAGTCTTCTGGATGAGTATTCGTTGCTTGCCAGAATTCCTTCCTGAAGTGAAGGTCGAACCTGAATTTCTATCGAGCTGGCTTGTCGTAATGGCTGAGCGGGTGGGACAAGACCTCGCTGGGGGCCCGTTTTACCTCGCTGTTCAGAAACATGCCTGCCAATTTCCGCGGACTGCTTTCACTGTATTCGAAAAGTATGTGGCAGATGGTCTGATGGAACCTCGACTCACTCTAGGCGCGATAATTCTAGGATCAGTGCGGTCGGTATTAGGGACTGCCAAAATATCAGAGCGGAGAGTGAGGCAATGGGAGCGTACCATAATGAACAGTCCACATATCAAATTACGCGTATGTCAGCATAAGTCTTGGGCTGTTTCTTACAATTTGGGGGTGATATCAACTGAAAACCTGCAACTCAAGTTAAGCGAGATGTTGCATGGATTGCCTGAGGAAGTGGATGAGGCTTTCAGCACAGTATACCGCTGCCTCTTGGGTAATTGTGAAAACTCGAGTTTTGTTCAATTCGCTACAAAGTGGTTTGTAGATAATGCATCAGCAACGACCCCGGGGGGCGCGAAACACTACGTAGTAAGTGCGGTGAGTCATCTATCACATAGAGCTAAGGAGTCGCCAGGTGACTTTGATGTTGCTACCATGAATAATCTGATTGCTGTAATACAGCCCATACCAGAGGAAAATCAGGGAACATGGTCCGAACTTGAATACTATTTAGTTGACCGGCTTTGTGAAGGACAAGAGTCCTTCGGGGCAATAATAGAGAAATTGGCTGATGTCAATGCAGAAGGATTATCGGCACAATTCTCCGACGATAAGTTCAGATACTTGGTTTCCGAAATGTCCAAGTGCAATGTCGAGGCCCCTTTGACTAAGCTGATTTTATCCAAGGACAGACGAAAAAGAAGATTGGCAATGGATATCCTTCGGAAAATAGACAAGGTACAATTATCGCAACAAATCTTAGATTCAGCAAATGAAGCCCAACTAAAGACTATTTTACTAGAGTTTACCGCGACATTTTTAGTTGGAAAAGGCATTGCAGAATTTCTTCTCGCACTCGAACCATCTTTCATTCGAGTAGGTCAAAATCTGCGAGAGCGGTTCATTAGAGAAGTGACCTTTCAAGCCATTAACTATCCTTACTCATGCCTGAAGGCTCTGAAAGATATTCAAAATCCATCGAGCCTTATCCAGAATGCCATTTCTGCTGCGGAGAAATATTTCGATAGGCTGAGAGAAGTTGGCGATTCTCCAGCTGTAAGTTTCTATTTTCCACGATTCAAAGAAATGGACGAAAAGTCGAAGAGGGCATTAACAGAGCAGGTATCCAAGAGTATGCGCGAGCAATCTGTCTTGGTTTCACTAGTAAAACACGTTCAAATAGTCTACGGCTCAACTTGGAGCAATCTGATAGGTGGTAAGCTTTCGGATGATAGCAGGTTCGCGGAATTCCATGAAGACATGGAGTTTCCGAGACTTGAATCTATTGACCCTGAGGGAATGAAGATTAGACGTATTCAGGCAGCTTTAGAACTCCAGCAGCTGGAGGCTCAACGTTGAAAACCGAGGATATTGGCGCTCTAAATGCGTTTCTGACTGAATACATAGTAAGTCTTTCTGAAAGAACTCGATTTGAGAAAGGCGAAGTAAAAATAGGCTTTGACCAAGTAATATATAGTCTGGCTCTTGCTAAAAACTGGCAACCCATTAAAATATCCTTCCTTCGACAAGATGCATATGGCGTGACTACCACAAAAACAGAGGCGGAATTCGGCGTAGATTTGGCTTTTTTAGACCCATCGAAAACTGCGTTGTACATTTTTACTCTTAAGGATGAGGCTTTAACTAACAGCAACTGGACCAAGAACAACTTCGATAAAGATATTCGTAAGGCGGCAGCACCTGACCTGAAAGCGCCCGGGCTTGAGTCAGTCAAGACTGTAAAGGTGGTTCTAGCTTACAATAAGGACGATGACCACAACGGTGTAGAACTATACGACAGACTTACCAGTTCCCTTGGGACAATAATTAGCAATAATATTTCGCTTTCTTTTGAAAGGTGGAATCTCTCTACAATCGTAGAAGAAACCAAGCTTAATCTTTTGTCTCCAGAATTGTTGCCATTACATCTATCGCGGCAATTTCGTGATATCTGTGTCGAGGTGCAAAATTGTGACTATGGGTCAAAAGAGTGGGAAGACAGAGTAGTATTCAACTGGTGCAAGTTTCTCAACTCCTTACTCGAGCCCCCGATTGATATCAAACGATTGAATCTGATTCCGGTCGCTCTGTTCATACTCCACAACTATAGAAAAAAGGCTCCTAACTCATATCCGGGCTGGATTGACCTAACTGAGTGGGCGATACTTGCTGTCTGGCGTTGCTATCTAGGTACCTCCGATAAACCCGACCACCATTTAAGACAAATCATAGAAAAAATAACGGTCGAACTCTATATTGCGGAACTCTCACGATACCTAGACCAAGTTTCCCTAGTTTTTACGACTGAACACGGTTTCGGCAATACAGCAGGAGGTCAGCTATCAGTCGTGAATGATCCATACCTGACATACTGGCATACTTCCAGACTAGGTATATTAGCCTTGGGATGTCGTGATTTCGTGTTGAGAGACACTGCTGAAATAGTGCGCCACCTTAATGAATTAGTCACGGCATGCCTTTCGACAAACCCGGCGATATTCCGTCCCCTTATCGACCTGAACCATGTGGACCTCTTCTTAATCTGGTTCTTGTTAATGCAGTCAGGTCAACCAGAACATGTTTACAGATGGCTTTCCGAACTGGAATCACGGCTTACAATAAGGCGTGCGCGCAAATTTAGCGGGGTGCCGTTTATAGAGTCTCAAAACCGAATTGAACTAGTTGCAGAATATATAGCTACCTCAAACCGGCCGCCAGAGTATACTGATTCTAGCTCTTATCTTGTATTGATGCTCATGGAGATTTGCTTCTGCCTGCATGAAAAAGACAGGGATGAACTAGTTGAACGCTTCTATCGCAGAGTCGTTTGTGGTATCGGGGATGATAGCAGGAAGATAGCTGACTATCCTCTTGATTTGATGAGCTGGGTGCCGCCTCAAGATTGGTCTAGCCGGATATTGAAAGAGAGCGTGTACGATGGTATTGGCATCACTACTCACAACTTCAGCAATCTGGGCGATAACCAACCCAGATTACATGATAAGATTCAAAAATTCATTACGCAAGTAAGGTCTCGATATCCATGGCAATTACCCGCAAACATTCCTCAATCAGTACTTGTATTAGCTTGTCTGAAATACCAGTCACCCTTGCCTCCGGAGTTCTGGCGGAGCATTGTCTTTCCCTATGAGCTTGAAGGTAAATCATAATAAACCGCTAAGCAACTAGTAACTACCGCAACAATGGTTTATTTTGTTACCTAATTGCACAATCAGCCATTTCGTGTGGTGTATAATTAGAAAGAATTGCTATTGCCCGCTAAGCGCGCCGAAACGGTCTGTCGGATTTCAGCAATTCGGGGGGACTGAAATGATCCAGCCTAACCGAGACAATCAATACACAATTCTGTCCGGAATTGGGGATATTCTAGGGGCCGTCCATCTTCTAAGCATATTACTCGATGTTGAAGGCTTCAAGAGATGGCTTGCATCGTATCATGGGCCAGACACCGCGGCTCACATCTTCAATGGCTATATGTTTGGACTCAGAACCCTAGTCAGGCTGTTACACCAAGCCGTTGACTTTGACTTTAGTTTGGATTTAACCGAGGATTTTGTTCTAAGCCGGGCCAGATCCTACGGCGTTCCGATTGCGGAGATCCCAAACAGCTGTGAGAAAGCGATTCTCCTCCGGAACATTCATAAGGCCTCTCGTAATCTTCTCGGATCGAAATCTTGGGTTCAGTTGGAGTCGCGTGCAAAAGAATTCTCAGATGCGATACTGATACCACTTCGACGACTTTTCTCATACACTAAGCTAACTTTACCCAAGGTCACACCAGACCACGAAACCGCGGTCAATTTCGTTAGTCAATGGCAGATACACCTGGTTTTGAGCGATACTCGCCGAGGATATCCTCATGGCTACCACCAACCCATGCTTCCTGATAGGCTTACCAAGGAAAGACTCACTAAGGCATTTGAGGGATACAAACTAGCGGTTCAGTACCTTTGGTACCGGCTCTTGGGTGATGAATTTGCGCGCTCAGTGGCCGCTGATATTCATAAGGCTACAAATTGGCGCGAGTTCGATAAGTATTACCGACCGATTCAATACGAGTTAATCGACCCAAAAGAAAAACTGACGGAGTTAGGTTGGGGATTCAACACGCTCCTTGTCGCAGAGGCAGGGACCAAGAGCATGATTTCTGAACTCCTGAAGCCCAAGGCGAAGGAACAGCCTTTGTCACCGCAAAAGGAACTCGAGCGCAAGTTTTTTTGGTACGATATAGAGCTTGTTGACGCGTCGTCTACCATATTTAACGGGGTCCTCACTTTCATATCACTACTCAGTGGTACCGTTGTGCTTCGCCAGCGGGTTGGGAACTCCGATCCTTTGCTGGTCATGCGCATCAAACATCCTGCAGGCGGGGCTGACAGGCATGATTACAGCTACGGCATTTTACTTGAGACGCATGGTAGCTTTGGTATCAGCGACTATTCCGGCTGGCTTCTCTTCTACGATTGCTGTGGTGATTACTCTGGCTTCGCAGGGTCTCAATACGCAATGGCTGAACAAGAAATCCAGGAGCACCTTAACCAGAAGGTCATTGAGATTCACGAAGTCACAATCCCCAAAGATAATCTGTTGAACCTCATGCGCGGTAAGCTACTCTCAACCACGAAGGATGTCATGATTGCTGCGGAACAGACTAGGTCAGACCTTCGTTTGGCAGAAAACAAGCTCGGCGCAGCTCGCGGTCTCCTGTTAGAGCTTCTTGGAATGCGCCATTATTATGCCGCCTCCAATGGTACTGTAAGAATCGAGTGGGCATACGAGCGGCTTGGGCAAGAGATTGACTTGTTGATCGGGACTGGTACATCTCTAATTTTTGTGGAATGTAAAAAGCCGGAGATTGACAATCCGGTTGAACAGGTGGATAAGTTAAAGAAAAAGGCAGCAACTCTCCTCAGTTCAACTGAGTTCAACACCGAATGGAGAGTCACTTCTAAAATACAAAGGAGGTATGCGTTCGCTACTTGGGGACGACCTCAGCCAGCCGTTCTAAAGAAGCTGTGCGAAAGCGGAGTAGCTATCCTTGTGCTGTCGTTGGAGAAAGCTGGTATCGGGCGAACAGCACGAGATCGACTCAAGACAGCTCTTGATGCAGAGAAATCCAAGCCAAGACCAACACGAGACGAGTTCTTTGGGGAGGTCTCTTTATAGAGCGAATAGTGCACTACCTGTTACACTAAGGCAAAACCTACCTCAAATTCTACCTATTGATAACACGGCGCCACTGAAGAGACTCGAACTAAGGTAGAATTGCACAAATCATCGTTTTGTTAACGCACCACACAAACCATCGCGGGGTGCTTTTTATTGTCGCGAAGCTGGTTAGTTAGTCACTTTTGGAGACAAATTCTTTCACCCTTCTCTCAAACACCCCTCTCTCCAAAAGCACCCTTCTCTGACATTTGAGGCATTTAAGACCGATGTCGGCGCCTACCCTCACCACTTCCCACTCGTAGCTGCCGCAAGGGTGCGCTTTGCGCAGCCGGACTATGTCACCGAGGTTTATTTCTATGGTCATTGATTTGCTTGCGGATTTTTTCAGCCATGGTTCTAGCCGCGTGGGCAAAATCCTTTTCCTTGGAAGCATAAAGAATTTGCCTCGACACGTTGATAATCGCCTTCTCGCCTCGGGCATCCACTCCGTAGCCAACTGCGGAAGCCAGGTCCCCTCCCTGAGCGCCGATGCCGGGGATAAGCAAAGGCATTTCGGGGCAAATTGAACGAACCCTCTTCAAATCCTCAGGATAGGTAGCCCCGACCACCAGGCCGATATTGCCATAAATATTCCATTCCTTGGCTTTTCGGGCCACTGCTTCGTATAATGGTAGGCCGTTGGTGGAAAGGTTCTGGAAATCTGTGGCTCCTTTGTTTGATGTGCGGCATAAAATAAATACTCCTTTATCCTGGTAGTTGATAAAGGGCTCTATGGAATCGAAGCCAAGGTAGGGATTGACGGTAGCGGCATCGAAGCCAAGAACCGAAAAGAGAGCCCTGGCATAAGCCTTGGCAGTGTTACCGATATCGCCGCGCTTGGCATCACCAATTACAGGAATATCACCAGGTATATATTTAACGGTCTTCTCCAGGATAGCAAGCCCTTCGATCCCTAAAGCTTCATAGAAAGCTAGATTGGGCTTGTAGGCACAGACCAGGTCGGAGGTGGCCTCGATAATGGCTTTGTTGAATTGTAGAACGTCTACCCCGGGCATAAGCTCCGGGTCGGGGTCAAGTCCGATGCAAAGCCAGCTTTTGTTCTTTCGGCTGGCATTAAGCAGTTTATCGATGAATTTCATTACCGTAACCCAGATAATATCAGGAGATGGGTATAAATTAAAGCTCGGTCAACATTCTACTATACTAAAAGGTCATTGAAATTCAAAAATCAGAGGGTAAAAATCAAAATGACAACTCAAAATGCAAAAATTTCAAGAAGGAGCAACCGTAGTGTTCACCATTTAAATCGTGAAGAAAGGGATTCCTTCACGCCTCAAAAAGCTATGACACTCCCCCTTGTCGTTGCGAGGCACAACAGTGCCGAAGCAATCTCGGTGGGATAGGGGATTGTCACGCCCCGACAAGTCGGGGCTCGCAATGACAAGAGGAAAAGGGCTCGCAATGACAGAAGAGAGGTGGCTCAGAATGACAGCGCTCTTTGCCTTTAGTCGTGTCAAGGGCTACAATAGAGGCATGCGGGACCTGATTGCTGATGCCTTGAAAGGGCATAATGCCGACTATCTTGAAATCCATTTTGAAGAGAGCCAGGCTACTAATATTGTCTACAGGGGGAAGAGATTGGAGGAGATAAGCAGGGCTCGTAATTCGGGTGGCAATATTCGTGCTTTAGTCCAGGGTAGCTGGGGTTTTGTCAGCTTTAATCGACTTGAGAAATTGCGGGACAAAGTGGCTCTTGCGCTGGAGGAGGCAAGGTTAGCAAGCAGGGGACCATTTAAGCTTTTCCCTACAGGGCCTGTGGTGGATACGGTGGTGCCACAATTGGAAAAGGGTCCCACGGCTATGCCGTTAGCAGCGAAGAAAGAGCTTCTAGATGAATACAACGACATTATATTAAGCAGTCCGAAGATTCAAAGCTCAAGAATCAATTACCGTGATGCCGGGAGGCAGAGTATTTTCGCCAATTCTGAAGGTAGTTATATAGAGCAAGCTAAAACTGACCTTGCTTTACGATTGACAGCCATAGCTCGTGAGGATAACGAGGTTCAACAAGCAGGACTAAGCCTGGGAGGTAATGGCGAGTTTTCTGCCGTGGAGGGGCTACATGAGAAAGCCAGGGAGATAGCGAGGCGTGCCGCAGCCCTTCTTTCCGCCCCCCAGGTAAAAGGTGGAGAGTATACCGTAATTTTGAACCCTATTCTGGCTGGAGTCTTTGCTCATGAAGCCTTCGGGCATTTATCCGAGTCGGATTTTGTATATCAAAATGAAAACCTGCGGCAAATCATGGTCCTGGGGAAAAGATTTGGCGGCAAGCATCTCAATATCGTTGATGATGCTACTATCCCTAACTTGCGAGGAAGTTATAAATACGATGATGAAGGAACGCCGGCAACGAAAACCTATCTTATCCGGGAGGGCATTCTGGAGGGAAGGCTTCATTCCCGAGAAACAGCGGCTAAGATGGGAGAAAGGGCTACGGGGAATGCTCGAGCCATTAATTACCTCTTTCCCCCCATCGTGCGAATGAGCAATACCTTTATTGAGCCAGGTAGCGCTTCGTTCGAGGCAATGCTTGGTGACATTGAGGAAGGCGTCTATGTTAAGGATTGGTACGGCGGAATGACTAGCCTGGAGATGTTTACCTTCTCCGCTGGGGAAGCTTACATGATTCGCCGGGGGAGATTAGCAGAGTTATTGCGCCCCGTGGTGCTAACTGGTAATGTTTTTACTACCTTGCAAAATATAGATGCCATAGGCAATGACATGGAGATGAATCAGGGTGGTGGCTGTGGCAAAGGGGGGCAATATCCGCTACCCGTTTCTAACGGGAGTCCCCATATCAGAATTCGCCGTTGTGTGATAGGAGGCAGATAGTTAATAAATCCTAAATTCGAAATACGAAATCCTAAACAAACCCTAAGCACGAAATACGAAACTCGAAACAAATGCCACCGCTTGAGAAAATAAAAGAGCAAAAATAAAAATGCAAAATGACAAAGCAAAATTCAAAGATGAATTTAAGGGTTGACCCTGAAAGGAAGAAGATGAAGTATTCTTGCATTTTGAATTATAATTTTGATTTTTTATCTTTGAGTTTTAATGTTGTTTAGATATTAGGAATTAGAATTTAAGATGGAACATCTTATGGAGGTTCTCCGCTCTGCTCGAAGGGAGGCTGAGCAAGCTGAAGTTTTCTTGGTTTCTTCTCGGGCAATGCCTATACAGTTTGAAGCCAATGAACTAAAACAAGTTCAGACCAAAGAGAGTAGCAGTACTGCCTTGCGAATTTTCAGGGAAGGTAGAATTGGCTTTGCTACTGCTAGTGGAGGGGGCGGTTTGGAGGCTTTGGTTGACATGGCCGTGGAAACCTCTCAATTTGGCAGTCCGGCCAATTTTCAATTTCCTTCCTCCCGGGAATATTCGGAAGTGTTCATCTTCGACCCTAAAGTAGAAGAATTAGCTATGGAGAGGATGGTCGAGGTCGGGAAAGAGCTTATAGCCAAGATCAGGGGGCATACTCCTGATATCCTTTGCGATGTTCAAGTAACCAAGGGGACAAGCTCCATCTCCTTAATTAATTCTCAAGGCGGTGAGGGAAGTTATGGCAGCAGCTTTTTTAGCCTTAGCTTGGAAGGCATTCTTGTTCGGGATACAGATATGCTTTTTGTGGGTGATAGCGCAAGCTCATGTCGTCCCGATTTTATCGGGATTGATGACCTGTCTGATAGAGTGATATGGCAACTGGAAATGGCTAAGAAAAAAGCTGCTGTGTCCACAAAGCTGCTGCCAATAATTTTTACACCTAATGGTGTAGCTAGTGCTTTGCTGAGCCCTCTAGTGCTGGCGTTTAACGGCAAAACGGTCCTCGAGGGGGTTTCGCCTTTAAAAGGTAAACTAGGGGAGCAAGTTTTTGACAAAAAGCTGAGCTTATGGGATGATGCTACCATAGCTTACGGCGTAGGGAGTTATCCTTTTGATGACGAGGGGGTGTCCAGCCAGCGTCTACCGCTTGTTACAAATGGAGTAGTGACGAATTTCCTTTATGATTTACAAACAGCAGCTTTAGCTGGCACTCAGAGCACCGGTAACGGCCAGCGGGCAGGTGGTGGTTTTCCCAGCCCAGCTATAAGCTCTCTTATTTTAAGCGGAGGAGATGTTTCTTTCCAGGCGATGGTGGAAGATATGAAAGAAGGGTTAATTGTGGAGCAACTTATTGGTGCTGACCAGGGTAATCTTCTGGGTGGTGACTTCGGGGGCAACGTTTTGCTGGGATATAAGGTAGAGAATGGTGAGATAGTGGGGAGAGTGAAGGATACTATGATTGCCGGTAACGTGTATCAAGTGCTAAAAGAGCTTCTTGGCATAGGGCAGGAAGCGAGATGGGTTGGCGGGATTTTGCAAACTCCTCCTTTATATTGCTCTCATGTATCAGTGACGACAAAGGGAAGCTAAGATATATATGAAAGACGTAATAAAGCTTTATAAACAGCCACGCCCTAAGAATTGTTCCATGCTTGCCTCCTGGCCTGGCATTGGCGACGTTTCCCTAACCGCAGCGAAGTATCTTGTGGAGAAGCTAAATGCTGTAGAAATAGGGGAGATTGAACCTATTAACTTCTTTGAACCAATGGGTGTCACAGTCAGAGACAACGTGGTTGACAGCCCTCGTTTTCCTGAGAGCAAGTTTTATTATTGGCAGTCTACTAAGGCGGAGAAAAGCTTGGTGATTTTTATTGGTGAGGAACAGCCTGGTTTCAAAGGATATGAGCTAGTTAACTGTGTTTTGGACGTAGCGCAAAGGTTTAAGGTGGCAAGGGTATATAGTTGTGCTGCTGCGGTGACACGCATCCACCATAGTGAAGAAATGAAGGTTTGGGGAGCAGCGACAACTTCTAACTTAGTTGACGAGTTAAGCAAACATAATGTGATTCTTAGAGGTAACCTTCGCATCGCTGGATTGAATGGATTGATATTGGGAATGGTCAAGGAAAGGGGGATGGAAGGCATTTGCTTGCTGGGCGAAGTGCCAGCGTATGCCACGCAAATAGCAAATCCCAGAGCTTCCCTGGCTGTGCTTGGCATCCTAACTAAAATGTTAGGAATTACACTTGACTTGACCGAGCTTGGCCATCTGGCTGAGCAAGTAGACGAGGAGATGGATAGAATAGCGAAGAGGGTTACGGCTGAATTTATTGACCAATTCACCGAGCCTATTTGGGAGCAAGATGATGATGATGAGGACGAGTAAATAACTTGAGCAGTCCTGGTCTAGCAAGGGTCCAAATTGACCGACAAAGGTAGATATGCTACCATCGAATTAGATGTCAGCTTTAACTCAACTTTGTGAGGACATTATAGCTTGCCGGGATTGTGAGCTAGCTAAGTATCGCACTAAGGTGGTGCCTGGTGAGGGGGCCGAGGACGCGGATTTACTTTTTATCGGTGAGGCGCCAGGGTGGCACGAAGACCAGCAAGGGCGTCCTTTTGTCGGGCCAGCAGGGCAATTTCTGGACCAACTGTTAGCCTCAATTGGTTTACGCAGGGAGGAAGTTTATATTGCCAATGTAATTAAGTGTCGTCCTCCCCAAAACCGTGACCCGCTACCAGCGGAGATACAGGATTGCCGCAAATGGCTTGACCGTCAAATAGAGATAATTCAGCCCCAAATGATTATTACTTTAGGACGTTACTCTCTAGCTCGGTATTTTCCCAATGAGAGCATAGGCAAGATTCATGGAAAGCCACGAAAGTCAGGAGGCGTCATTTATTACCCCATGTATCATCCTGCGGCGGCTCTCCATCAGGGCTCTCTGCGCCGGACCATCGAAACGGATATGCTCAGGATTCCGCAGATATTAGCTCAAGGTAAGGACCTGCCTCAAGACGCAGTTGAATCTCAACAATTAACCTTGTTTTAGAACCATGTCCTGAATGAAAGGAAAGGAAAAACCATGGCAACACATAAATTAAGAGTCATCCCTCTAGGCGGATTAGGTGAAATTGGTAAGAACATGATGGCACTGGAATATGGCAATGACATCGTCGTCATTGATGCCGGACTTATGTTTCCCAGCGAGGAGATGCTGGGAGTTGACTTGCTTATCCCAGATATTAGCTATCTTTTGGCGAGACAGCAAAAATTAAGGGGGATAGTGATTACTCACGGGCACGAAGACCACATTGGGGCACTGCCTTACATTTTATCTCGCATCGCCCCTCCCATTTATGCTACCAAGTTCACTCGAGAGCTGATTCTCCTGGAACTCAAGCAACGAGGGGTGAAAACTGACGCAAAATTGAATTTGGTCAGCCCGGGGAGCAGGATTACACTAGGTAATTTCACAATAGAGTTTTTCTCTGTTTGCCATAGTATTCCTGATTGTGTAGGGCTGATAATTCACACTCCCCTGGGAATTGTAGTTCACAGTGGGGATTTTAAGATCGATTATACCCCGGTCATTAGCGAGGCTACTAACTTTAACCAATTAGCTTCGCTAGGGGCAAAGGGTGTTTTGCTTCTTCTTTCTGACTCCACCTATGCCGAGCTTCCTGGATATACTCCTTCTGAGAGGGTAGTTAGAGATACTTTAGATCGGATTGTAAGCGAGGCAAAGGGGAGGGTAATCGTAACTACATTTGCCTCTCTTGTATCTCGCGAGCAGCAAGTATTTGATGTTGCCGTTAAACATGGTCGCCGTGTATTTATCGTCGGGCGAAGCATGAAGGAGATAGTGAGCATGGCATTGAAAACGGGTTATCTTACTGCTCCCCCCGGCCTTATGTGTCACTTGGACGAACTTAAGACCTTGCCTCACAATCGAGTTATCGTGTTGAGCACGGGAAGTCAAGGTGAGCCCACCTCTGCCTTGGTGCGCATGGCTAATCGCGACCCCAGTAGTCGAGTTCAGATAATCCCTGGCGACACCGTGGTGATTTCAGCAACCCCTATTCCCGGCAATGAGACATTGGTTAGCAAGACTACAGACAGCCTTTTCCGTCAAGGTGCCAATGTAATTTATGGCAAGCTGGCTCAAGTTCATGTCCACGGGCATTGTAGTCAAGAAGAATTGAAGCTTTTGCTTAGTTTGGTCAGGCCCCAATTCTTTGTTCCTATTCATGGTGAGTATCGCCATTTATGCTTGCATGCCGGCTTAGCTCAAAGTATGGGTATAGC
>JBAUEM010000023.1:0-5554 GCA_049678605.1 Dehalococcoidia bacterium
AGACGGGAGAGATTAGAAAAATTTTCCTTGGCGCCATTGAGGCACTGGTATCTGCCCTCGAAGCTAAGGACAGGTACACTGGTGGACATTCCCGCCGGGTGACCGAGATAGCATTAGCTTTAGGCAATGAACTTGGTCTATCCGCACAGGATATGGAAGACCTGCGCTGGGGAAGTTTACTCCACGACATCGGGAAGATTGCGATTGACCAGCTTATCCAGAATAAGCCCGACAGGCTGACGCCTGAAGAGTACGAGCACATTATGATTCATGCTCATGTCGGCGCCGAAATTGTTCGGCCGGTGGTTAATGGGAAAATAACCGAGATGATTGAGCACCACCACAACCATTATAACGGCAGCGGACTTCATCAGGTTACAGCGGGCAGTGACATACCGTTGGGAGCCAGAATCCTGGCTGTAGCCGATGCCTTTGATGCTATGATATCCGACCGACCATATCGGTCAGCAATGTCAAGAAAAAAGGCTCTGGATGAAATCAAACGTTGTATGAGGACTCAGTTTGACCCTGTAGTAGCCAACACTTTTCTCAGAATGATGAGTAGAAAATCTAAGGCACACGCTCGACCTTATCGAGTTCGGAACGCAGCAACTACCAAACTTAATCGTGATTAAACATTATTAGATTACTGGGTTGTTAGAATGGAAGTGAATGAACTTCTTAAGTTAATGGTAAATAAAGGTGCTTCAGATTTGCACCTCACGGTGCCAAGCCCACCGGTGCTCCGTATTGATGGTGAGCTTGTACCGCAAGAAGAGTTGCCGCCACTAACTGCCGAAGATATTGAACTTGCCTTGGAACAGGTGTCTACTCAGGAGCAGAGGACAGTTTTTGATCGAGAATGGGAGCTAGATTCTGCCTATAGTGTTCCCGGGTTAGCCCGATTCCGGGTTAGCGTATTGCGACAAAGAGGCGTCATGAGCCTCGCCTTCCGGTTTGTACCATTCTACATTTCATCTATTGACGAATGGGGGTTGCCACAGATTTTAAAGGAGCTTATCCTCAGGCCAAGAGGACTTGTTCTGGTAACAGGCCCTTCTGGCAGTGGTAAGTCAACTACTCTGGCAGCGATGCTCCGTCATCTTAATGAGAACGCAACGAAAAGCGTTATTACCATTGAGGACCCTATTGAGTTTACATTCCGTAACAAAAAATGCCTTATCCGGCAGCGAGACTTGGGAGATGATACCAAGTCGTTCTCCACCGCTGTAATTCATGCCCTCCGCCATGACGCAGATGTGATAATCATCGGCGAGATGCGTGACCTAGCTACCATAAGTGCAGCTATCATGGCGGCTGAGACTGGGCATCTGGTGCTCGGAACGCTACATACCATTGACGCACCCCAGTCTATTGACCGCATTATCGACATCTTCCCGCATGGTCAGCAACAGCAAATCAGAGTTCAATTGTCACAAGTAATAGAGGCGGCAGTATCACAAACTCTTCTCCCCCGCATCGATGGGGGGCGAGTAGCCGCCTTTGAAATAATGCTGGCCAGCCGCACAATCAGAAAACATATTCGTGAGGAGAAGATCTTCGAAATACCCGTGACCATGGAGGTGAGTACACCGGAAGGAATGCAGACTCTGGATCAGGCCTTAGTTGATTTGGTAAAGAGGAAGATAGTCACGCTAGAAGACGCCTTGATGAAAAGCAAGGACGCCGCGAAATTGCAGAAGCTTCTTCAACCTCAAAGTGAACCAGCCATGCTTCAAGGCACTGTCGGTAACCTGATACACAAATAGGAGCGAATTGAATGGACAAGCAAAAGATACTTATAGCCGATGACGAACCGGGAATCAGATTGACAGTAAGCAGGATGCTGGAAAACGAGTACATCGTCCTCGAGGCAGCCGATGGAGAGGAGACAATAGACGTCGCAACAGTCCAGAAACCAGCTCTCATCTTGATGGACCTTATGATGCCAAAGCTGGACGGTTATGCTGCTTGTTCTAGAATCAAGTCCGATCAGGTAACTAAGGGAATCAAGGTGGTTATCCTCACTGCCGTGGGCCATGAACTAAATAGGAAGTTTGCCGAGGAGATGGGTGCTGACGGATATGTGACTAAGCCGTTCAGTCGTGAGTCCTTGCTGGAAGAAGTGAGACGAGTACTGGTATGAAGCTGGCGATAATGTGAAGAAATGCCTTATTAGTAATCAATGATAAGAAAGGCCGGATATGTGGAATAGTCGACATCAGAACTCATCAATTAGGACCTCCTGTGGTCTGTCGCGGAGGATGAATCAAAGACATTGGTAATTGACAGATCATGAGGCAAATATCGAAAGTGGACAAGCGGATTGCTAACCCGGAAGTAATGGCGGGTCAGATCAAGAAATCAGAAGAACTATTCCGGATATTGTTCTATAGCTCACCGATCGGTACTTATATTGCTCAGGGCGGAGATTTCCAACTCGTAAATCATCAACTCGCCCGTATTCTGGGTTACGAAGAAGACGAACTAATAGGCAGGCGCTCTCTAGGTTTTGTGCATCCAGAGGATAGAAATACTGTCAAGGGAAGCGCTGAAAGGATGCTGAAGGGAGACCATTCTCTGGGGTATGAATATAGGATTGTCACTAAACAGGCAAAGATCAAATGGGTGATGGAGACAGTTGTTCCCATCTACTACCGGAGGAAACGAGCAACTCTGGGGAGCCTTATAGATGTGACTGAGCGCAAGCAGATGGAAGAGAGCTTGAAGCAAATTACAGACGAGACGCAGCGTTCTAACACTGAGCTGGAACAATTTGCCTATGTGATTTCACACGATCTGCAAGAGCCGCTGCGCATGGTTTCGAGCTATACTCAACTACTGGCTAAGCGTTATAGTAGTAAGTTAGATGCTGATGCGGATGAGTTCATCGCCTACGCCGTGGATGGCGCAAAGAGGATGCAAGTATTGCTTCACGACCTTCTAGAGTATTCCCGTGTAGGCACTCGTGGGAAACCCTTTAGCCTGGTCAACTGTGAACATATCGTTGAACAAGCGATGGCCAATCTGAAGATAGCGATTGAAGAATGTGGCGCGTCGGTGAGTTATGATGTCCTGCCCACGATAATTGGTGATGAGGGGCAGTTGTTGCGGTTGTTTCAGAATCTGATCGGCAACGCCATTAAGTTCCGTCGGGAGGAAACACCGGAAGTCCACATTTCGGCTCAGAGGAGAAACAATATGGTGACTTTCTCCGTCAAGGATAATGGCATCGGCATTGATCCTAAGCATAGCCAGAGTATCTTTGAGATTTTCAGACGCTTGCATACCAGAGATGAGTATCCGGGAACTGGTATGGGCTTAGCGATCTGCAAAAAGATCGTAGAGCGACATGGTGGGCATATCTCGGTACAATCGCAAGCTGGACAAGGCTCAACATTCTATTTCAGTGTCGACATGGCTGGAGGTGAATCTGAATGAAAAGTCAGACAGCCGAACGACCTATTGAGATTCTCATCGTTGACGACAACCCGGGAGACGTGCGCCTTACATTGGAAGCTCTTAAAGATGGCAAGGTAGAGAACAGACTACATACTGCGCAGGATGGTGTGGAAGCTATTACCTTCCTACGCAGAAAAGGAGAGTATGCCGATGCCCCCCTCCCCGACCTCATTCTGCTCGACCTGAACATGCCCCGAATGAACGGTTCGCAGCTACTAGCGGAAGTTAAAGAAGACTCGGCGCTGAAACACATCCCAGTAGTCATCCTTACAGGCTCAAGAGAAATAGAGGACATTGTCAAGACCCAAAACCTGCACGCGGATTGGTATGTCACCAAGCCAATTGACCTAGAACAGTTCACTATGATGGTGAATTCCATCATTGATTTTTGGTTAACCACAGCAAAACTGCCAACGGAGGAAAGGTAGTTGGCCGATAAACGTATCAGTATCCTACTAGTTGAGGATAACTCTGGCGATAGGCGCCTGATCAGTGAGATGCTGGCTGAGGCTAGCAATGTGACCTTCAATGTGAAATATGCTGACCGGCTACAAGCAGCAATGGAGTACTTAGGTCAGAATAGAGTTGAAGTGATTCTTTTGGACCTCGGCCTCCCCGATAGCCAAGGACTAGAAACGCTCAAGAAGGTTTACACTCAAGTATCGGAGCTGCCGATAGTGGTGCTAACCGGCCTCAATGATGAAATGATAGGAGTTCAAGCAGTCAACGAAGGAGCCCAGGATTATCTGATTAAGGGGCAAGTAGATACACACTTACTGAGGCGTGCCATACGCTATGCCATCGAGCGCAAGCAGGCCGAGGAAAAAGAACGACGACTTCAGCTACAACTGGATCTCTCCAACCGCCTGGCTTCACTAGGACTGATGGTGGAAGGCATCGCCCACGAAATAAACAACCCCCTGACCAGTGTCATCGGTTTTGCTCAAATGTTGATGTTTGAAGATATTCCCGAGAATACCAGAGAAGATATTAAGACAATCGGTGATAATGCCCAGCGGGTAGCTGACATTATTAAGAATCTGCTTACATTTGCCAAGCAACAGAAGCTGGAGCGAACGTATATCAATGTTAACGACATAATAGAAGCTACTCTGAAAATGCGAACCTATCCACTAGAGGATAGTAACATAACAGTGACTACCCAGCTTGACCCTGCACTGCCTTCGACCATGGCTGATGCCACTCTACTGCAACAAGCATTTCTTAATTTGGTCATCAACGCTGAGACAGCGATGAAACTGGCTCGTGGCAAAGGCAGCCTATTGATTAAGACAGCGCTGATAAGCGACACTATTCAGATATCATTTACGGACGACGGTCCAGGGATCGCCGAAGCGAACCTGGTCCATCTGTTTGATCCTTTCTTCAGCACCCGAGGGTTTGGCCAGGGGACAGGGCTCGGCTTGAGTGTTTGTTACGGAATTATTACTGAGCACAATGGCCAGATATATGCCAAAAGCCAGCCAGGTAAAGGAGCCACCATTGTTGTCGAACTGCCCATTAACAGTCACTGACCATATCAAGGGGACGCCATGAAACAGGCTAACGCCAACGAGAAAAGCATTGAGGGTATGCTTGACCAGCGAGAAACATTACTTATCGTCGATGATGAAGCTACAATCAGGAAGCTCCTTTGCCAGAAATTATCACGAGAAGGCTACCAGTGCGAGGAAGCGAATGCTGCTGAGCAAGTCCTGAACACGCTGGCAACCAGTCCGATTGCTCTGGTTATTCTGGATATAAAGATGCCCGGTAAATCAGGAATCGAACTCCTCCCGGAAATAAAGTCAGACTACCCTGACACGGCAGTTATTATGGCTACGGCTGTTACTGATATTACTGTTGCCATTCAGTGCCTGAAGCAGGGGGCTGATGACTACCTCTGCAAGCCTTTCAACCTGGAGGAGGTTTCCCTGGCTGTCCAAAGAGCTCTCGAGAAAAGGCGTCTAAAGCTCGAGATCAGGGAGTACCAGCAATTTCTGGAGGAAAAAGTTGAGGAGCAGACGGGAGAGATTAGAAAAATTTTCCTTGGCGCCATTGAGGCACTGGTATCTGCCCTCGAAGCTAAGGA
>JBAUEM010000024.1:0-34933 GCA_049678605.1 Dehalococcoidia bacterium
GTCTTAAAAAGTCGGCGAGAGGCGCAGGAACCTAGAAACTGGGCATAACGCTCGGTAGGAAGAATGGTTTTACAGCGGACATATCCTATAGGTCACATAAGGGCGGAATGTGTGATGCACCGAATCGCCGTTGCATTTTTTTGACTTCTGTACAATTGGTGTACTGCTAGCGCGTAATCTGGCACAGCGGAGAGGAACAACAGGACACTCAGATGGAAACAACAAAAAACCCGCTGTTGCGAATAATCACTTTAAGAGGGCACGCAAGTTCCTCGGTAGCACGTCCAGGTATTCCAGCATATAGCAACGATTGAGTTTGTGAGCTGTTTCAGGTGGGATGCGATCAAGTGGCACTCCATTCAGGATTAACTCGGTCTCGGCTTCATTGAAAGCCTCTCCTTCTTCTACCCATTTGATAAAAGGCTTGTTCACCGGGCAGACAAGCTGGCACTTCATGCAGCCTATAAGGCTATTGTGCCAAGCTGAGTCCACCCATCTAGGAAACTCTTCTCTCCTTTCATTAAGGAAGGTAATGCATCTCTCCGCATGAATCAAGAAGCGGTCAGGGACAATCGCTTTGGTAGGACATTCATTAAGACATGCCTTGCACCTATCACATTCTTTCATTACCCGCGGTTCCAACCAGTCACTTCTGCCAGTCGGCATGTCTGAAAGAAAGGCTTTGAGTCGAACAAAGCTACCCAGACCTTCTACGTAAGCAATGTTGTTCTTCCCATACTTTGCTATTCCGCTGTATACGGCCAATAACTTCAGCGGCAACGTAGCCGGGTAAAGCTGGTAGTCGTTAGAATTAAGGATGTTTTGAAGCATGTTCCTAATTTGGTTATCTGTATCAGCATAGTAAGTAGGAGGGATTATGACCAAATAGGTGTGCCCGTTGAAATGGAAGGTGATTTTGCGCTGAGGTTGTGGAGCTGCAGTTATTATGATTGAACAAGCCTTCGGAAGAACAGTGGTAACATCGAATTCAAAATAAGTCAGATACTTCTCATACAATCCCGCGTCTATTTTCCCCTGGCTGTTGCACTCTTCTATCTCATATTTGAGTTGCGCAATATGCTCGATGGGCAGCACTATGCCACGATAATCTTTTTCCTCCAGCTTGGAGCAGATGAGTCCTGCTGTTTGATCGGGAGCCATCGATTAACCTCTTACATTAAGCGATGTCAGATTATATACCTTTTCGCCTAGTATCTAAAGTATCGTCAGCAAATATAGGAGTGCCTCGGGGAGATAACTATTTTGCTGCAGGTCACAGGCAGTAGTGTTTTTCTCTTAGGCAGACAGTGTAACATCTACCCAAATACCCGTGAGTTGTGCGTACTTGTCTTGACTACAATAACTCTCGGTGCTGTTAAGCGTCACTCGAATTCAATAACAAGACAAAATGAGATATTTCAAGAAATAGCACGGTTATCACTAATCCCGAGGCTATGTAAAGAAATGGAAGAAACCAAAAGCCTCCCCAGCGGGAAGCTTACGTTACTGAGGTTTGTTCAACTGTTAGAAGGATATTTCACTCACACTATGTGAAACTGGACGGCGTTTGAATCCGCATCGATGAAATGAAGTATACAGAGTTGCCTAAAGAGTAAACTATATGTTGATAACGATTAACAAGAGTGCGGATCAACTGAAATACTTGATCACTAACACCGGTCTGCTTACAAAGAATTATCTAAAAACGTGATTTTCTAGCCACTGGAAGTTCGTATTCCTGTTAACCAAGTATCATTGCCGCCAACCCTTATTAAGTTATCCTGAACTGTAGTCATGATAATCTGGTCGGAAGTCCCTCTAATTTCTGCCAGCTTTCCGATAACGTCCTTTATTAGCAATGGGGTCCCGATAGTCCCAGTAAGTGATTCTTTTCCTCCAGGGTTATCTGTTTCTGTAAGCATTACTTCCGCTGGCAAGTATCTTGCAATGTCCTGAATATGCTGCGAAAAAAGCACTTCAACTCCGATGGTGAAGTAAAACCCATGCTCTACCATTGCTTTAAGAATATGCCACGGACCTGAGTACCAGTGGATAATTACGCGTTCTATATTATGCTGCTTTAGAAGCTGAAAGGTTTCGCTCTCTGCGCCTTTGGTGTGTACGATGACAATTTTCCTTTGCCTGCTCACGGCTCTGAGGAAGTATTCGAATACTTCTCTCTGATCGTCGTACCGCGAAGTTTCGCTAACAAAGTAGTAATCCAAACCAATCTCACCAATCATTGGACTCTCAGAAATAGCCCAATCCAAATCTTTAAGACAGCCGGCATATTCGAAGGCGTTCCAGGGATGGATACCAAAAACAGGTAAGACAAAATCGGAAGCCGCCGCTATTTTCACATTTTGTTTGTATGAGGGAAGGTCCATGGAATTGCTGATTGTGAAAATTCGGTGCTGCTTTATTTGCTCTAATGCATATCCCAGATTCTCTTTATATCTATCGAGGTGACAATGAGCATCAATGAACATTTGCTAATCCTTAACTTATAATACACGGAATAACGAGAGAGTTTAAGGCTAACTGTATTCTAGCAAATCCGATAACTTAAGCACCAGTGAGAACTCTTTGACCCTAAAGAGAAACAATAGTATTCTGTTGTGGGGCGATATCTATTGAGCTGAAATCTATGTTGCTTGCAGCTAAGTCTGCTTTCATGGTTGGCATTTTTACGAAATCTATGGAAGGGTTACCGAAAAAAGAAGATGTGGTCTTTGTTAAGCAGGATGGTTCTAGGCATTGTCTCGCTTAAAATCGGCTTTGCGGGTCATTTTCACTCAACTTGTTGAGCTAACCTTCGTAAGATCTCTAATGTAGGCTAAGCTTCCGATGCCGTCACACAATTGTCATCTCTTCCGCGCCACAAACATCATCTCTGGGGAACTATCAGAGAAGGCCGATTTGTCAAAATCCCCGAAAAGATCAAGGACTATGAACCCACAGAGATTCAATAGATGCTCTATTTCATATCTGAAGAAATACCTCATAGGGAATGCCTGTACAAGCCTTTCCGTTCTTCCACCGGGATGGGATATGTAGTAAATTATTTCTATTTCATTGTATTGCAGGTTTCTGTGGAAAGCCGTAGTCCTATTGGTCCGTCTCAGGGTTCTGCCGTCGCATAACCGTGTTTCAGGAAAGTCTTCCATCTCAGCTCTGTACTTTGGATCATCGACCAATCTGGGAGGGAATGGATGGAAAAGATCCAGAATTAAGAGTCCACTTGAAATCAGATGCCGACGGATGCATCCTAGACAAGACTGTTGTTGCTCTACAGAAATGAGATGCTGAAAAGTCCTGAATGGTGCTGTCACCAGGGAATACTGCTCCGTGGTCACAAAATCGGTCATGTTTCCCTGAATAAGCTTAACTCGAGCTTGAACATCACGGGGCTGTTCGTTCACCTTTGCTTGGCATTTCGCCAGCATATAGGGTGAGAGGTCTATCCCAGTAATACCACAACCGGAAACGGCAGTTGGCAAGAGAACACGACCGGTACCACATCCCAACTCAAGAGTTCTGCCGGCTGCTAATTTGGAATACTGTACGAAGAAATCAATATCTTTGTTGCGGATTCTTTCATAAACCTTATCATAGAATTCAGCAACGAACTCGTAGTCTTCGTACCCTCCAAATATGCTTGCCATGAGCTATCTCCTGAAACTCGTTTGACTATGATTGGTGGGCACCAGCCTGATTGACTAATAACCCCGACCATTTCGACTTGCTCCATTATACCACGGGCCACCTTTGGGAATGGCTAACTCAGTATGAATCCGAACTTGAAGCAATAATTTAGCGGAATGGTACACTATTTCCTATCAATCCTGGCGGTTATTTCTCGGAACACCGGGATATTCCCTCCCTTTGATAGATAATCGGTGTAGAACCCATATCTTCCGATATCATCTTGAAGTTGGTGGGATACTTGAATATACTACACTCAAGTAAGGCAACAAGTAATCTTTCTAACAAGTGATATGTAAATAACTGCTACTAGAGAACATATGGAAAAAGATATTCGGTTGACCGATGGAGTAATAACGCTCCAACCATATCAGGTAAGTGACATTGATTCTCTATATGAGGCGGTGCGTGAGTCTATTTCCGAAATGTTTGAATGGATGCACTGGTGTCATCCTGACTATTCCATCGAGGAAAGCAGGACTTGGATTGAATCGCAACCTGACAAGTGGGAAAAGGGAGAAGAATACAACTTCACCATATCCTATAATACAGGGGGGTTATATCTCGGGGGTTGTTGGCTTCGCGTTATCGACCGTAATATCGGTATAGCAGACCTCGGTTATTGGGTCAGGACGAGCCAGACAAAGAAGGGAATCGCAACAGCAGCGACGCTCCTTTTAGCTCGGTTTGCATTCAATGAATTGCGACTGAATAGGATCGAGATTACTGTGGCAGTCGATAATCGGGCTAGCCTGCGTGTTGCGGAAAAAGCAGGCACCACTGAAGAAGGAATCCTCAGAAACAAAATAATAAAGAAAGATACTCCTTGTGATGCTGTGATGTTCTCACTTATCCCACAGGATTTGGAATAAGAACAGGAGGGTGTTCGGATTCAAACTCTTATCATGATGAGATAGGTACAAAGTACATGAGAAATTACTTTAATGTTGAGGCGATCAAATAATCAACAAAAGTCCAAAAGGTGCACTCGACGTAATAAAAGCCTGGATTACTACCTCACTACACAAACCATTGCAGGGTGCTTTTTATTGTTGCGAAGCTGGTTAGTTAGTTACTTCTGGAGACAAATTCTTTCACCCTTCTCCCAAACACATCTCTCTCCAAAAGCACTCTTCTCTGGCATTTGAGGCATTTAAGACCGATGTCGGCGCCCACCCTCACCGCTTCCCACTCGTCGCTACCGCAAGTGTGCGCTTTGCGCAACCTAGGGATGAAATACTTTTGATGTTGAGGGATACTGTGTCAAATGTCCACCAGCAGTGTTACATTGCTAGCGGTTAGCGTTGCTACTAAGAGCGTGAACTAACTTGGCTACCCGTTTTGAGGCAACAAAGGGTTGGAACTGATTGTTATATTAGTTAACGCACAACAAGTCCTTTATAGGCTGAGCCTGCCGCAAGGATTATTAGTTAGACTAGAAGGCAAACGGACTTAAAAAGGTTATAATCATGTGTTTAACGTGAGCCATGGAAAAATTATTAGAAAAAGCTAAAAGCCCATTCCGAAATGTCTTTCACCGATTTGAGCCTGAGCTATGGGTAGTGACTGTTACTCAGTTTTTCATAGCAATCGGTTTCTCCATTTGCATACCGTTTCTAAGTTTACATCTTTATCAGGATAGAGGTCTTTCCATGATTCAGGTCGGAATGATTCTACTGGTTGCCGGGCTTTGCTCAGCCATCAGCCAGGCGCTTGGAGGAGTGCTTTCAGACAGATTTGGTCGGCGTCCGATTCTACTTATAGCTACTCTAGTAAGTGTATTCTCGTTTTCAGGACTAGCTGTTCTTATCGGGATTTCAGCTCCAGTGTGGGCCATTGCAATTATCTACATTGCTGGTCGCTCAATACTCACTACTACACGTCCTGTCCTGTCAGCCATGGTGGCAGACTTTACCTCGAAAGAAAGGTTGACAGAAGCATATGGAATCCTCCGTATAGGAGCTAACATGGGCTGGGCTGCTGGTCCTGCCATAGGGGGATATTTGGCCACTTTTTTGCCCTATGGCTGGCTCTTTGGGATTGCGCCTTTAACCTGTGGCATCGTTTCCCTCATTATTTTCTTTTTCATCCGTGAGTCCTCACATGGAACGAGTAAAGGGGCAGGCTTTCGTAGCATGCTTACTATTGCTAACGACCGACCCTTCCTGGCCTTCGCGGTGATAAGTATCCTGCTGTTCATAGTTATGGGGCAAATGATCAGTACTTTATCCATCTTTGCTGTGGATATGCTTGGCTTCTCTAAAGCCCAATTTGGTCTATTGCTCACTTTAAATGGCTTGATTGTGATTTTCTTTCAATACCCGATGACTCTTGCCCTCAAGCGGATAGCGAAATTCCGAGCTCTCATACTTGGAAGTTTGCTTTACGCGTTTGGCTATCTGTCCTTAGGTTGGATTACACAATTTGGATGGGCGCTTGCAGCTATGGCGGTAATTACAGGAGGTGAGATTATACATGCTCCGGTTTCACTCTCAGTGATAGGGGAACTCTCTCCAGAAGATCAGAGGGGACGATATATGGGACTTTTCGGGTTAAGCCAAACCATAGGTATGGCAATCGGTCCGCTGCTTGGAGGAGTGCTAATTGATGCGTTCCCCTTTAATCTCGAACTAGTATGGGCACCCATCGCATTGATAGCATTGATTGCTGCGGTGGGGTACTACTGGTGGGGTCGCCGATTTCGTTTATAGTCTTCCAGAGGATTACATATGAGAATCCGTCTGCCTTAAACGGAAAGCATTTAGCTGAGCGTAACTTTTCCCCCTGTAACCCCCTCCCACCAGGAGAAGGAGTATTATGAGAAGTCTTGCAGTTAATCATAGGATAGATTCGTTTACCTGGCTATGAAAAATCCGCTGAACTCGGGATTGATGCGATACAGGCTCCGATAAGAGTAGATCTTTTGTCTAGCAGTTCTGGAGCGAACGACGCAATCGGCGATTGCACAAAACCCTGTATTGTCACTCAGTTAGAAGGATAGTTGCTAGCAGTAAAGCTGCAAGGCTGAAGTTGAGGAATGACAGAATTTTTGTGAATGCATCTCGGCTTTGGTATCAATGCAGGATTGCTTATCCTAGCATCAACAAATTTTGTGATGCTAAATCAAACGAGGGGATAATTTTGGACCCGAAAAATGTTGGTAAACAGATTCGTCCTTGTGATGAAGCTGTAGGATACGTAAGACGCTTGTCGAAAAAGCTATAGCCGGATAATACTAATTTAGGATCTACGGGATGCCAATCTCCGTCCCGCTTCTGTCTTACCCGAGTCGCTCCAAATCGGCACGCTGAAGGAGCCCCATTTTTTCTTTAACCTCTCCGATAGTCTCCTTAGCTATAACTTCAGCTCGATTAGCTCCATCGGCAAGAACTTGAGTAACATAACCAGGCTTGAAGGCTAAAGCAGCCCGCTTTTCCCGGAAAGGCTCCAGATTCGAACTGATGCTCTCAGCCAGTATCTTTTTGCAGTCCACACAGCCGATACGAGCGCTACGACACTCTGAAGCAATTTCCTCTACTCGGGCCGGGGTGAAAAAATTGTGGAGGCAGAAAACATTACACACTTCAGGATGCCCTGGGTCAGAGCGGTACCTCCGTGCCGGGTCTGTAAAGGCGACCATCACTCGCTCCGAGATTTTCTCTGGAGAAGCAGCTATTTCAATATGGTTATCATAGCTTTTGCTCATCTTCTGCACCCCATCCAGGCCTAGAACTAAAGGAAAGTTGGTAAGCTTTGCCTGTGGCTCAGGAAATACAAACCCGAAAAGGGAGTTAAACCGACGTACTATCTCACGAGCCAATTCCAGATGAGGGAGCTGGTCTTCACCCACAGGAACAACTTCTCCCTTATAAAGGGCAATATCGGCAGTCATGAGAACAGGATAACCCACCAGCCCATAATTGACGTTATGTGGCTGCATCTTAACCATCTCCTTAAATGTCGGAACACGTAATAACCAGCTTAAAGGAGTCACCATGCTGAACAAAGTATGGAGCTCCACCACTTGAGGAACATGAGACTGAACGAAGATAATGCTCTTCTGGGGGTCAATGCCGACCGTCAGCCAATCAAGCACCATTTCGTAAATATCTTCCCGAAGGGATTCTGTGTTTTCCAGAGTGGTGAGAGCATGAATATCAACCACGCAATAGACGCAGTCATATTCATCCTGAAGGGCAACGTAATTCTGTATCGCCCCCAGGTAGTTACCAATATGCTGTCGGCCTGTGGGGCGCGCGCCAGAGAAAACGCGTTTTCTCATTTACTTGTGGCAAAGTTTAGCACATAGAAGAAACGGGTAACAAGGCTAAAGCAAATTGACTGAGAGTGTCTACTTAAGCAAGCTAGTCAAGCAAGGCTATAAAGTTGACTTTTCAAGATAATTAGAGTACTTTTCTCAGCATTCCTGTGAGACATAAGTCACATACATAAAGCTATCTTACGATTTACAATCAACTTAAACAGAGCGGGAGGAAGTGCGCTATGAGTAATACTAAAGATAATTTGGAGACTGCTTTTGCTGGAGAAAGCCAGGCCACCCGTAAATATTTATTCTTCGCTGAAAAGGCTGAACAGGAAGGGTACAAACAGATAGCACGGTTGTTTCGTGCCGCAGCCGATGCCGAGACAGTGCATGCCAGAAATCATCTGAATGTTATGCAGGGAATAAAATCAACCAGAGAAAACCTGCTAGCTGCAAGGGGTGGCGAGAATTATGAGTTTACCGAAATGTATCCTGAATTCATAAAGCAGGCTGAGGCCGAAGGCAACGACAAAGCCAAAGATAGCTTTGACCTGGCAAATAAGGTCGAGCGGATTCATCATGGTTTGTTTAACGCTGCCCTGAGCAAGATTGAAAAGGATGCAGCTATTGAGGAGAAACCAATCTACGTTTGCCAATATTGCGGCAACACGGTTGAGGGGGAAGCCCCTGAAAAATGTCCCGTCTGTGGAGCACCCAATAAGCTGTTCAAGCTCATAGAGTAGATTAGCTCGACGAAATTCGAGTGGCGGCAGGAAAGCAGGAAAGCTGGTGGAGAGATTGGGTAAGACAATGGAGTTGAAATAATTCTTCACAGCTCTTCATGGCTACAGTGGTACCTGCAGGTTTGTATGGAGGTGATGCGAAATGGCTGAAATAAAAGTGGATTGCACAGGTGAAATTTGCCCTATTCCTTTAGTTGAGACTCGCAAGGCCTTGAGGAGAGCAAAAGAAGGTGATATTGTGGAGGTCATTGGAACTCATCCCGCTTCCAAGAAAGAGATACCGATGGCGGTAAAGGCTTTGGGACTGGAGCTCATTGATGTACAGGAGGAAGGCGGGATGTGGAAAATAAGAATACGCAAGTAGGAGGAGGAAAAGACTATGGCTGGCAAAGTTACTATAATAGTTCATAGCGGCGACATGGATAAAGTGTATAGCGCCCTTATTGTAGCCGACGGGGCCCTTGCCATGGGGATGGAAGCATCACTTTTCTTCACCTTCTGGGGTCTCCAGCGTCTCAAGAAAGGTGAGCTGGAAAAGGGGCCTCTATCTAAAATGAACATGCTGGGCCTTGGCAAATGGATGGTGAAGCGGAGGATGAAGAAAGCCGGGGCGGCGTCTCTGGAGAGGCTGCTACAGGACTTCCACGAGCTTGGAGGGAAGATACTCGCCTGCGACATGACAATGCAGATAATGGGTATAAAGAAAGAAGACCTCCGTGATGATTTGATATCGGATTACTGTGCAGTTGGTACCTACATAGATGAGGCTAGGGAATCAACAATAACCCTCTTTATATGACGGGGGAAGAAATGGTAGGCAAACTTATTTACCTGGACAACGCAGCGGCCACCCGTTTGGATGAGCGGGTGCTGGAGGCGATGAGACCGTATCTCTTTGATACATACGCGGTTGCCACCTCAGAGTTTGGCTATTCTCAGGGGATAGAAGCTCGAGAGACGTTAGACGAAGCCAGACAGGCTCTGGCCAATGCTTTAGGTGCTGCCCCCGAGGAGTTCATTTTCACTTCGGGAAGCACCGAGTCCTCTAACATTGCCCTCAAAGGAGTGGCACTGGCACTCAGTAAGAAGAAAGGCAAACACATAATTGTGTCAAAGATCGAGGATTTCTCTGTGCTTCACAGCGCACAAGCGCTGGAAAAACAGGGCTTTCAGGTGACCTATCTGGATGTGGATGGGGAGGGCTTTGTGGATCTTGCCCAGCTCAGAGGCTCCATAACCAATGAGACCATTCTTGTTTCCATCCAGCATGCCAACCAGGAAATAGGTACCATCCAGGATATCGAAGCTGTCGGTCGTATCTGCCGTGAAAGAGAGGTGCTTTTCCACACTGATGCTACTCATACCTTTACGCGAGTCCCCCTGGACATGAAGAAGATAGCTGTGGACCTGGTCACTGTATCGGCACACACCATCCACGGCCCCAAGGGCACAGGAGGCCTGTGCATCCGTCAAGGAACACAAATAGCCAAGTGGATGGACGGCGGATTTCAGGAATTCAATCTTCGGGCGGGGTTGGAAAATATACCTGGGGCGGTGGGATTTGCCAAAGCGGCGGGACTGGTCACCTCCGAAGAAACCAAGCGATTGCAGGAAATGCGCGACCACCTTATTGACCGCATGCTTGCCAAGATACCACACAGCACCCTGAATGGCCCCCGCCGGAAGAGGCTCCCACAGAATGCCAATATTACCTTCCACTTTGTGGAGGGCGAGTCCATGACCCTGCATCTCGACATGCGTGGTTTTGCCGTGAGCACCGGCTCCGCCTGTTTCAGCCGCTCTCTGGAGGCCAGCCACGTTATCTCGGGGATAGGCGGCGACCACGAAAGGGCGCACGGGTCAATACGCTTCACCTTTGGGCGGTATAACACCGTGGAAGATGTGGACGCTGTTGTCCAGGCATTAGCTGAGATAGTAGAAGAACTGAGAAGCATCAGTCCCTTGGGAAAAAACGAAGAAAAGGAGGAGGCTTAGAGATGAAATTTCCATATACCGACATAGTACTGGAACACTTTCGGCACCCGCGCAACGTGGGTAAAATTGAGAATCCTGATGGCAAGGCAACTGAAGGCAGCCCAGCCTGCGGGGACATGGTTGCTGTCTACATAAAAGTTGACCCCAAGACGAATACTATCGCGGACGTCAAGTTTGAGTCTTACGGCTGTGCTTCCAACATAGCTACCGGCTCTATAATTACGGAACTAGCTAAGGGAAAGACATTGGATGAAGCAAAGAACATTACCTGGAAGGAAGCTTCAGACGCCTTGGGGGGACTTCCCAAAATTAAAGCCCATTGTTCGGTACTCGCTGTAGAAGGCTTACGCTCAGCCATACAAAACTATGAGGAGCGTCATGGTCTGGTCAAAGAAAAGAAGCCGACCACGGTAGAGGTAGTTCGTCAGCGCCTCAGGAAAGTTGTAAACCCTCTGACCGGGTTAAACGTGGTGCGTACAAACCTGGTGCAAGATATTAAGGTGAAGGACGGAATTGTCCGGGTGCTTGTTGATTTGCCTCGAGATCACCAGTTTGCTCACACCATAAAGGACGAGATACTGGAGAAGATAGAGCCCCTATGGGACGTCAAAGAGGTAGTGGTCGAATTCACAGAATAGCATATCGGCTAAAAGGGGTATTTGGTAGCGCATACCGGATTTGAACCGGTGATCTCCTCCTTGAGAGGGAGGTGTCCTAGGCCTCTAGACGAATGCGCCACACTGGCTGGGGATCCAGGATTCGAACCTGGCCTAACTGATCCAGAATCAGTCGTCCTACCGCTAGACTAATCCCCAGCAGGTTAATATTATAGCTGTTCCTCTTGTCTGGAGCAATAGCACGATGCCTGAGAGCATCTAGTAATGTCATTCTGAGAAGTCCAAATTCATTTGGACGACGAAGAATCTGAGAGATTCTTCGCGGAGTTTACCCTGAGTGAGGTTAGATTCTTCGCTTCGCTCAGAATGACAAACGGACGTTATTAAACAATCGTCAATGCCTGACGGGCTTATCCTCTTCTAGCTACGAAACTGTCAAAGTTGGGTTTAAAGAAAATCCCCAAAAACAGCCACACGCTGCCAATCAATAAGCCAGAGCACGGTTAGCGCTTGGTATATTGTGGTGCCTTGCGAGCTCGCTTGAGTCCATATTTTTTACGCTCTTTGATTCTAGCATCCCGAGTAAGCAAGCCTTCTTTACGTAACATGGGCTTCAATAGCTCGTTTTCTTTAACAAGAGCTCGAGCAATGCCATGGCGAATGGCTCCAGCCTGACCACTGAGGCCACCGCCATTCACTTTTACCATAACACGAAATTTGCCCATGGTATCTGTAGCTAAAAAAGGATGTTCAATCATATGGCGATGCTCGACGCGAGGGAAAGCTTCTTGATAGGGCTTATCATTGACAATTACCTCCCCCTTGCCGGGGAAAAGCCTGACTTGGGCTATAGCACATTTGCGTTTACCCGTTCCCCAAACGTAACTTTCCTCGCTCATAAGTTATCCCCTTTCCTTTGATAATATTTCGCTTTCTTCGTTCTCGGTCATTCTGGGCCCTTCGCTTCGCTCAGGGTGACGAAGGGAAGTCTGAGCCTGGTGAGGATGCTCATTTCCAGGATAAACTTTCAGTTTCTTCAACATGGCTCTGCCTAAACGATTATGCGGCAACATCCCTTTAACCGCAAGTTCCATCACACGGCTAGGGTTTTTACCAAATAGTTCCTCAAACCTTTGGCTCTTTAAGCCGCCGGGATATCCAGAGTGTCTATAATAAATCTTTTGTTCGGCTTTTTCCCCAGTCACCTTTACTTTGGCAGCATTAATTACCACAACATAGTCACCGGTATCAATATGAGGGGCATAAATCGGCTTATGCTTGCCCATAAGCAACTTAGCTATCTGTGTCGCTATTCTTCCCAGAGTTTTATCCGTGGCATCAATCACCCACCACTCCCGCTCGATATCTTTAGCTTTAGGACTATAAGTTTTCATCTCTAGCTTCCCAAAGGCTCAGGATAATTGACCTTCTTAAGGCATAAGCCACACGCAGGGGACAAGGGACCGGCTAAACCCAGACTCCTTGCCTCCATTATATCACGAAAACCTTCGATACCTATTTTACCCAGGCCCAGCCTGATTAAAAGACCTACGGTGCTTCGTACCTGGTGGGGCAAAAAGGAATTAGCCACGATACGGAAAACGGTAAAATCTCCTTTTTTCTCGACTCCCGCTTCATAAACATTACGCAGCGTGCTCTTGCTGCCATCCAAAGAGCTGGCAAAGGAGGCAAAATCATGCTCACCTTGGATAAGCTGGCAGACCTCATTCATCGCCTGTATGTCTAGCATTTTGGGCACAAATAGAGCAAACCTTTGACTAAACGGCGATCGGGTATTGCTATTTAAAATATAATACCAGTACTCTCGGCTCAGAGCATCGCGTCGGACATTAAAATCATCGCTAGCCCTGTAAGCCGCTTTGACCGCGATATCTCTAGGTAAATAATAATTTAATGCTCTAACTAACGTCATGGTATCCAATGTAGATTTCGCCCAGAAGCTCACCACTTGTCCCTTGGCATGCACACCGGCATCAGTTCTGCTAGCTGCCATAACCCGGCTGCTTTGCCCGCAAAATCGCCTTATAGCTTGCTCAAGCTCATTTTGAATGGTAGGCAAGCCAACTTGCCATTGAAAGCCATGATATTGGGTACCGTCATATTCTATGAGCAAAATAAACTTACTTAACCAATTCAATTTGAACCATAGGCGCATTATCACCATGGCGGGGTCCCAGCTTTAGCAACCTTGTATAACCCCCGCTACGGTCAGCATAGTCTGGAGCAATTTCAGCAAATAACTTGTCAACCACTTTTTTATCAGTAATAAAAGCCAAGGCTTCCCGCCTGGAGGCAAGGCTGCCATCTTTACCTAAAGTGATCATCTTTTCTGCTAAACTGCGAACCTCTTTAGCTTTAGCTTCAGTGGTGGTGATCTTTTCGTGAGCCAAGAGCGCGGTAACTTGATTTCGGTATAACAACCACCTGTGCTCTGTCGCCCTACTTAATTTCCGTCCTGCTAACTTGTGTCTCATTCCCTTTTCTTCTTAGGAACAGGAGAGCCTAATTTTTCCACTAACTCTTCCACTTCGGCTCGAGACTTTGCCCCCAAACCAGGCAATGGTGGCAAACCCTCCCTGCCTTTCTCTACCAATTGTCCCAGAGTGGAAATACCCGCTCTCCTCAAACTATTACGGGAGCGAGTTGATAAATTTAGTTCTTCCACAGGGGTAGCATATTGCTCGGGCAAAATGGACAAAGCTCTAGCCATGGGAACTTCAAGGTCCCTGAAGGAAGAGAACTGATTAATTAAGATGATAGCACTTTGACTAAGCGCCTCCCAGGGAAAAATGGTAGCATCGGTCCAAATCTCCAGGATGAGCTTTTCTGGACTTTCCTCCTCGCCAGGCTTGATAGATTCTACAGAGAAATTGACCTTCCGCACTGGGGTGAAGATGGCATCTACTGGCAGTGCTCCCACAGGTAAACCGTCAGCCGATTTAGCCTGCATATAACCTTTCCCTAGCTCCACGTTAAGTTCGACGTAAAGCTTGGCTTGGGGGGAGTCTAAAGAAGCTAAATAAAGTTCAGGATTGGCAACGCGAAAGTGAGCCGAGGGTTTAATATCACCTGCACAGACCTTGCCTTCTCCCTCTGCTTCCAAGAGCAACTGCCCGGGCTGATGGGAAAGAGGGCAGAGTCTCAGTTGCCTGATATTCAGTAAGAACTCTATAGCATCCTCTTTAACATAAGGAATGGGAGAGAATTCATGCTGAATTCCTTCGATTTTGACCCATGTTACCGCAGCACCAAGCAAAGAGCTGAGAAGCACACGCCGCAAGGTGTTACCTAAAGTGACACCCAAACCTGGCTCTAGAGGTTCAGCAAGAAAACGACCATAATTACCGATGCTTTCAACACAAGTTACAGTGGGGATAGACAATTCGGGCATAATTCACCTCGAGTAATATTCAACAATAGCTTTCAAATTAAATCCAGCTTCAATATCGTCTTTGCCAGGCAAATTTAATACTCTACCTGTCATGCTTTCTTTGTCCAAGCTTAACCAATCAGTGATAAATTTCTCCTCAATTTCCTCAGCTACCCTTTTATAATATTCGGTTTTTGCACTAGCCTCTCGCCACTTAACAACGTCCCCCGATTTCACCAAAAAGGAAGGAATATCTGTTTTGCGACCATTGACAGTTATATGGCCATGCCGAACTATTTGTCTGGCTTGGGCACGTGAATCAGCAAAGCCCAAGCGATAAACCACATTATCCAGTCTCCTTTCTAACAATATGAGAAGGTTTTCTCCAGTGGTGCCAGGGCCTTTTTTCGCCTCGACAAAAACCCTGCGAAATTGTCGCTCCAAGATACCGTAGCTAAAGCGAAGCTTTTGCTTTTCGCGCAATTGAAGTCCACGCTCGGAAATCCTGCTGCGCCTTCGAGCCAGAGGACGCCTGCCAGGAGAAGTACTTCTTTTCTCTAAAGGACATTTAGGTGTAGAGCACCTCTCGCCTTTGAGCATCAGCTTGTCTTCGAAGCGGCGACATAGGCGACAAACCGGGCCTGTGTAGCGCGCCATTTTATACCCTTCGCCTCCCTCGCGGACGGCAGCCATCATGGGGGATAGGAGTCACGTCTCTGATGGCTGTGACAGCGATTCCAGAAGCCTGTAAGGCACGAATAGCTGCTTCACGTCCACTGCCAGGGCCTTTAATATACACATCAACCCGGCGCAAGCCATCACCCATTGCTCGATGTGCCGCATCTCTAGCAGCTAGCTGAGCAGCATAAGGGGTACCTTTCCTGGAACCTTTGAATCCGGCAGTACCAGAACTCCCCCAGGCAATAACATTGCCTTGCATATCAGTAATGGTAATGGTCGTGTTATTAAAAGTGGATTGGATATAAGCCCTGCCTTCGCTAACCTTTTTATGGGCTTTACGGGCCCCTTTCTTCTTCTTTGGCATTTGTTAAAAACAAGCTCCTTACTTCTTACCTATGCCACGTCTTTGCCCTCGACCTGCCACTGTTTTCCTTGGCCCTCTTTTAGTTCGGGCGTTTGTGCGCGTTCTCTGTCCGTGAACCGGTAACCTTATGCGGTGCCTTGTGCCCCGATAGCAACTAATTTCAATAAGCCGCCTTATATTAGATTGAACCTCCCTCCTAAGATCGCCTTCCACTTTGTACTGTTTGTCAATAACATCTCGAATCTGGCCAACTTGTTCCTCACTAAGTTCCTTGACTCTAAGGCCAGGGTCGATACCAGTGGCAGCCAAAATGCGCTGGCTTGATGTAGTGCCGATGCCATAAATGCTCTGCAAAGCTACCCAAATTGGCTTATCTTTAGGAAGGTCTATACCAGCAATGCGTGCCACTGCTTATTACCCCTGCCTCTGCTTATGCTTTGGATTCTCACAAATAACCCTAACCACACCCTTCCGCCTGATAACCTTGCATTTTCTGCATATCGGCTTAACCGAAGCTCTTACTTTCATTTCCAATCACCATACAACCAAACCTTGTTATGATAAACTTTCTTAGTTAACCTGTCAAACTATTTAAGCCGATAGGTAACCCTGCCCCGGCTTAAATCATAAGGCGAAAGTTCTATCAGAACTCTATCCCCAGGCAAAATCTTGATATAGTGCTTTCTCATTTTGCCCGAGATATGAGCCAATACATGATGTCCATTAGTCAATTCGACGCGAAACATAGTATTAGGTAAAACTGTAATCACTTTGCCTTCAACTTCTATCCTCTCCTTCTTAGCCATTTTTACATAACACCTAAACAAGTATCTCAGCTTCATTATAAGTTATGGCAATGGTATGTTCAAAATGTGCTGAAAGACTTCCATCGGCTGTAAGCACCGTCCATTGATTAGCCGCCAATTTAGTGTGCCAACCTCCAGCATTAACCATAGGCTCGATAGCCAGAGTCATGCCTTTACGAAGCAAGGGGCCTTTTCCAACTACAAAATTAGGTATTGGGGGCTCTTCATGCAAGTCCCGCCCTACTCCATGCCCGGTATACTCTCTAACCACAGAAAATCCTTTTGATTCAACATAATGTTGAATAGCAGATGAGATATCCTCTACCCGTGCCCCACTTATCGCTTGAGCGATGCCTGACTTTAAACTACCTCCTGTGACCGCGATAAGGTCCTCGGCCTCTTTACTTATCCGTCCCACACCAATAGTTATGGCGGCATCGGTATGAAAGCCATTAAGTTTTACTCCTACATCTAAAGAAACAATGTCCCCTTCCTGTAGTATTCGTTCACCAGGAATGCCGTGAACTATTTCATCATTTACAGAAACACATAAATTCGCAGGGAAGCCGCGATAGTTCTTAAAAGAAGGTATCACTCCCCTTTTTTCCGATTCTTCGGCCATGATTATGTCCAACTGGCCAGTCTTAATCCCCGGTCTTATTTCCGTTCTTAGTTTATCTAAAATAGCGGCGAGGATTTTGCCACACTTTCGCATAGTACCTATTTCCTCGGTAGATTTTATAATTATCATTTATTTTACCCCTGCCTTGAGTGCAGAGATTATTTCTCTAGCTACCTCCTGCATTCCCAAGTTACCATTGGCCCTAATTAGTTTGTTTTGTTTCTCATAATAATCAAGGATGGGAACAGTTTGAGCAAAGAAAATATTAAGTCGATCCTTTACTGTTTCCTCCCTGTCATCAGATCGTTGATACAATTCACCACCGCATTTATCACATTTCCCCAGCGTTTTAGGCGGTGAACTTGTCGTGTTACAGGGTGTCTGACAAGTCCGGCAAAGCCATCTTCCACTGAGGCGTTTCACTAGCTCTTCATTGGGTACTTCAATGTATATTGCTTCATCTATGCTTTTTCCTTGCTCATTAAGGGCTTTGTCTAGAACTTTAGCTTGCTGCAAAGTCCGAGGAAAGCCGTCGAGAAGACAGCCAGAGGTACAGTCTAGTTGATTAATTCTTTCCAGAATCATTTTTATGGCTACCTCATCGGGAACTAGTTCTCCCTTATCCATATAGCTTTTCGCCAAGAGACCGACCTTGGTTCTTTCCTCTAACGCCTGACGAAACAAATCCCCGGAGGCTATATGTGGTAAATCCAGTTCTTGAGAGAGGATATCTGCCTGAGTTCCCTTCCCTGCCCCCGGAGCACCCAGCATGATGATGTACATTATTTTAGGAAACCCTCGTAGCGGCGCATGGTTAGTTGAGCCTCTAATTGCTTCATGGTATCTAGAGCCACACCAACAGCTATAAGCATGGCGGTGCTCTGGATTACCAATGCTTCAACATGGGTAAGTTTTTGAGCAATAAAAGGCATAATTGCCACTACAGCCAGAAAGAGAGCGCCACCAAAGGTAATGCGCTTTATGACTTTATTCAAATAATCAGCCGTTGCCTTGCCGGGACGAACCCCGGGGATGAAGCCGCTTTGCTGTTGCAAAGTTTGAGGCAGTTTCATTTGCTCGAATATGACCATAGTGTAGAAGAAAGCAAAACCAATTACTAAGGCAAAGTACAACCCTTGGTAGACTGCAGTATTAGCCTGAAACACATTATAGATTGTATTCCAGAAATTGGGATCTGCGCCTGTTGGGTCCATAAAAAATTGAGCTATCGTACCAGGAAGTTGCATTAAGGCTATGGCAAAAATAAGGGGTATCATCCCGGCGGTATTGACTCGCAGCGGTATGTAGGTGGAACCCGATTGGCGGTACATGCGTCCACTGCGAAAAGTGCTCCGAGCATACTGTACAGGAATACGACGATGAGCTTCAACAAATATGACTATAAGTACCAGCATAAGTAAGGCTAGAATAACGTAGGCGATCAACCCCCCGGGCTGTCCGGCAACAGCAGTAACAATGCCACGACCCACTATTTCAGGCAGGCCAGCCACGATACCACCAAAGATTATTATCGATATCCCGTTCCCTATACCACGCTCGGTAATCAATTCACCCAGCCACACGAGGAACATCGTGCCAGCGACCATCGTTATTACTATGCTGGCTATGGTCAACGATCCAAGCGGCTCAATAGTAACTTCCCGGGCACGTAACACACTAAGCATACCGTAGCCTGAAAGGGCAGCCAAAGGTACAGTTATCATGTGCGTAATTCGATTGATTTTCTGGCTACCGAGCTCCCCCTCCTGGGATAGAGCCTGAAGTCTGGGGATTACCGGAACCAGCAATTGCATAATTATGGACGCAGTGATGTAAGGATAAACACCCATGGCAGCTATACTGAAACTCGTCATGGCACCACCGCTAAAAAGGTCAAGCATGCCGAAGAGGAGGTTTCCCTCGAAGAATTCTTGCAAGGCCTCCATGTCCACGCCGGGCAAGGGAACGTGAGCTATAAAGCGAAAAACAACAAGGATGCCAAGGGTGAAAAGAATTTTTCGCCGCAAATCAGGCAATGTCAATATATCCATCATTGCCTGGACGAGGCGTGGTCGGGTCGTTTTGCGCTGCATTCTAAGCCTGCTTTACCTTCCCTCCAGCAGCAAGAATTTTTTTCTCCGCCGATGAAGAGAATTTGTTAGCCCTGACTAGCAATGGATGCTGGATATCGCCAGCGCCGAGAATTTTGGTCGGATAGTCCGGGGTGTTAATCAACCCCGCTCGAAGCAATTCCTCAGGGGTTACCTCAGTTCCTGGGGGGAAAATAGCTAGCTTCCCCACATTGACAATATTATATTTAGTTTTAAAAACGTTAGTGAATCCCCTTTTTCGTGGCAGCCGTTTTATCAAAGGCAACTGCCCGCCTTCAAAGCCAAGGCGCACGCCACCACCAGAGCGAGCCTTTTGCCCTTTGCAACCTCGCCCCGAATAGGTGCCATGCCCGCTGCCATCTCCTCGACCTACGAGCTTTCTCTTGTGCTTAGCACCTACAGGAGGGCTTAGTTCATTCTGTTTCATCTACCTTTTCTTCCTGAGCTTCAAAATCAGTTTGAATTGCCGCTTCCTCACTTTTCCTCAAGTTAGCCAAGGCAAGCATCGTCGCCTTAGCTACGTTGATTTTGCTTGGTCCACCTAATGATTTGCCACGGGCGTCTTTTATGCCTGCCAATTCAAGCACTGCTCGAGTAGTATTGTTGACAATTAAGCCTGTGCCAGGTGCCGCCGGCTTTAGTAAGATCTTGGACGCACCAAACTTGGCTAGAATTTCATGAGGGATGGTACCGTCCTTGATAGGCACCTCAATCAACCCCTTCCGCGCCATAGCACCTGCTTTGCGAATTGCTTCAGGAACCGCTGCCGCTTTAGCTAAACCAAATCCGACATGCCCCTGGCCATCGCCAACTACCACTGAAGCTCTGAACCGAAGGTGTCTACCACCTTTGACCACTTTAGTTACACGGTCGATGCCTAACAGTTTCTCTTCGAGACTCAGTTCTGAGGTATCAATTTTGGTCCTCTTCCCTCTTACTTTAGTAACCGCCTTCATAAGCTAACTCTCAAAACTCCAATCCGGCTTTCCTGGCAGCCTCGGCTAAAGCCTTAACTCTGCCATGATATCTATAGCCGCCACGGTCAAAAACCACCTGTTTGATCTCTTTATTTAATGCTTTCTCCGCAAGCAAAGTTCCCACTATTCCGGCTTTCTTGCTTTTTTCCATTCCATCGGTCTTGCTTCTCACCTGAGAGTCAAGAGTGCTCATTGAGACCAAAGTCTGGCCCCTAGAATCATCAATAAGCTGGGCATGGATATGATTCAAGCTACGGAAGACACATAATCGAGGACGTGATATCGTTCCCGCTACTTTTTGCCTCACCCGTCTGTGTCGTATTTTTCTGATTGCCTTTGAATCTCTCCCGCTCATTATAGTCACTATTTCTTGCCTATTTTGCCCGATTTGCCAGGTTTAAGACGCAGTTCCTCACCAAAGTATTTAATGCCTTTTCCTTTATAGGAGTCAGGAGGGCGTATCGCCCGAATTTTAGCAGCCGTTTCTCCAACTACTTCTTTATCAATACCAGTGACGCGAATGCGATTTGTCCCCTCAATGGTGATACTAATACCAGGAGGGGGGGGGAACTCCACAGTATTGGCGTATCCTACCTGAAGCAACAGCTTGTCGCCAGTTTTCTGCGCTCTATAGCCTACGCCATTTATTTCCAGGATTTTTTCAAACCCTTCACTCACCCCTGTAACCATATTTGCCAAAAGGCTGCGAGTGAGCCCATGTAAAGAACGATGGATCTTACTATCACCAGGCCGGGTTACAATCAAGCACCCATCCTTCAAAGCGATAGAAATGGCAGAGTGAAATCGACGACTGAGCTCTCCTTTGCTTCCTCTTACCACAACTTCGCTTCCATCGATCTTTACCTCGGTACCCTGAGGTATAGCAATGGGAAGCAATCCAATACGAGACATAATTTACAACTCCTAAATTAATTTACCATACATAGCACAGAATCTCACCGCCAAGATGCTGCTGCCATGCCTCTTGGCCAGTCATAATGCCTTTGGATGTGGATAGAATGGCAATACCCAAGCCCCCATAGACGCGAGGGATTTCACGCCTTTCCACATAGACCCTTAGGCCCGGCTTGCTCGCTCTTTCTAAACCTAAGATTGCAGGCTGGTCATTTGTGTACTTGAGGTGGATTTTTATCATTGGCTGTGGTTTCCCTTTAAGCACTTCATAACGGTCAATAAAACCCTCTTCCTCAAGTATTTTGCTGACAGAGAGCTTCATTTTAGAGGAAGGCACAAGCACACCATCATGATCTGCCATGATAGCATTGCGTATCCTGGTCAACATATCAGCGATGGGGTCAGTAACTGTCATTTCTCTCTCACCAGCTTGACTTTCTTATCCCAGGGATTACGCCAGTTACAGCAAGTTCTCGAAAACAAATACGACACAAGCCAAATTTACGCATATAAGCACGCGGCCTGCCACATAATTGACAACGATTACGTTGCTGCACCTTATACTTTGGTGGCCGTTTTGCCTTAACAATCTTAGATAACTTCGCCATATCAAGTTCTCCTGAAAGGCGTGCCCATTAGTTCCAACAAAGTCCTGGCTTCATCATCGTTCTTGGCCGTAGTAACAATGGTTACCTCAAGGCCGCGAATTTTATCTACCTTATCGTAATCAATCTCAGGGAAAACTATCTGCTCTTTTATGCCCAGGCTATAATTTCCTTGACCATCGAAAGAATCCCGTGATACTCCGCGGAAATCTCGAAACCTCGGTAGAACAATATTAACCAGTTTGTCGAAGAAATCGTACATGCGTTTACCTCGCAACGTCACCATCATCCCAATAGGCATACCAACTCTCAGCTTAAAAGAGGAGATAGACTTTTTCGCCCGTGTGGTCACCGGACGTTGCCCCGAAACTGTAGCTAGATCTTTCCCCGCTACTTCAAGAGCTTTAGCGTCCTGTGTTGCTTCGCCCAAACCAATGCTAAGCACAATCTTTTCCAACTTAGGCAGTTTCATTATGTTATTATATCCAAGCCTAGCTTTAAGCTGGGGAGTCACTTCGGTCAAATATTTTTCCTCCAAGCGAGATTTCACAATCAAACCCCTTAGTCAATCACCTCTCGACATGAATTGCAAATTCGCACTCTTTTGCCATCGGTCAGAAAGTGGAAACTGACGCGCGTAGGTTTGCCACATTTATCACACAATAACATTACGTTGGATACCTGGATTGGAGCCTCAAGCTCAATTATGCCGGCTTGTCGGGCAGCCTTGCGGGCTCGAGAGTGGCGCTTAATCATATTGAGTCCCTCCACTATCACTCTATCTTCGTTGGGGAGGGCACGGCGGACCTTCCCCTTTTTTCCCCTGTCCTTGCCAGCGATTACGATGACAGTATCGTTTTTCCTGATTTTCATTCTAAAGAACCTCTGGGGCTAAGGATATTATCTTGGCAAAGTTTTTATCTCTAAGTTCTCGGGCTACAGGACCAAAAATGCGACTGCCTTTAGGATTATTTTTCTCACCAAGAACGACTGCGGCATTTTCATCAAATCTGATATAGGAGCCATCAGAGCGGCGATAAGGCTTAGCCACACGTACAACCACAGCTCGCACTACCTCGCCCTTTTTCACCATTCCATGGGGCACCGCTCGCTTCACCGTGGCTACAATGATGTCGCCTATTCGGGCATATTTTCTTGCCCCAATAGCCACATTAATGCACATAATCTGCTTAGCCCCGGTATTATCGGCTATCTTGAGTCTGGTAGAAGTCTGAATCATTTCTTTTTCTTTGGTCTGGTTTCAACCATTTCCTTCTTAGACATTATCTCCGCTACCCGCCAATTCTTCTCCTTGGACAAAGGGCGAGTCTCGACAATCTTCACTTTGTCCCCAATTTTACAGGCATTATTTTCGTCATGAGCCTTATATTTTTTGGTACCTCTGACAGCTTTCTTATAGAGTGGATGCACTTTCCTAGTTTTCACAGCTACCACCACGGTTTTATCCATTTTGTCACTCACCACCAAGCCTTCTCTAACCTTTCTTTTCCCGAGATCACTCATCCTATGCCAAGCTCCCTTTCCCTTAAAATAGTCTTGATTTTAGCAATCCTTCTCTTCACTTCAGGAATCTCCCGATGATTCCCCAACTGTCTAGTGGCCAAGCGAAAACGGAGGTTAAAAAGTTCCTCATGAGCTTCTTCGAGCTTCGTTAATAGCTCTTCATTGTTGAGAGTGCGAATTTCGCTAGCTTTCAACTTTCTGCCTTTCCTTCGTGACAAAACTAGTAGCTATAGGAAGCTTGGAGGAGGCGAGATGGGCTGCCTCCGAAGCCATCTCCTCATTTACACCAGCCAATTCGAACAGGATTTTGCCTCTCTTAACTACGGCTACCCAGTGATCCGGAGCGCCTTTCCCACTGCCCATTCTTGTCTCTGCAGGTTTCTTAGTCACAGCTTTGTCAGGGAAAACTCGTATCCATACTTTACCCCCACGATGCAAGTAGCGCACAAATACGCGACGGGTTGCTTCGATTTGTCGCGCTGTTATCCAAGCGGATTCCTCAGCCCTCATGCCAAAGTCACCAAAAACAATGGTATCCCCGCTCTGGGCGCTGCCTTTTAGCCTTCCTTTATGTATCTTGCGATACTTCACTCGTTTCGGCTGTAGCATTTTTCTCCTTCATTTCAGGAATAATATCGCCCTTATAAATCCACACTTTAACCCCAATACGCCCCATCAAGGTATGAGCTTCAGTAAAACCATAATCGATATTGGCACGTAATTTATGCAACGGCATTTGACCTTGATGGAGGGTCTCAGTTCTAGCAATTTCGAGCCCACCAAGCCTTCCAGCACACCTTATCTTTATTCCCTTAGCACCAGCTTGCAAAGTTCGAAAGGTTGCCTGCTTCATAGCTCGACGGAAAGGGATTCTCTCTTCAAGCCGCCCAGCTACGCTCCGAGCTACCAAAGAAGCTTCGAGCTCAGGGTGTTCAACCTCTCTAATAGTCAATCTAATTTTATCCCCACTGACCTTCTCCAGGTCCGACTTCAGTGCTTCTACATTTTGTCCCCCTCGGCCAATCAAGATGCCAGGACGAGCTGAGTAAAGAGTTAAATATACCTCGTCTCCCGGACGTTCAATTTCCACCCGAGCAATTGCTCCTCCAAGACATTTTTGTTCCACAACTCTGCGTAGTCTTAAATCGTCTAACAAAAACCGAGTATAGTTCTTCTCAGCATACCACCTAGCTCGCCAATCCTGGTTGACACCCAGCCTGAAACCGTAAGGATGAACTTTGTGTCCCAAAACTATACCTCCTCTTCAGTAACGAAAACTGTAATATTGCTAGCCCGTTTTAAAATAGGACTAACTCTCCCTCTCGACTGAGGGCGGAATCTCTTCAAGGTATGCCCTTTATCAGCAAATATATCAGCGATTCTAAGCTCAGCGGGCGACATTTGAAAATTGCTTTCAGCATTGGCTACTGCTGATTTGATTACCTTAGCCACAGCTTTGGCTGTGGGGGTAGGCAAGAAGCTAAGGGTAGTCAAAGCCTCGTCGACTTTTCTGCCTCTAACCATATTTATCACTAAACGCACCTTCTGAGGCGAAATGCCAACATCCTTAGCTACAGCTCTTACCTTCATCGCGCCTTATTTTTTCCTCGCCTGTTCAGTTATTTTAGCTTTTGTGACATGACCCCTGAATGTCCTGGTAGGTGCAAATTCTGCCAATTTATGCCCCACCATATTTTCAGTGATAAAAATGGGCACGTGCTTCCTGCCATTATGCACAGCAATAGTATGACCGATCATTTGAGGAAAAATGGTAGAGGCACGGGACCATGTCTTTATCACTGTTTTCTCGCCCGAATTACTAAGCGCTTCTATTTTCTTGAGCAATTTAGCATCGCAAAAAGGCCCTTTCTTAAGCGACCGTGACATTTTGCTTCCTCCGTTTAAGAATCATTTTATCCGACGTTTTACGGCGGCGTGTCTTAGGCCCCAAAGCTGGTTTTCCCCAGGGGGTTTTCGGAGGCATTCCTCGAGGAGCCCTGCCCTCCCCACCCCCATGTGGGTGGTCTCGGGGAGTCATAGCAGAACCCCTGACCGAAGGTCGCCAACCTGACCATCTCCTCCTTCCAGCTTTGCCTAACGTTATATTTTCGTGGTCAACGTTGCCTATCTGACCAATAGTAGCCCAGCACCTGTGGTGAAATTTACGCAGTTCACCCGAAGGGAGTTTAAGTACAACATATTGGCCCTCCTTGCTTATAATTGGGGCAGAACTTCCTGCGCTATGAACAAGCTTGCCCCCCTTGCCTGGCTCAAACTCAACATTATGCACTAAAGTTCCCACAGGAATGGACTCCAATGGCAGAGCATTCCCAAGTTTTATATCAACATCTTCGCCTGCCTGTATGGTATCCCCCAACTTGATGCCCAAAGGGGCGAGTATATAGCGCTTTTCTCCGTCAGCATAATGAATTAGGGCAATGCGAGCTGACCTATTAGGGTCATATTCAATGGAAGCTACTTTCCCTGGAACGGTAATTTTATCCCTCTTAAAATCGATAAGGCGAAGTTTGCGCTTACTGCCGCCACCTCGGTGACGCACAGTTATAACACCTCGGCTATTACGCCCTGCCTTCTTTTTCAGCGTCACAAGCAAAGATTTCTCAGGAGCCACCTTGGTTAGCTCTTCAAAAGTAGCGCCAGACATAAATCTCCTGCCTGGAGAAGTTGGATTATAAGTCTTTAATCCCACGAATCACTCCTTATTTATGTGTCCTTTGCCAGCGAGTCTTTTTAAGAAGTTTCTCATGCCTGTGCTTTGACATCTTCTTTTTTCTCCACTTTGTAACCGAGCCCATTAGACACCCTCAAAGAAACTAATTTTGTGTCCCGGTGCCAAGCTAACTATTGCCTTTTTCCAAGGTGAGTTAGTTACTTGTCTCCTGCCAAACCTTCTTGTCTTCCCGGGCACCGTCATCACATTAACCTTGCTTACCTTTACCTTGAAAGCTTGTTCCACTGCCCCCTTAATCTGAGACTTGCTAGCCTTGCCTGCTACCTCAAAGGCATATTTATCTTCCTCCTTAAGCGAAGTAGCCTTCTCTGTAATTAAAGGACGCCGCAAAACTTCGTAAAGATGCAATTTATTTACCCCAAATTTGCTCAATGTTGCGTATTGCCGGTACAGTGGCTACCAGCATTTCATGGGAAAGCAAATCCAATACATTAATTAGAGCCGAAGGTAGGACTTTAACTTCAGGCAAATTAGCCGCTGATTTAACCACATTGGGTGTGGACTGAGCAGTAAGAATCAAAGTGGGGGAACCGATGCCGAGCAAGGACAGAACATTTATCATGTCTTTTGTCTTTGGTCCCTTAAAATCAAGTTCCTGTACCAGTTTTATATTTCCCTCTCTAACTTTAGCGGAGAGGAGGCATTTCAAAGCTAACCTCCTCATTTTCTTAGGCATCGATTGGCGATAGGTGCGTGGCTTGGGGCCAAAAACTACCCCACCCCCTCTGAGAAGAGGTGATTTTATATCCCCCCTTCGCGCTCTGCCGGTATGCTTTTGGGAATAAAGTTTTCTTGTACTCCCACTCACTTCCCCCCTTGTCTTGGTAGACGCAGTACCCTGGCGCCTACCGGCTAATTGTCTAGTCATTGCTTGGTGAACTACCGCCTCATTAAAGGGAAGAGCAAAAATGGCTTGGCTAAGCTCTATTTGGTCAACAACTTCACCGTCTAAGCTATAAACTGGCACTTGCATTTCCTGTTACCTTACTTTCTCAATTACTAACAGCCCCCCATTGGCTCCAGGTACTGCACCCTTCACCAAAAGCAAATTGCGCTCTGGGTCAGCTTGAATTACCTCGAGCTTACGCGCTGTTACTCTCCTATTTCCCATATGCCCCGCCATGCGTTTCCCTTTAAGCACCCGACCGGGAAAAGTGGTAGCCCCAATTGAACCAGGGGCGCGATGGCGGTCAGTTTGGCCATGGGTCTTTGGCCCACCGGCAAAATGATGCCGCTTAACCACGCCAGCAAAGCCCTTGCCCTTAGAAAAGCCAGTTACATTAATCAGGTCACCTTGCTTCAGGAAGCCAACATCCACTTTGTCACCACTCTTGACCGAGCTAATATCATCAGTCCTGAATTCGCGAAGATAGCGAACATTCTCTAAGCCTCGAAGATGTCCCTTCTCTGGAGAGCTAAGCTGAGATTGCTTCACTTTGTTCTCAATAAAGCCCACTTGGATAGCATCATAACCATCCTTGTCCCGGCTCTTTATCTGAGTTACCACAGAAGGCCCAGCTTGAATAGCAGTTACTGCCACCGTCTCTCCGCTTTCCTGAAACAGTTGCGTCATGCCTATTTTCTTACCAATAATGCCTGGAAACATAGTTTTAACTATAACTTAATATCTATCTCCACTCCAGATGCCAAGTCAAGCTGACTCAAGGCATCTATAGTCTTGGAACTTGGCTGCAAAACATCAACTAACCTCTTATGAGTCCTGATCTCAAACTGTTCCCTGGAATCTTTATCAATGTTAGGGGAACGAATAACACAAAATTTTTCGATATCTGTCGGTAAAGGTACTGGGCCAACCACGATAGCCCCGGTACGCTCCACTGCATCTATTATTTGCCTTACTACCTGATCAGCCAACTTATGATCGAAGCTTTTGATTTTGATACGAACTTTTTGCTCGGTCATCTGGTTCTTCCCATTCTAGCTGCAATTTGCTCAGCCAAATCCTGAGGCAATTCCTCATAGCGATGAAAGCACATAGTATGACTCGCCCTCCCTTGACTGAGCGACCTAAAATCTCCAGCGAAACCGAATGTTTCCGCTAGAGGAACAAGACAACGGATAGTGGAGGCCTCGTCGCGACTCTCAATGCCTTCGATATGAGTTCTTCGAGAGTTTAAATCGCCAATGATGTCCCCGAGGAACTGATTGGGAATTGTTATTTCCACTTCCATAATTGGCTCGAGAATAACAGGTTTAGCTTTATCTATCCCATCCCTCATAGCCATGAAGGCTGCCATCCTGAAAGCCACATCTGAAGAATCGACCTCGTGAAAACTCCCGTCATACAAAGTCACCTTTACATCTATTACAGGGTAACCAGCTAATCCTCCACTTTGTAAAGCTGACTTGGCACCGGCTTCTACTGAGGGAGTAAATCCCTTAGGTATGGCCCCACTTCGAATCTGATCACGAAACTCAAATCCGCTGCCACGCTCGCCTGGCTCAATTCTAAGCCAAACGTGCCCGTATTGTCCCCTACCGCCGGATTGACGGATAAATCTCCCTTCAGATTTCACAGAAATGGCGATTGTTTCCTTATAAGCGACCTGAGGCTTACCAGCATTGACCCTTACACCATATTCGCGAAATATACGCTCCATTAACACTTCGAGATGAAGTTCACCCATCCCCGAAATCAGAGTTTGACCTGTTTCTTTGTCATAGTAAACCTTGAAGGTGGGATCCTCCATAGCAAGTTTAGCCAGGGAATCATCTAACTTGTCCTGGTCGACTTTACTTTTGGCTTCAACAGCCATGGAAAGCACCGGCTCAGCAAATCGTATGGCCTCAAGAAGCACTGGCCGTGTGGGCTCACAAAGGGTATCACCTGTCGAGGTCGTCTTAAGTCCCAGACTAGCTACAATGCTTCCGGTCTCAGTGTGGTCGATCTCCTCACGGCGATTGGCATGCATAATATATAGTTTTCCCAATCTCTCTTTCTTATCTATGCTGGAGTTCAAGACTTGTGCTCCGGCCTTTACCCTGCCTGAGTATACACGCAAGTAGACCAGTCTGCCCATAAACGGGTCAAAAACCGTTTTAAACGCCAACGCAGAAAAGGGTTCATCATCGCTCGCCAGACAAAGGATTTTTTCTCCACTTTTAGGATCTGTAGCCGAGATGGGAGGAACATCTAGCGGCGAGGGGAGGTAATCTATAATAGCATCAAGCAATAACTGGATGCCTCTATCTCTCAAGGCACTGCCACAAAGGACAGGCACAATGCAGTTAGAAATGGTCAGCCTTCTTATAGCTGCCTTAATTTGAGAGGCGGAGATGTCTTGCCCATTAAGGTAGAGCAGCATAATCTGCTCATCGAGTTCAGCCAAGTTTCCAATTAATGCTTGACGATGCTTGGCCAGCAAAGTCTCACTGCCCTCCTCAATTGAAGCTGAATTAGAATCAACCGGGAAAGCAATGACTTTGTTTTCCACAAGGTCGATGATGCCTCGAAAGTCCTTTTCACTTCCCATGGGGAGCTGTATAGGTAACGCCTTGCTCCGCAACCTTTCATTAATCATGGTCACCGTGTGATGAAAATCAGCGCCAATCCTGTCCATTTTGTTAATAAAGCAAATCCTGGCCACGCCATATTTATCTGCCTGGCGCCATACAGCCTCTGACTGAGCTTCCACCCCAGCTACACCATCGAAAATCACGACACCACCATCTAATACACGGAGGCTACGCTCCACCTCAGCGGTGAAATCTACATGCCCAGGGGTATCGATGATGTTTATACGATGTTCGCGCCAGTGACATGTGGTAGCCGCTGAAGTAATGGTAATACCTCGTTCTCTTTCTTGCTCCATCCAATCCATTACTGCAGTTCCCTCATCTACGCTTCCGACCTTGTAAGTACGCCTTGTGTGATGTAATATCATTTCCGTAGCCGTGGTCTTGCCAGCATCTATATGAGCGATGCTCCCTATATTCCGTATTTTTTCCAAAGGGAAAGTCCGCGACATGAGCTTATCCTTTACCTCAAGTACTACTTTTAACACGACTTCTCACCAGCGATAGTGAGCAAAGGCTTTGTTAGCCTCTGCCATCTTGTGAAGATCACCACGTTTCTTGATTGCTGCCCCCCGCCCTTGGACAGCATCAACCAACTCGCTTGCCAGCTTTTCTTCCATAGATTTGCCACTACGAGCTCGCGCTGAAGCAATGAGCCACCTCATGGCAAGAGCGCGCCCCCGACCTTCCCCTACCTCCATGGGAACTTGGTAGGTAGCCCCACCAACACGGCGTGATTTAACCATGAGAAGCGGCGCAGCATTTCTAATCGCCCGCTCTAAGGCTTCTTCAGGATTGCTATTCACTTGCTGAGCAGTGAGTTGCAAGGCATTATAGACAATGCGCTCGGCTGTAGCTTTTTGCCCTCGTAGCATAAGCCTATTAATAAATTTAGCCACCGTGATGCTGTTATATTTAGCATCGGGTGGTGGTATTCTTTTTACTATTTTCCTAGCTCCTCTTGGCATTTGACATCCTTGCTATTTTTGTGCCTTGGCCCCATACTTGCTGCGACCTTGCTTGCGATTAGCTACTCCTTCAGTGTCCAAGGTGCCGCGGATAATATGGTAGCGAACTCCAGGAACGTCCTTAACTCGGCCACCACGAATCAAGACTACCGAGTGTTCCTGCAAATTATGTCCTTCGCCAGGAATATAAGCGGTTACTTCCATACCGTTGGTCAGCCTGACGCGGGCAATTTTACGCAATGCCGAGTTGGGCTTCTTAGGTGTAACTGTCTTTACCAAGACGCACACACCTCTTTTTTGAGGCGATCCTTGAGCCCATCTAATTTCCCCTTTCATCGTATTTCGGATATAATGCAATGCTGGGACATCGCTTTTCTTTCTCAGCTTCTGCCGCCCTTTACGAACAAGTTGATTAACTGTTGGCATTTCTATACTCCCCTATTTTAGGCAATCAAAAAGCCGCCTGGTTATGTGCCGGTCTACTCTAGGAAAATCTGCTCGGCTTCAGCCAGCCGGCTTTTATAACTCTCTACGTTTTTACCTTCTAGTAGACACCAACTTACTAATTTAACACAAGGTAATCAGGATGTCAACTAGGGCAGTTGAGGTTGTTTTTGAGAAGAAGATATACAAAGCTAATAGATACTCTTCCAGTTAGATCCGGCTTAACTCTCTTTCTTTGAGCCTTTTTCTATCTATCTCCCTCGAGCTAGTTTTAGGGATACTGTCTACAAATTCAATTCTTTTAGGAAGCTTAAAATTGGCTAGGTTTTGGTAACAAAGGTCGGACAGCTCTTCTGTCGTGGCATGTTGTCCTTCTTCCAGCACCACCAAGGCTACGCGTATTTGTCCCCCGCAACTGTCTTCAATACCCACATAGGCTGCCTCAGCTACGCTGGGGTGGCTCAGCAGCACGGATTCAACCTCTGATGGACTGATTTTAAGTCCAGAAGGCGTGACTATTATGAACGATTTCTTCTCTATGTACTCCAAGTAGCCTTCTTCATCCATTCTGACCAAATCTCCTGTATAAAACCAGCCATCCTTAAGGACTTGAGCCGTGACTTCAGGCGCTTTGTAGTATCCTTTCATCACCCAGGGGACTTTGAACACACCTTCTCCTATTTCGCCCCGGGGAACCTCCATGCCGCTGTCATCCAGTATCTTAATGCCGCAAATTGGCTTGCCGACAGTTCCCCATTTACGGCTATTAAAGGTGTATATGGAAACGCCTGAAGTTTCCGTAAGACCATATGCCTCATAAACGGCTAAGCCAATTTTGTCCTCCAACGCTTTCATTAGTTCAGGGAAGGACTTTGCCCCGGCGGTAACAGCCGAACGCAGCAAGCCCAGGTCATATCCTCTCAAAATCGCGTCAGGCACCATGGCTAGGGCATTGTACATGGCAGGAACCCCAAAGATAATGCTTCCCTTTTCTTTCTCCACAGCTTCCAGGACAGCTTCGGGGGTGAAATTGGGGACAAGCACAACGGTAGAACCTGTGATAATCGAACCAAAAAGAACTTCGAACAAGCCAAAAAGATAGAAAAAGGGAACAAGGTCTATGACAACATCTTCTCTCCTCCGCTGTATGCTTGCAGAAATTATGGGGGGAGTTCCCATAATGGAAGCATGTGTATGTACCACGCCTTTGTACCTCCCCAGCACACCGCAGGTGTAAAATATAACAGCTTCATCCTCGTCTTTTATATCGATAGTCGGCGATCTGGAAGAGCTGTTGGTTACCATATTGATGTAAGAATCTGCATCAACCTCAATTACGTGTTTTAGCGAAGGAATGGTAGGCAAAACTGAGGACAGCATCTGAGAAAATTTCTTCTCTGTTATCAGAATTTCCGAGTCGGAGTCTCGCAGCAAAGAATCAAGTTCAGGAGCCTTAAGCGCGTCGCTAAGCAGCACAGCTATGCCACCACCTTTAATCACCCCGAAATAATTGATAGCCCACTCAGGGCTATGGCACATTAAGATAGCCACATGACTACCCTTTTTCATCCCCAGCTCCAGGAGAGCATTGGCTACTTTGTTAGAAGCCTCATCCAGCTCCCCATAAGTAACCCTCTGAGAACCAAGAACAATGGCTTCTTTATGTGGTATTTCCCTAGCAGTATTTTCTAGAGCCTCTTTAATACTCATCTCTGTCTCTGGAAAATCCTGTGAAAGTACATCGTGATAAAGTATATCGCAATAAGAGGTATATGGCAAGCCCCTGCTATGGTGGCTGCCGGGGAGGATCAAAATAAGATTGCTTGGCAATGAGGAAAAGCCGAGGTATCGCTAATGTGTTGGACGAGTACAAGCTATTGACAAATTGGGGGGTCATACCATTAACTAGAAAGAGGAGATTGTCCTCAGCACCACTGAGGTTTCAATCTGCCTCTCGGGGATGTTCCAATATGTCCGCAAGAGCTTATCTTTTTCCCTGGACGACACCAGTTTGAAACCATGTTTCTCGTAGAATCGAATAGCCCAGGTAGCATCAGCCCAAGTCCCTACCAGAATTTCCGGAGTCTCAGCCGAGTCCATGAGATATTCAAGTAGCCCCGTGCCAATTCCCCTTCTCTGGCATCCTGGAAGCACATAAGCATGCCTGATCAAGGTAGTATCTTTAAGAGCTTGAATTCCTGTCACTCCGAGCAAATGCCCGCCTTCCACCCACCCAAAAAATCGTACGCCAGCTTTAATTTCTTCTTTTAATTCCCCGGCCGACATATATGGTTCCTTCCATCTATCACCCGGGATTACTCCTTTGTAAGCTTGCGCAGCATCATTTATGACCTTGAGTATAGCATCGAAATTCGAAGGCAATAGGCTACGAATCATTTCTATGCCTTCCTATTTGTCAACGTGCCATAATGGTTTACGTCTATTTGAAATCTTGCGTAGCAAGATAGGGCAAAGAACCTAAGTTCCAGTTAGCGCATACTGTTGGGCAGAGTTTAGCCGGCTCTTTTCAAATTTTATAGCTAGGCTGAAGCTGCTTCCTTCGCCTCGGCCCGCCGCTTCCTTTTTGCTGCCACTACTGCTCCTAAACCAAAGATGACGACGGCCACTCCAACGACGAAGCCGAAGTAGGGGATTAGGCTTAAGAGCTTGAGAATGGCGAGACCTATAGCCAAGGCTCCAACCATGATAGCTTTGCCTTCCACAGCTCTAAAGCGGCCAATAATCCAGCGCCCGATAAATAAGCCCACAGGGATCTGAGCAACGTAAAGAGCTATCCCCCAGAGAGCCAAACCAATCAATCCCACAGGTATACCTATGATGGTGAAGCACACTAATACGGCAGCGATAGGGGCAACAAACACAATGAGAGCTCCCCAGCCAGCGCTTGGCCCGGGTCTGCTGCCTATAGCCTCAGCGATAGACGTCAATCGCCTCGGAGCCAGGAGAATGATAACTAGCCCTGTTACCAAAGCCATTAAGAAGCCTATGACCTTGCTTAATATGCCAGTGAAAAGCACAAAGGGAAAAGCCTTAGCCCCATCTTCCTTTACTTCGGGCAGCTTATGGGTAGTGACGCCGGCGATTTGGGCACCTGATTGAATATCGGCTTCCTCTTCACTGGTATAGCTTAGGTCACCTCCGATATTCGCTGTAGACAGTATGGTTAGGCTCTCGACTTCGAGTTCAACATTTCCGTTTACCCCGTTGCTTATGGTGACCTCGCCTCCGCCACCTTTGATGTTACCCTCAATAGGTCCATCAATGCCGGCAATACCAGCTCCGAAAAGAAGGTCGCCACCAATTCTGGCTGTGCTGGCTATATTCACCTCTCCACAACCAGCTATCACATCGCCGCCAACATCGCCATTAATGTTGATGGTTTCAGCCACTGCCCGCACAGCGTGCGTAATATCACCGTTGATATTGACTATCCTGCCAGCAGCCATGACGCTGCCATTAACTATGCCATTGACGGTGATCGTATTACCGGCAGCCCAGAGGTCGCCGTCAACGGTGCCATCAATAACAACGGTCTCGGCAGCTACATAAAGGTCATCGTCCACTACCTCTCCACTAGCAACGGTGACAGCTAATCCACTGCGAGCATCAAATGCCAGAACGGGTACCGCAGCCAATATCATTAATAATGTAACTATAAGAATAGCGGCCAGACCTCTACAAATATGCTTTGACATACTCACCTCCTTACCAACTTCATATTTGGTTGACCACGATTTTATCTATTGAAGGAGCCAAAGTCAACACCTTGTACTCGTTCATATGATTAGTGACACTTTCTCCTTTCTCTGATTTTGTTGATTGTGCTTCAGAAATTCCTGTGGAGTAAGATATCCCAATGCCTGATGAGGGCGGATAGTATTATACACATTC
>JBAUEM010000025.1:0-1648 GCA_049678605.1 Dehalococcoidia bacterium
AAGAGCCAATATAAAAAATAAAGTGCTCATAGCTCCTCCCTCCATCGCGGGTGATACCAAGAAATATCAATTACGTATCGATGTGTGATATTTTGCTTCATAATTAAGAGAATTGTAGCATATCTAGCAATAACAGAATTCCAGGGACACCATGCCAAGTAGGCCTACTACAAATTAGGTATCATGTCCCCAGAATACCACATAGCTTCGCCGCGCACTCAGTTGGTACACCCTGCTTTGCCGGTATTTTTAACAGGAGCATCTGCTTGAAGCCTGAGGACACCGCGCCTGTCTAAACTTTTTGACGAACTGTGACTTCAGCGGGCTCAGGAACAAATTGTGCCTTTCCCTTCTTGTACAGACTTGACAAGCGCCTGCAGAAAGAGTATCTTCATTGTAGATACCGTGAATGGAGGTTTGACATGAAGACGCGTGTTCAGAAATGGGGTAACAGTCTCGCTTTGCGCATTCCGAAATCTTTCGCTGATGAAGTGGGACTCCAGAAAGAGACGTCCGTCGAAGTATCGCTGGCAGATGGGAAAATCGTTGTCACGCCGGTAACTAAGCCGAAGCTGACCCTGGAACAACTCCTATCAAAGGTCACCAAAGAGAACTTGCATCACGAGGTTGATACCGGCTCCGCCGTGGGGAATGAAACGTGGTAGGCCCCCGGACTTATGTGCCTCGTTGCGGAGATGTGGTGTGGATTCGCTTGAATCCGCAAGCAGGTCACGAACAAGCCGGACGCCGTCCGGCCGTGGTGCTGTCACCACAAAGCTATAACAGCAAGGTAGGACTCGCCATCCTTTGTCCAATAACCAGCCAACCCAAGGGCTACCCTTTCGAGGTTCTTCTTCCCGAGGGGTTACCAGTGGCAGGAGCAATGTTATCCGACCAAGTTAAGAGTTTGGATTGGCGCGCTCGAAATGCCGAATTGATATGCACTTTGCCAACCGAGACAATCTCGGAGGCGCTCCAGAAGCTGGCAACGTTGTTATCGGAATAAGAAAATGCATCGCACTTCTTCTTTTAGTCGTTGCGAGGAGCGAGATTCCTCGCTTACGCTTCGGAACAAGCTCCGCAATCCCAGAGATTGCCACGCCCCGACAAGTCGGGGCTCGCAAGGACACGCCAGTAGGGGCACGAATTCCAGGGACACCATACCAATTAGGCCTACTACAAATTAGATATTATGTCTCCAGAAGATCACGAAATCAAAGGCGTAGATGGTGAACTTTGGTTAAGAGTCGAACTTGAATAGGCTGATATCCACGCAAGTATCAAGCCTATTTATTGGGTCATTTCAAACTGCGACAAGGATGCTTAGCCAGCAAAAAATCAGACGCCCCGAGTAACCTCACTTCCTTCACCTGCTATCGTCCGGCTTGGCCTTCAGCTTACCTTGTGCTGGCCACTACCTGCACCTTTCAGCCTTCACCAAACCCAACTCTTATGCCAGGTCCCTGCTCGGCTACTCGGGACAATATTAATACTAGCACATATATAACGCAATTGTCAACTCCTTGTACTCGTTCATATGATTAGTGACACTTTCTCCTTTCTCTGATTTTGTTGATTGTGCTTCAGAAATTCCTGTGGAGTAAGATATCCCAATGCCTGATGAGGGCGGATAGTATTATACACATTC
>JBAUEM010000026.1:0-21100 GCA_049678605.1 Dehalococcoidia bacterium
TCCTTAGCTTCGAGGGCAGATACCAGTGCCTCAATGGCGCCAAGGAAAATTTTTCTAATCTCTCCCGTCTGCTCCTCAACTTTTTCCTCCAGAAATTGCTGGTACTCCCTGATCTCGAGCTTTAGACACCTTTTCTCGAGAGCTCTTTGGACGGCCAGGGAAACCTCCTCCAGGTTGAAAGGCTTGCAGATGTAGTCATCAGCCCCCTGCTTCAGGCACTGAATGGCAACATTAATATCAGTAACAGCCGTAGCCATAATAACCGCCGTGTCAGGGTAGTCTGACTTTATTTCCGGGAGGAGTTCGATTCCTGATTTACCGGGCATCTTTATATCCAGAACAACCAGAGCAATCGGACTGGTTGCCAGCGTGTTCAGGGTTTGCTCAGCAGCATCCGCTTCCTCGCACTGGTAGCCTTCTCTTGATAATTTCTGGCAAAGGACCCTCCTGATTGCAGCTTCATCATCGGCGATAAGTAATATTTCTTGCTGGTCAGGCATACCCTCAATGCTTTTCTCGTTGGCGTTAGCCTGTTTCATGGCGTTCCCCTGATATGGTCAGTGACTGTTAATGGGCAGTTCGACAACAATGGTAGCCCCTTTACCCGGCTGGCTCCTGGCATACATCTGCCCGCCGTGCTCGGCCACTATCCCGTGGCAGATGCTCAAACCAAGCCCGGTTCCCTTGCCTGCTTCTTTGGTGGTGAAAAAGGGGTCGAATATCCGGCTCAGATTTTCCTTTGAGATACCCGGGCCGTCATCAGCGATTGAAATCCTCGCGGTACTGTTCTGTTTTTTGGTGGTAATGGTCAGGGTCCCCTTCTTATGCGCCTCAGTCATAAAATATTCGGCGTTGATGATAATGTTGAGGAAAACCTGCTGCATCTGGGAATAGTCAACCTCGATTTCAGGAAGGTCAGGAGCAAGCTGCCTCTGGACTTCGATACTATTTACTTTGTGCTCATAGGCACGTAATTTCAGCACGTCCTCAATGGTGTTATTTATCTGGTTAAGCTGCTTCACGGGTGCCTGCTTTCGGGCGAAGGCAAGGAGGTTCTTTGTCACACCAGCAGCCCGCTGAGCCTCGTTGTGGATAAGCTTCAGGTCCTCACGGATGTCGTCAGGGATATCCTTCTCCATGAGCAACTGGGAGAAACCGATGACGCTCGTGAGCGGGTTGTTAAGTTCGTGGGCGGTGCCGGCTGCCAGTTCGCCAATGGAGGCCAGCCGGCCAGCCATCATAAGCCGCTCATTTTGTTGCTTTTGCTCAGTAACGTCTCTGGTAATATGTACAGTGCCGACGACCTCACCTTCCTCATCGAAAATCGGTGATGTTGACTCATGGAGGTATTTTCCCAGGTTGGATTCGTAGAACTCTGCCGCCGCAGGTTCCTTAGTAGCCAGCGTCTGCTTGTGAGGGCAGCCTGATATGGGTTTGTTCCCACTGTGCAGCTCATAGCAGTACTTACCGATGATTTGACGGGGCTTCTTGTGAAAAATGTCAGCAAATGCCTTGTTTGCCCGCAGAATCTTGTGGTCCCTGTCATGAATAGAGATAGCGTCACTGATGGAATCAAAGGTCTTCCTCCATTCCTCGGCTGCATGCTTGATCGCCTCCTCCATCTTCTTGCGCTCGGTGATGTCTGTAAGAGAAACTAAACCCGCTAATCTGCCCTCATGCATGATTCTCGCAGCCGTCGCGCTTACCCATATTTTTCTGCCATCTTTGGTTATCATCCGAACCTCGCGAGTCTGCTGCAAGTTCTGTTCAAACAGCTCCTTTATAATAAGCTTAAGAACTCCCTCCTTGTCCTCCGGAGGAGCGAAGTCAAGCGGATTTACTCCAATGCCTTCCTCTACGGAACTAAGTCCAAACATTTCCACGGCAGCTTGATTAGCCATCACTACTTTCATAGTTTCAGCGTCAATAACAATCGTGCCGGTGACTGTGCTATCGAACAAAGCTCTATACTTTTCCTCGCTTTGTCGCAGTGCTTCCTCTGCCTCCTTGCGCTCGGTGATGTCTCTGACAAAAATCGAGATGCCACCTCTGGAGGGATAAGCACCGATCTCAAAGATGTAGTGCCTACCGTCAATATCAAAATCGTTCACAAAAGTCTGGGGCTTCTGCGTCCTCAGCACGGCACGGTACACTTTTTCCGCCCTTCTCGTTCCAGACGTGTCCGGGAAAATTTCCAGGAGGGATTTTCCCAGCGCATCCTCCGCCCGAACTCCTGTCAGAATTTCCGATGCCTTGTTCCAATAGGTATATCTCAGATGCTCGTCCATTGCGAAAAAGATCTCGGTGATGCTGTCGGCGAGCTCCCTGTAACTCTCTTCGCTATTTTTTAGCGCCTCCTCTGCCCGATTGCGCTCGGTGACATCCCGGTCGATGCAGAAGATCAGCTTCCGCCCCCCATACATGATCCCACTGATACTGATATCAACGTCAATGACCGAACCATCCTTGCGAGTGTGCTTTGTCTCCAAGTGTAAACCCTTCTCGTCAACATTCCGTCCCATCTCCAGTATTTTCTCGGGTGGAAAATTTTTATCCCAGTCCCAGGTATGGAGCTTATGGACTTCCTCGAGGGTATAGCCAAGCATCTCGGCAAAGCGCTGGTTGACATCACACACCCTGGCGTCCTCATCGAGGACGACTATCCCGTCCAGGGACTTGTTGATCAGGAGACGGCGCTGGGTCAATTCATCAGCTAGCGCCTGCTCCTGCTTCTTGCGCTTGGTAACGTCCCGACAGACGCAGAAGATTAGCTTCTGCCCCCCGAACATAGCGGCGTTAATACTGATATCAACGTCAATGACGGAGCCATCCTTGCGAGTGTGCGTTGTATCCAGGATGAAACCTTTCTCGTCAGCCTTCCCCCCTAGCTCATGTATTTGCTCGCGGGACAAATTTTTCTCCCAGTCCCAGGTATGGAGCTCACGGGCTTCCTCGAGGGTATAGCCCAGCATCTCGGCAAAGCGCTGGTTGGCCTCATAAACCTTGTCGTTCTCATCGATGACGACTATCCCGTCCAGGGACTGGTCAACGAGGAGACGGCGCCGCGTCAATTCATCAGCCAGCGCCTGCTCCTGCTTCTTGCGCTCGGTGATATCCCTGGTAATCTCAAGACAGGAAACAATCTTTCCCTTGGCGTCTCTAATAGGGTTAGCCGTAGGCTCCCAGCAGACAACCTTACCCGAAGGTAATGTTACATCCTTCTCCACGCTGTGGGATTTACCATCTCTAAATGCCATTGCCACCGGACAGTTATCGCATATCTTATCTTTATGGGCGTAGACCCGGTAGCATTTCTCTCCTATGTGGTCACCATAAATTTCCTTCAGCGGCTCATTCTGATATATGATGTTATAGTCTCTATCCATTATGTTGAGGCCATCTTCCATGGCATCTATTAGTGATTGCAGCTTATTCTTCTCGGCTTGAAGCGTTTCTCTTGCCTGCTTGCGCTCGGTGATGTCCCGGCACACACAGAAGACCAGCTTCTGCCCGGCGAACATGGCCCCATTGGTGCTGATTTCGACGTCAATGGTGGAGCCGTCCTTACGGCGGTGATAGGTCTCGAAGTGGTCGCCGGCGGCGTCAACACTGCGGACCATCTTGAGCAGCTGCTCGCGGGACCACTGGGTATCCCAGTGCCACATGTGGAGCTCGGCGGCCTCCTCGGGGGTGTAACCGAGCATCTCGGCAAACTGCTTGTTGGCCTCGTATACCTTGCCGTTCTGGTCGAGGATAACGATGCCGTCCCGGGACTGGTCGATCAGGATACGCCGCCGGGTCGCTTCATCAGCCAGCGCTTGCTCGGCCTTTTTGCGCTCGGTGATATTCCTGCCAATTTCAAGGCAGGAAACAACCCTTCCCCTGGCGTCCTTGATGGGATTAGCAGTATTCTCCCAGAAGGTGACCTCCCCTGAGGGCGTTACCTGCTGCCTCTCCGCGGTGTGGGGCTTACCATTCTTAAATGCCTTTTCTACCGGGCAATCTTCACAGATACCTTCTTGGCCTTCGTAGACCCGGTAGCACTTCTCCCCCACGCGGTCACCGCCAGAACTTATTCTCGCCGGCTCATTCATAAAAATAATGTTATATTCTGTATCCTGTATGGTGAGGTCATCGGCCAGGGCGTCTATTACCGATTGCAGCTTATTCCTCTCGGCTTGAAGCACCTCCTCTGCTTGCTTGCGCTCGGTGATGTCCCGGGCTAGCTCCAGGCAGGAGACAACCTTACCCGCGGAGTCTCTAATGGGAGTAGCCGTATTCTCCCAGAAGGCAACCTTCCCTGCGATTGCCGTCCTCCTCTCCGTGGTGTGTGTCTCACCATCCTGAAATGCCTCTTCTACCGGGCACCCGTCACACACCGTCTCTCTGCCTTCATAAGCTCGGTAGCATTTCTCCCCCCGGTGGTCACCACCAGAAGCTATCCTCGATGGCTCATTCTGATAAATAATGTTATATTCTGGATCTTGTATGGTGATGGTGTAATCTATGGTATCTATCAGTGATTGCAGCTTATTCCTCTCGGCTTGAAGCGCCTCATTTGCTTGCTTGTGCGTGGTGATATCTCGTATGAAGCTAACCAACCTCCCTCCGCTAACCTTAAGATAGTTAACACTGACCTCAACGTCAACAATGCTGCCATCTTTACGCTTGTGGTGGGTTTCAAAGTGGTCTCCGCCAACCTCCCTTATCCTGGCAATGCGCGCCGCCGTTTCTCCGGGTTTCTCAATCACCTCGATGTCAGAAATGTTCATCATCAGCAACTCATCGCGGCCGTAACCTATGAGCCGAGAATAGGCATCATTCACCTCCAGAAACCGCCCCTGCATATCCATGAGCAAAAAACCGTCTACAGTTGTCTGAATGATGGTCTTATACGCCAGTTCCTGTTGCTTGCGCTCTGTTATATCGCGGACAATACCAACAATCTCCACTGGCTGTCCGGTCTCGTCGCTGATAAAGCTCGCATGTACCTCGATCGGGACAATATGCCCATCTTTGTGAACAGCCTCAAGCTGGAGAGTGCGTTGCAATACACCGTTCTCAAGGTCCTTAAGCATCTCACTCTTTTGTTTCTCATATGATTCTTGGGTAAGCACATCTTTTGTCTGTAGTGCTAGTGCCTCTTGGGCTGTATAGCCCAACATCCGCTCAACGGCTGGGCTTAAGTAGATGTAATGCTCGTCTTTCAATCTTAAACAGTAGATAATGTCCATGGAATGCTCGGCAAACAGCTTGTGCTGTTCCTGTATCTGTTTGTGCGCGGTGACGTCTACGAAGTTCCCCAGAGTTGCCGGTCTCCCACGGTACTGGACGGAGGCAACTGACTCCATTACCCAGTGAATGCTGCCGTCTTTGTGGGTCACCCTGAATTGGTATGGCAAGGTGAGTTCTCCCTTCAGCATCTTTATGGCATTTTCCCTGACCCTCTCCCTGTCTTCGGGAACGACAATCTCTAGAGAATCCCTGCCCAGCAATTCATCTTCTCTGTAGCCGGTGTTACTCCGGAAGGTGGGGTTGGTATAGCAAAGCTTTCCATCCTGTATGATGCAAAGTCCAACTGGCGATTTGTTGGATAGAGTCTCGAATAAGCTTTCTGTCTCCGTTCTTTCGGCCGCTAATCTCATGTATCCACCCGCTTAGTTTTCCCGACTTATTGTCGTAACATAGCTGGTCTTCGCTCTAATGGTCTCCAACTGAGCCGGGGTGAATAGTCTCCAGCCCCGCCAATCCCGGTACTCGACGTCGGAAAATATCCCTTCTTTTAACCACCTGAAGAGGGTGTTTCTACTGATGCCGATCATCCGGCAAACCTCGGCTGTCCTGTAATAGGTCTGGTCATTAATAACAATGGGCATATGTTCCTCTCCTGGCACTACTCAACTATGCCATACTGTACTATGACTCATGTTTTGGAAGGTGTCAATCACCCATTTGTACCGGTTATTCTGTTACTTTAGTCCTGGTCTGTTCAGTGGCTCTTGTCGGTCGGATACCTGATGCAAAGCACTGGCACTGTGTCTTCAGTCCTCTATTCCGACTGGCCACCAGTGGAATGGGGTCGCCACATTCTGGGAGAGAAGCTGGAATGAATGGCAACCAGAAGGACAAAGGGGTAGCCTCAAGTGGATCCAACTCCTGGTGAACAACTGCCCCGATTATCGTTTCATCACGGGCGAAACTAGTTCCTCGTCTTTTCTTAGTTCGATAATGCGGTCGCGGATCATAGCAGCTTTTTCAAACTCCAGATTCTTGGCCGCTGCCTTCATCTGGGATTCCAGTTGCTTGATGAGTTGAGCCATTTCTTCTTTGGAAATGGGAGTAACCGCATAAGGAGCCCTTGTCTCGGCTACCGCTTGAATTCTCTCAGTTATATCCTTAATTGCCTTTCGGATTCCCTGGGGAGTTATGCCGTGCTCCTTGTTGTAAACTTCCTGAACCTGGCGGCGGCGGCCGGTTTCCTCTATCGCCTTCTGCATGGATTGAGTAATGGTATCAGCGTACATTATGACATGAGCGTTTAGGTGTCTGGCAGCACGCCCCATGGTCTGAATGAGCGTTTCTTCTGACCTGAGATAGCCTTCCTTATCAGCATCAAGTATGGCTACCAGGCTCACCTCAGGCAAGTCCAACCCTTCACGAAGGAGATTGATACCCACTACCACATCATAGACGCCAAGGCGGAGGTCACGGAGAATCTCCACTCGCTCCAAAGTCTCTATCTCCGAATGCAAGTAATGAGTCTTAATCTCCATTTCCCTCAAGTAGTCGCTTAATTCCTCTGCCATGCGCTTGGTCAAGGTAGTCACCAAACAGCGCTCCCCCTTGGCTACCCTGCTTTTTATTTGATAAATAAGGTCGTCAATTTGCCCCTTAACTGGCTTAACCTCCACGGTAGGCTCCAGTAAACCAGTGGGGCGGACTAATTGCTCCACTACTTGCTGGCTGCGCTCATATTCATAGGGCTTGGGTGTAGCCGAGGCGTAAATAACCTGGTTGACGTGCTTGTTAAACTCCTCAAAATTCAATGGGCGGTTATCCAGGGCTGAAGGGAGGCGAAAGCCGTAATCAACCAGTGTCTGCTTTCGAGAAATATCACCGTGATACATGCCCCTTATCTGCGGCAGGGTCATATGTGATTCATCGATGAACAACAAGAAGTCATCGGGAAAATAATCCAGCAAAGTCCAGGGTGTGCTTCCCGGTGCCCGCCGCTGGAGGTGACGGGAGTAATTTTCCACCCCGGTGCAGTACCCCACCTCTTGAAGCATTTCAATATCGTAATTGGTCCGCGCCTCAAGCCTCTGAGCTTCCAGTAGCTTTCCCCGGCTCCTTAACTCCGTTAATCTTTCCTCTAGCTCGACTTTAATATCCTCGATTGCCGCCAGCAACTTATCGTGAGAGGTAACAAAGTGCTTTGCGGGGTAAATATCCACTTGATCGCGATGAGCCAGCACCTCACCAGTTAGGGGGTCAACCTCTACAATGCGCTCAATTTCATTCCCCCAGAATTCGATTCTGAGGGCTGTTTCTTCATAAGCTGGCTGTATCTCTAGAGTGTCTCCTCGAATACGGAATCTGCCTCTGGTGAAATCATAGTCGTTCCTTTCATATTGCATATCCACCAGATGGCGGACCAGTTTGTCTCGCTTGTAGTGTTTGTTCCTTTCAATAGTAAGAACAAAGCTTCGGTATTCCTCGGGTGCCCCCAGGCCATAAATACAGGAGACCGAGGCGACAATAACTATATCTCGGCGGGTGAAGAGAGACCTGGTAGCGGCATGCCGTAGCTTGTCAATCTCCTCATTTATATCGGTTTCTTTCTCAATATAGAGGTCGGTGCTGGGGATATAGGCCTCCGGCTGATAATAGTCGTAGTAGCTGACAAAATACTCCACAGCATTTTCGGGAAGGAATTCCTTGAACTCGGTTGCTAGCTGAGCGGCCAAAGTTTTGTTGTGACAAATAACCAGGGTTGGCCTCTGTATTCTCTCGATGACGTTAGCCATGGTGAAGGTTTTGCCACTGCCGGTGACTCCAAGCAATGTCTGTTCTCGGTAACCTTTGTTCAATCCCTCAGTCAGCTTATCCACCGCCTGAGGCTGGTCGCCGGTAAGACCAAAATCGGAAACTATTTTAAAGTTGGGCATCGGGTTCACTCACCACAATAAAAAAACAACAACCCTTAATATATAAGAAACAACGAAATTTTGCATAATCGGGTGAAGGAGCAGCAGCATCTACAGGTGCCGTGTCAAATCAAGGTCTTGTTTGAGACATCAAGCCATGTTAAAATTTCGCTATCCTTGATATAAAAGAAAGGAAACTGATGACATGAAGTCCTATGAGGAACTCGCTAAAGAGCAAGCGGACAGAGAAAGCACCCTCTTATCCAAGTTAATGGGAGAGGCTGGGATAGAGGAATTGGCTGATTTTGAGGCCGGGCTAAGCGGGCGGCAAAGCGAAATCTTGTTCAAGATAACCACTGAGATAGAAGATACTGAAAATGCCTTGAATCAGGTTGAGCAGCTTGCTCAGAGGCTTAGGAAACATCTGGAGCGGTTAAAAAAGCTACATCGAACTCTCTCTAAGTAAGGTTAAGTCACGCTGAATATAGCGCAATGCAATCTGAGTCGGAAACATCGGTTAGACTTCGTTTTGCGCCCAGTCCTACAGGGTATCCACATTTAGGCAACATCAGGACTGCTCTATTCAACTGGCTTTTTACTCGCCATCACGGCGGCAAGTTTATCTTACGAATTGAAGATACTGACATTGCCCGTAAGGTGGAGGGTGCAGTGGAGGTAATACTAGATAGCTTGCAGTGGTTGGGATTAAACTGGGATGAAGGGCCTTACTTCCAATCACAACGATTGCTCATTTACCGTGAAATTGCCCACAGATTGCTTGAGGAGGGTCATGTATATTTATGCTACTGCTCTCCAGAGCGATTAGAGACGATGCGCCAGGAACAGGCAAAACGTAAGCAGCCCCCGAAATATGATCGCCGTTGTCGAGATTTAACACAACATGAAAGAACTCGGTTAGAGGCAACAGGTATTACTCCCGTGATTCGCTTTAAAACACCTCTTGAAGGCGAAACCACTTTCTACGACTTAATTCATGGCCCGGTAACTTTTAAGCACGATACCTTAGACGACTTCATCCTGCTCAAATCCGATGGTTATCCCACATATCACCTGGCTAATGTAGTAGATGACCATTTAATGGCTATCTCACATGTCCTCAGGGCTGATGAGTGGCTTTCCAGCACTCCCCGCCATGTTTTGCTTTACCAAGTTCTAAATTGGCAAGCTCCGCAATTTGCCCATTTACCCATGATTCTGGGACCTGACCGTGCCAAACTGTCCAAAAGGCACGGTGCTACCACTATCACTGAATATCAAAAGCAGGGATACCTCCCAGATGCAATGGTCAATTTCTTGGTGCTTTTGGGCTGGTCGCTTGATGATCGAACTGAGTTATTATCCCAAGCAGAATTGATAAAGCACTTCTCTCTGGAAAGGGTAGGCAAAACAGCGGCTATCTTTAATAAAGATAAGCTAGAATGGATGAACGGGGTTTATTTGCGCAAACTAAGCCTGGGGGAATTTGTCCAACAAGCCATGCCATTTTTAGATAGAGATTTGCCAAAGTCGGTAGAACGCCCATTGAACAACAGTTACGTCAGCCAGGTTCTGTCTCTCATTCAAGAACGAGCCAAAACCCTGGCTGAGGTTCCTCAGCTTGCTAGCTTTTTCTTCCTCGACGAGCTGCAATATGATACAGGCCTGCTTTTAAGCGGGAAACTGGATGCCCAATCGGCTGCTAAGGCTATTACGATTGCTTCGCAAAAGTTAGAAGAAGTAACGACCTGGGATGCCACTACGCTTGAGGGTATCCTGCGCCCTCTGGCCGCAGAGCTAAACTTAGGCACAGGGGAATTGTTCGGTTTGTTAAGGGTAGCTGTTACAGGGCGTACTGCGGCACCACCATTGTTTCAGACCATGGCAGTATTGGGAAAAGAGAAATGCCTGAAGCGATTCGATACGGCATTGCAGTCGCTATCCACTTATTTTAACTAGAATGCCAAATGTAGCTTCGTAGCAGGACTCTAAATAGTCTTTGGCTCCTGCCTCGCTTGCTAGAGCGCTCAAAAAATTTGCAATATTTGCTTTAAAAGGCCCAGGAGGTATTGACAAACCTATGTTCTTAAAGTATAAACTGTGACCAAGCTAAGTGCCTCTTGTGCAGGGCTTCCAGTCTAACTGAATTGACCTAGGAGTGCCGCGATATTGTTTCCGAAGAGCAGGCTGAGAACGGTAGGCAGTGAATTTGAATGCCATCAGGGCTGTGTTGATGTGACGGCTCGCAGTGTTCAACTTCCCAAAAATCCTGGAAACCTCGTGATCGGAATTATGGTTCCTGAGTTTTAGATAATGTAAAGAACAGATTTTTTACTTAAAGGCGTTGATTGATGAACAGAAAGGGACGAGGTAGTCGAGTTCACTACGGTTGGGTTGTTATCTTCACCGGGATGCTGGCTACTATTGCTGCCCACGGCTTTGGCAGGATGTCTTATACCCTTATCCTTCCCGAAATGAGAGAAGGGTTGGGGCTTACCTATACCCAGGCCGGTCTGCTCGCCACTGGGAATTTTATTGGCTACCTACTTTTTGCAGTCATCGGAGGTTTTCTGGCCTCCAGATATGGTGCCCGTCGTGTTATTTCCCTTTCCCTGGTGCTCATGGGTATCAGTATGCTGCTGACGGGGATTGCCAATTCTTTTGAATGGGCTTTTGCCATGCGCTTGTTGACCGGTTTGGGGAACGGAGGAGCGTATGTGCCGGCCATGGCTTTGGGGTCTATCTGGTTCACCATGCGCAGGCGGGGTTTTGCCACAGGCATTGTCTCCGGTGGAATCGGGGTGGGGATACTTCTGGGAAGGTTCATCGTTCTCCCCATTTTAGCTAGTTATGGTGCTGACGGGTGGAGATATTCCTGGTACTATCTGGGCGGCGCAGTCCTTTTGGTAGCCATTATATGTTATCTTTTACTCCGCAACCATCCCGAGGATTTGGGGCTAGGACAGGTAGGAGCTTCCGCCCCGGTAAAGACCGAGGGAGAACAGAACCCTTCCTCATCTTTCTCTTCTAATCCCAGCCCCGAGTCTTCTGGGACCGTTGAGAAAAAGCCTCCCCCCAGCTTACAGTGGGGGCTGGTTTATAGGGTCAAAGAGGTCTGGTTCCTGGGGTTGGTCTATTTAACGTATGGGTTTTCCTACGTTATCTATATGACCTTTTTCAAGGCCTTTCTTTTTGAAGAAGTAGGTCTCAACCCTGTCCTGGTAGGCAATCTGTTCGCACTGGTGGGGGGTCTCAGTGCTTTTTGCGGTGTTATCTGGGGAGGGATATCTGACCGCCTGGGAAGGAAGTACGGGGCAGCCCTGGCTTACCTTACCCTGGCTCTGTCTTATCTCATTTTTGCCCTTTTTCATACCCTTCCAGCCTTCTATGTTTCCGTTTTCCTTTTTGGTCTGAGCGCCTGGAGTATCCCAACTATTATGGCCGCGGCGGCCGGCGACTACGTGGGCCCACGGCTGGCTCCGGCCGGACTTGGCTTCATCACCCTTTTCTTTGGTATTGGCCAGGCGCTGGGACCAGCCATAGGAGGTTACTTGGCTGACCTTACGGGCTCTTTTGTTTCCTCCTTTATCCTGGCGACTTCTGTCTCCCTGGTAGGAATGGTGAGCTCACTGCTGTTGAAAAAACCAGCTGCTGAAGTATCATTCGGGACTGGAACCAACCCCTAGACCTTCAAGTCTCAAGTTCTCTGCAAATTTGGGAACTGTGTCAAACAGCTGACACTTCCACAGGATTCTCCTTCAGAATCCCCTTTTTGCGCCGCCCCCGGCTACCATGACAAGTGCCGCTGGAACGAAATATTTGGCAATACTTGCCTTAAAAGACCCAAAAGGTATTGACAAAGCTGTGTTCTTATAGTAACAATATAGGTGTAACAAAATTAAAAGGAGGGCATGATGGCGACAGCTTATTGCATGAAGTGCAGGAAAAAGGTGGAGATAAGAAACCCCATGCGGGTTACACTCAAGAACCGCAGACCAGCGACCCGGGGTGTCTGTCCTGCCTGCGGCACAAAAGTATTCAGAATAGAGAAAGCCTAAATTTCTACGGCGGTCACCGGGTGTTGAGAGAGGTCACGCATTGATATTACCGCTATTTGCGTTTGCGTGAAATCCACAGGCGAGCGGGCTTGAATCTTTAGGGGATATTTATTCCTTAGGGTATACTGTTATCTTTTTGAGAATAGTCTCAAAAAGTAAAAACCAGAGAGCTTGTTATCTCTCTCAGGCTGTGGGTCCAGGCTTCCTTGTCTACATATCTTAGATTCAAAACCCTCTGGGAAATTTTCTGGGCTTCTCGTTGAAGATATTTGCATTCCCTTAATAAGGGTGTGCGGATTAATCTATTCCCTCCCAAAAATATATAATCCAGAGTGTAATTCTCAAATTCCTCCTCGATTCTATTGCTAACCTTTCTCAGAAAATCTTTCTTCTGTTCTTCAGTCCTGCGGGCAAATCTTTTTTCGCTTCTTCCCCCTTTCCTATGTTCCTTATGGATATACCCTGTGCCCGCTTTTGATTTTACCAGATTATCACGATGGAAAACTCCTATAGAGTATGTCCCCCATGTTACCACCACCACGCCGATAACATATACTCGCTCCAGGGTTTCTAATAGGGGGGAAACATCAAACTTACCTAGTGAAATTCTATCTTCAGTAATAGGAAATGACGGCAACACTATGTATTTATTGCTGTTTTTTTGCCAATATATGGCTGCTCCCGTATTGTACCTTTCAACTGCTTGAGCTACAGCTTTGATGTTGACTGATTCCTTAATTTCGTGGGTATATGTATTGTATTGGGGCCGAAGCGATAGTCCATTTATACAATAGGGAAAAGAAGAAGGTTTTATATACAGACTTATACAGTCTCCAGGGCTGCTTTCGAGTCTGGACAAAAGTTCATACAGCCGAGTTTTGCTGAGAATCTCCTTTTCCATGTTGATTTCCAGCAGTGGAGAGGGGCTTTTAATTCACCCTGACTTAGGTTAAACTTTAGCAAATATGGCTCAGAAATATAATCCTCGGGAAATCGAAAAGAGATGGCAACAGAGGTGGGCGGCTGACCATATTTATGAGATAGGGGAGGATAGTGGGCGCCCGAAATTTTATGCCCTGACCATGTTCCCCTATACCTCAGGAGACCTTCACATTGGTCATTGGTACGCCATGGCGCCCTCAGATGTTTATGCCAGATTTCAAAGGATGCGGGGCTATAATGTGCTTCATCCTATGGGCTTTGATGCCTTTGGGTTACCGGCGGAAAATGCTGCCATCAGCCATGGAATTCACCCTTATGAGTGGACAATGAGAAATGTAGAGAATATGCGTCGGCAACTCAGGAGTATGGGGGCAATATATGACTGGAACCGTGAAGTAGTTACTTGCCTGCCGGACTACTATAAATGGACGCAGTGGTTTTTCCTTAAATTTTATCACGCTGGTCTGGCCTATCGGGCTGAGGCGCCTGTTAACTGGTGTCCGAGATGTCAGACAGTGTTGGCTAACGAACAGGTACTAGGGGAAGGTTTTTGTGAGAGGTGCAGCACGCCAGTGATTAAAAGAGAGCTGGAGCAATGGTTCTTCAGAATTACTAAATACGCCGAGGAACTCCTCGATCATAGTCGTCTGGACTGGCCAGAACGCATAAAGATAATGCAGAAGAATTGGGTGGGCAAGAGCGAGGGCGCTGAAATTTCCTTCTGGCTAGAGCATGAGGGTGTAGAGCAGAAAGAGATAAGAGTGTTCACCACTCGCCCGGATACTATTTTTGGGGTGACTTTCTTCCTCTTGGCTCCGGAGCATCCTTTAGTTTCTAAATTGACTACCCCGGAGCATAAAGCTGAGGTAGATGAATATATTGCTTGGTGTCGGCGGCAAACTGAGTACGAACGGGTGGCACTGGGCAGGGAGAAAACAGGGGTTTTTCTGGGAAGCTACGTTGTCAATCCGATGAGCGGGGAGCGAGTGCCTATCTGGATTACTGATTATGTATTGCCGACTTATGGCACAGGAGCAGTGATGGCAGTGCCTGCTCATGATGAACGAGACTTGGAATTTGTCAGGAAGTTTAAGCTACCTGTGCGAACAGTTATTGCTCCTCCGGGTTGGACAGGTGAAGAATTGACGGAAGCATATACTGGGTCAGGTACAATGGTGAATTCTGGGGAGTTTAGCGGTTTATCCAGTGAACAAGGATACGAGGCAATCTGTGCTTTATTAGAGGAAAAAGGATGGGGCAAGCGGACGGTTATTTATCGCCTTCGTGATTGGCTTATCTCCAGGCAGAGGTATTGGGGGGCACCCATCCCTATAATTTATTGTGATAAATGTGGCATAGTCCCTGTGCCTGAGGAGGATTTGCCTGTTCTGCTTCCTCCCGATGCGGAATTTAAACCTACCGGGGAATCCCCTCTGAAATATTGCCAGTCATTCGTTAATACCACCTGTCCTAAATGCTATGGGCCAGCACGAAGGGAAACTGATACTATGGATACTTTTATGTGTTCCTCCTGGTATTTCTTGAGGTACACCAGTCCCGAAAACAGGGATGCTCCTTTTGATGCTGCCAAAATGAAATATTGGTTGCCTGTGGATTTGTATACCGGGGGTGCTGAGCATGCAGTTATGCATCTCTTCTACGCTCGTTTTTTCATCAAGACATTGAGGGATATTGGACTGGTCGACTTTGATGAGCCCTTTACTCGTCTATTCAATCAGGGGACCATAATTTATCGTGGTGATAAGATGAGCAAATCTAGAGGCAATGTAATTGCCTCTGACGAATATGTGGCTGAATTAGGAGCTGACGCCGTTCGTGGGTATCTCATGTTCATTGGTCCCTGGGAGCTGGGGGGGGAATGGAATGATAGGGGCATTGTGGGTGTTAGCCGCTGGCTGAACCGAGTGTGGAGCTTGGTAACAACAGACTATGCTAGCCATGTTGTTGATCCTGAGGCTGAGAAAGAATTCCTTCATTTAACTCATAAGACAATTAAAGAGGTGACTGCTGATTTGGAAAAATTCCGCTTCAACACCATGCTGTCTGGCCTTATGGAGTTCAGCAATTACCTATCTAAGGTTAAAGAGGGCGGGGTGGTGTCAGGTGCTCTATGGGGGGAAGCTATTAGCTATTTTCTGCTTCTCCTTGCCCCCACCGCTCCTCATCTTGCCGAGGAGTTATGGAACAGGACTGGGCATCCCTACAGTATTCATAACCAGCCATGGCCTGAGTATGACGAAGAACTAGTCAAGGAGGAAGAAATTACCTTAGTCATTCAGGTAAATGGCAAACTTCGCGATAAGGTGCTTGTACCCGCTTCCATAGGCGAAGTCGAGGCCAAGGAGCTGGCGCTGGGTCGAGAGCGAGTGAAGGCTTATATTGATGGTAAGAAACTTACCAGAGTTATTTATGTCCCCAAGCGAGTGGTGAATATTGTGGTAGCCCCGATGTAATCGGGGTGATAGAAGCAGGAAAAGGAAGAAATGACGGTATCATGGAAAAGAACAAAATGAGGATAGCATTTATTGGCGGTGGAGCTATGGGGGAGGCGATGGTTAAATGTCTTTTGACTGAAAAGGTGGCTGCGCCACAAGATATGGTGGTTAGCGATATTAGTCCGGTGCGGCGTGAATTATTGAGCAGGGAATACGGAGTTAGCACTTTAGCTGATAATAAAGAAGCGGTGGCAAATGCCGACTTGATTATTCTGGCAGTGAAGCCTCAGAATCTGCCTCAGGTAATGGAAGAGATAAAGACTCCGTCGCCCGAACAGCTGGTGCTATCTATAGTAGCTGGCGCTACTCTGTCCAGTTTATGCCAGGGTTTAAACCATTCCTCTGTAATTCGGGCTATGCCTAATATGCCAGCGCAAATTGGCGAGGGAATGACTATCTGGACAGCAACTGCTGAGACTGCGCAGAAGCAAAAAGAGTTAGCTCAGACTGTACTGGGTGCTTTGGGTAAAGAAATTTATGTTACTGATGAGAAATATTTAGGTATGGCCACTGCTTTAAGCGGCAGTGGTCCAGCTTATGTTTTTCTTTTTATTGAGGCACTCGTCGATGCTGGTGTGCATATTGGCTTGCCTCGGGATATGGCTCAAGAATTGGTGATACAAACTATACTTGGCTCTACTCTAACTGTTGAGAAGACGGGCAAACATCCTGCTGATTTGAGGAACATGGTTACTTCGCCAGGGGGAACTACCACCGAGGCTCTTCTTCAATTGGAAAAGGGGGGATTACGTTCTCTCCTTCTTGAGGCTGTGGCTGCTGCTTATAAAAAATCTGAACGCCTTTGAGAGTTGTATAAGATGGATTCACTTTTTGAATATCGCAACTGTCCCGGTTGTGGGCAAAATGATTTTGAGGTGCTCTTTGAGTCTAATATGAAGCCAGACGATTTCAATGTGCTTTTTGACTATAGTATGGAAGGACATGATTCTCAAGAAAGTGTGGAGGGTTATCTGGTACCTGGAAAGGAATGGGGAAGGCATGTCAAGTGCAAGAATTGTCATCTTATATATATGAATCCAATGGAGAAAGTAAGCAAGACCAATGAGTATTACTCCAAAGCGAAAAATACCCATGCTCCTACTATACGGGAAAGCTATTTAAGGACTGCTAAATCCCAATTACGACTAATTCAAAAATACTCGAGTGGCACAAGCTTTTTAGACATAGGTTGTGCCCAAGGTTTCTTCCTCTTTAGTGCCTCTCAGGCCGGGTATACTACTAAAGGGATTGAAATATCGCAAGATGCGGCAGCCTATGCGATAAGAGAATTCGGCTTAGATGTAGAAGCAAAGCCCTTTGAGGAACTGCGGTTTGCCGAAAACCATTTCGATGTAGTTACTCTGTGGCAAGTTCTGGAGCATGTGCCATACCCACTTATGATTCTCAAAGAAGTCCATAGGATACTCAAGCCTGGAGGGCTGGTAGTAGCATCAATTCCAAATATTGAAGGGATACCGGCGAAAATCTTAAGGAAAAGATGGTGGGATATAAAGAGGCTTCATATCAACCAATTTACTACAAAAACTCTTGCGGACATCCTCCAGAATACCGGGTTCAAAAATATATCCTCTGTCTCTTATAGAGGATTTGTAAGCTTATCTATATTACTTACAATGACATTAAAATACCTGGGTGCATACGAGCGATTAAAGTCTTTATTCAATCCTGACCATATTTTAGGCAAGATGCTGAACAAGATAATGTTAATATATTCATCAAGGCTTAATCACTGTGTCGTGCTCGGCTTCAAGTAGTAAACTGAGGTTATTACTAAAGAATGGCGCATCTTTCTCTATTACAAGGGACTAAGCTTGTCACGAGAGGCATACATAGCTATATAACTAATCGCCCCATAGTAGTTTCTTACGAAGTAACGCTTTCTTGTAACTGTAATTGCCGACACTGTAACCTTGGGGGATTCATAAAGGATGAAAAGCAAATTAAACCAGAGGAGTATGGAGACTTAACTCAACGCCTGAAGCCGCTTGCAGCGCAAATTTCTGGTGGTGAGCCGCTTCTACGTAAGGATATATTAGCCATAGTCAAGGCTATCAAGCAAGCCGGGGTACAATACTTGATACTTGTTACCAACGGAGTGTTGTTGAATGAGAGCAACTATTTGCAATTACGTAAAGCAGGGGTGAATCAATTTTCTGTATCACTTGACTTTCCTGATGAGCGGCATGACGAATTTCGACGACGGCCGGGTCTCTATAAACGTTTGGAGCAAACTCTTCCCCGGCTAGCAAAACTCGGGTTTCGGGATATTATCTTGAACACAGCTATAACTAAAGCCAATCTGAGGGAAATATTGCCTTTGGCAAAAAAGGCCGCTGAATGGGGCGTAGACATATCGTATAGTGCTTATACTGCACTGCGAACAGGGAATGAGGACTATTGCCTCAGCAATGGAGAGGATTTGGGAATTTTACGCCAGGCCATTAACGAACTAATAATATTAAAAAAGCAGGGCATTCATCTAACTAACCCAGAACTGACGCTCCGAGATACCTTGAAATTCTTTGAACAAGGACACATGCCAAATTGTCAGGCCGGCATAAGATTTCTTGTCGTAATGCCTGATGGGAGCCTAGTTCCCTGTTCACTGCACCGCAATAAATACGCTACTCGCAAGGAGATGATAGAGAATTTTTCCCGAACTAACCGATGTGGTAGTTGTTACGTCGCTATAAGGTCCTACAGTGAGATGTCATTTTTGAGTCACACGAAAAATCTCCCTACGTACATACGGCAAATGGTTTTTCACTGATAGATATTTACTAACCACTCCCTCAACACTAGATAACTGTACAGTAATTGATTTTAAATAGAAGGATAATAAATGGCAAATGTTTCTCCATTGCAAGCGATTAAGCTTATCAGAAGGGGAATACATAACTATATAATTAAGCGTCCCCTAGTAGTTGCTTATGAAGTAACGCTTTCCTGCAACTGCAATTGCCGCCACTGTGACCTAGGGGGGTTAATAAAGGATGAAAAGCAAATTAAACCAGAGGAGTATGGAGACTTAACTCGACGCCTGAGTCCAGTTGTAGCGCTATTCTCTGGTGGTGAGCCGCTTCTCCGTAAGGATATAGCAGCCATAGTCAAGGCTGTCAAACAATATGATGGGACACCATACCTGATACTCATTGGCAATGGAGTGCTGCTGAATGAGAGCAATTATCTGCAATTACGTGAAGCAGGGGTGAATCAATTTTCCGTATCATTTGACTTTCCTGATGAGCGGCATGATGAATTTCGACGACGGCCGGGTCTCTATAAACATTTGGAACAAACTCTTCCCCGGCTAGCAAAGCTCGGGTTTCGGGATATTATCTTGAACACAGCTATCACTAAAGCCAATCTGAGGGAAATATTGCCTTTGGCAAAAAAGGCCATTGAATGGAGTGTAGACATATCATATACTGCATATACTGCGCTGCGAACAGGGGATGAGGACTATTGCCTCAGCAATGGAGAGGATTTGGGAATTTTACGCCAGGCTATTAACGAACTTGTAGCATTAAGAAAACGAGACAATCATATAGCCAACCCTAAAGCTGTACTTCTCAATACCCTGAAATTCTTTGAACAAGGATGCATGCCAGATTGTAAGGCCGGCATAAGGTTTCTTGTTGTAATGCCTGACGGAAGCCTTATTCCATGTTCACTGCACCGCAGTAAATATGCTACCCAGAAAGAGATGGTAGAAAAATTCTCCCGAACTAACCAATGTAGTAGCTGCTATCTCTCACTAAGGTCTTATAGCGAGCTATCAGTTTTGAATCAGATGAAAAGTATCCCTCACTACACCGAACGGCTTTTCGCCTGAAATGTTTGATGAGCTTTATCTTAGGTGGCGGCCGGAGTCTCACCGGGGTGTAGCTTGCGCCACTTGTTCAACAGTTGCTCCTGTGTTTCCTTGTGGTCGGGATCAGGAATGCAACATTCCACAGGGCAAACCTCAACACACTTTTGTGTCTCGAACCAGCCGACACACTCAGTGCATTTATTGGGGTCAATAACATAGATTTCCTCCCCCTCGGTTATGGCTTCATTTTTACATTCTGGTTCGCAGGCACCACAGCTAATGCACTCCTCAGTAATTTTGTATGCCATCTTTCTATTACCTCCTTAATTTTTGGCTATTAATTTTACATTTTGCCTTTACCGGTGGCAAGCTTAGTAGGCATGGAAAACCTCTCCTTTAGAGCTACAGCTACGTGCTCGGGGACCATGCCTTCAAGACAGCCTCCTAACTTAGCTACTTCCTTAATCAGGGTTGAGCTAAGAAATTGGTATTGAGAGCTAGTCATCAAGCAAATTACCTCGATATCTGGCGCCAGATTTCTGTTCATCAGCGCCATATCAAATTCCCGTTCGAAGTCAGAACCTGCTCTCAAACCGCGGATCATAACCTTTCCTCCTACTCGGTGTATGAAATCCACGGTCAGCTCTTTAAAAGCTTTAACCTCGACGTTGGGCAAGCCACTTACCGCCTCTTCCACCAACCTCAGCCTTTGCTCCAGAGGAAAAAGCGGCCGTTTACCAAGATTCTCATAGACGCCGACGATTAACTTATCGACCAGGGGTAATGCTCGTTCAATAATGTCCATGTGCCCGTAGGTGAGGGGGTCAAAGGTGCCTGGATAAACTGCTACGACCATAGTTAAACCTCCTTTTGGTATATGAAAATAAAAGTGTCACCGTAGCGGCGCTGCTTAACAATATGAAGTCCATCATAGTCGGAATTTAAGGGGAAGCGGTTTGCGTGGCAAAGCACGATTGTAGAGTTTTCCCCGAGCAAATTTGACTTAGCTAGATTCATGAGTAAATTATTTGTAGAAGGGTCAGAGTAGGGTGGGTCTATGAAGATAATGTCATAACTGCTGTTAAGGAAGGCGAGTGCTTTGCTCACATTACAGCAGTAAATGTGAGCCCGATGTAGTTCCCCTATTTTTTCCAAGTTGGTTCTGATAAGGTCACAGCAACTTTTTCTGTAGTCAACAAAATCAACCCATTCTGCCCTGCGGCTTAGAGCTTCAATACCCAGAGCACCGCTGCCGGCGTATAAATCAAGAACCTGGCGCCAATTGGTGGTTCTGTTCTCCAAAAGAGAGAATATAGCTTGCCTTACCACATTGGTCGTGGGTCTAATGGAGTGCCTTGGTAGAATTTTTAACTGAGTTCCCTTTACTTTACCACCAGTGACCCGCATTTCTATTAACCTTCAATAGTAATTCTGTAGTATTATATTACCATTCTACCACTTAGTTCAAGTAAGCCGGGCTTGTGATCTAGTTCAGACAGATGGGTGACACATACATGGGTTATGAAAGGACGCTATAATGGTTGCACTATGAATGTTTATAGCACAATACCGGGATACAAGTGTCTGGCAAGTATCCCGGTATTA
>JBAUEM010000027.1:0-3521 GCA_049678605.1 Dehalococcoidia bacterium
AAAGGTCAAAAATCAAAATGACAACTCAAAACGCAAAACTTTCAGAAAGAGGCAGCTGTATTGTTTACCATTTCAATCGTGAAGGAAGGGATTCCTTCACGCCTCGACACAAAAAAGGTTTTGAATTTGAAATTTAGAAATTAGAATTTGTTTGATATTTAATGCTTAGGATTTAGGATTTGGAGCGAGCCAAAAAGAGGCGGCATGTAGAATGCACCCTCTGGAGAAACCGGGATACTGTTTTTGACTTCGACCTCTGCGCAGTTTACAATAAACAAGGTGCCGAGGTGGCGGAATGGTAGACGCGGCGGACTTAAAATCCGCTTCCTGCAAGGGAGTGTGGGTTCGAGTCCCGCCCTCGGCAGTAAACTAACCCCATACAAATTCAAAAGTCAAAGGTCAAAAAGAAGTAGTTTTGGCATTTAGGCATTTGGATTTTGACATTCGGGTTTCTTTGGAGCAATGACAAATGACAAAGCCCAAATGTCAAATAAAGCTCAAAATCCCAATGACAAAAAGACGTAGTTCTGGCATTTAACCTGCCCGCCAGGGCTCGGCAGGCGGGGCATTTGGATTTCGGCATTTGAGCTTCTCTGAGGCAATGACACCCCCTCTGTCATTGCGGGGAGCCCTCTTCCCCTGTCATTGCGAGTCCCGAGATTCCTCGTTTCCCTCGGAACAAGCTCCGCAATCTCGGAGATTCTTCGCTTCGCTCAGAATGATAACGAGGGAAAGGGCTCACAATAACAAGAAGAGCGAAGGGCTCACAAAGATAGTACTTTTCTGTCATTGACTTCTCCAATAATTGCGAATTATACTTTTCTAACTACGTGAACGGAGGCAAGGCATGGCAAAAGTCAATAAAGCGGTAGAAGCAACAGAAGACCCACAAGCTATAAGCGGCATGGAGGAAGGTAAGATAGCGATGAAATTGGTGGCTGAAATGCTGGCAGGAAGGATTGTCGATATTAAACCCCAGTTTGATTCCACCACTGAGATGGGCTTCACCTATCCAGCCGTTGAGCAAACACTAAAGGTCAAAGGCAAGGAAGCAGTAGCAATTATGGAATCCCTTACTGCTAAGGGTATATTGAACAGGAGTTTCTTCGATAAGCTCCTCTGTTGTCCCCGGTGCCGGTCAATGAATTTAAGACCAACTACCCGCTGCCCTAAATGCGGCTCAGGAGATATCGTCCGGGGCAGAATCTTCGAGCACTTTGTCTGCAAGTATGTCGGCGTTGAAGACGAATTCATAGCCAGGGGTAGATATATATGCCCCCAGTGTAAAGCGGAGCTGCGGACTCTGGGCGCCGACTACCAGAGCCAGGGAGTGTTATACAAGTGCCGTGATTGCAGCGAGGTATTTAACGTACCGCTGATAAAGTGGCACTGCCTGGAATGTTCCTCGCTTACCACTGAGGGTGGGGTTGGCGAGGTAAATATCTACTCGTACAGCCTTGATGAGATGAAGAGAAACTGGCTGGAATTTGAACTTCAGCCTAAAGCACAGTTTATAAAACTCTTGAGGCAACATGGCTACGAAGTAATGGAAAATGCCAGAATAAAAGGGAAATCGGGAGCAGAACATTGCATAGATATACTAGCTACCAGGGATGACGGCGTCGTTACCCATAATATCGCTATCGGGATTGAGATTGCCAGGGGTAAGATAGGACTGGACAGGATACTGGACTTTGATGTCAAAGCCTACGATAGCGGCATTCACGATAAAGTAATGATTATCATCCCCGGGTTAGGCGAAGAGGCGGAGAAATTTGCCAGCTACCAGAGAATAAAGGTGCTTGAACCCAAGGACCTGGAGATAGTGCTGACTGCTAGCCCCCAGCCAGACCGGGAAATAGTGAAGGAGCCCTTTGAATTTAAGTCCAAATCACAGCTCATACAATACCTGGAGAAGCAAGGCTACAGAGTAAAGGAAGATGCTGAAGTCAAAGGCCGGTCTGGCGCTGCTCATAACATAGACGTACTGGCTACCAGGGATGAGGCCATCATTACCCATCGTATTGCTATTGGCATCGAGATGGCTGAGAAGCCGATGGGACTGGATAGGGTATTTGACTTTGACGACAAGGCTTATGATGCCGGTATTCTGGATAAGGTCTTTATTGCCGTTCCCGGACTTACCAGGGAAGCCAGGCAGTTTGCTAAGCGTCAGGGAATAAGGGTCTTTGAGGTCGAGCAACTGGAGCCATCTACGCAAGAAAATTCTAAATCCCAAACAATATAGAAATTCAAAAGTCAAAAATCAAAATGACAAAGCAAAATGCAAAATCCTAAGCAATGACAAATGACAATGCTCAAATGCTAAATCAAGCTCAAAGCCCAAATAACGTAGTTGCGGAGTTTATGTCCGCCTGGGGATGAACGGGTGGGGACAAGCCTCGCCCCTACGCATTGGGTAAATGTAGTGGCGAGGTTTATCCTCGCCTGTTCAACAAATGTAGCTGCCCAATTTATTGGGCGATAAAGGCCTGATAAATCAGGCAACTACAAAACTTTGGGCTCAAGAATTTCGTGGACAGCCAAGACAAATATGAGTCCAAAGATAGAGCAAAATTAAACAGTCTATCACCAGCAGCGAATAAGGGTTTTTGCGGTCGGGCAAGCCGAGCCATCTGGGTAGGACTTTATCACTATTACTAATGGGCGATTGACAGCTACGAGTATCCTGCTACAATAGATATAAATGAATCACTGGAGCTAAATCCAGAAGAATCAAAAAAGGAGGTGAGACAGGACTAACTATAATATATCCATAAAACAGATTACAGGAGCTAAATCCAAAAAAAACTAAAGAAAGGAGTTGAAAATGCCAAAGACAAAATATCCCATATTTAAGTGCCTGCACCGTGGAGAGAAGGGCTTCACCCTGATTGAGCTGCTGGTGGTAATTGCCATTCTGGGTATCATAGCCGCGGTGGTCGCGCTAAATATCTCAGGCTTCATGGGCCAGGGAAAGCAAGAGGCAGCCAACACTGAATCGCACCAGATTCAGACTGCCGTTGTCGCCTATCTGGCTACTGGAGGCAATGAGACCAGCGGCACAGTTGGGCCCGCTACGAATATGCCAGTTGGCTATAATTCATCGCAGGAGAGTGTGTGGATGTACCTTCTGAACCCCGGTCTGCTCCAGGCTGACTATACCATCACGAGTGGTCTTATAACAGGCGCAACGGTGGTAACCGATAGCAAGTGGTCAGGCTGCACTTGGAATACGACTATGGGCGCGTGGAGTTGTTCGTAATCTTGGACAGAGGCGCTTTTGCTAAGCTAAGCAATGAGGCTTAGCTGGAACTTGAAACAGAGCCCGGCGGCTATTAGCCGCCGGGCTCTCGCCGTAATAAGTCCCTCTCTTCCTTGACGGGAAATCCCAAATCCTGAGCACCAAATCCTAAATGCTGATTTCCTCGAGCATCCTCGACAAAGTCGGGACAATATCAAAGCACGAAACATAAATGACCAAAACTGGAGATTGCCACGCCCCGATTCATCGGGGCTCG
>JBAUEM010000028.1:0-3302 GCA_049678605.1 Dehalococcoidia bacterium
GCAGCAGTTGAGGCGATAAAAGCAAGAATTCCTATAATGGCTATGACAATCGCTGTTGCCTGCCATCCCCATCCCTTCTTGAATATCTTAGTACCTACAGAAATACCTTCCGCTTCTTTGGGAGACCCCTTACTGCTTTTGGAACGGATAGCCCATATAATAAGAGCGACACCCGCGATACCAAAGGCTAATGTATAGTGGGGAACGCCGAATATGTTAGCTAATGTGAGGTTTGTCCCATCTGCTAATGTCAGCGTTGTTGCACCCCTGATAGCGACAACTAATGGGTGGAACGCACCCATTGTAGTCATCAATCCCACGAGTATTAAACCAAGTACTGCTGACATTGCACCTACCATACCCTCTCCGAAGCGGTAAGTTATGCCGCTGGCACATCCCCCCGCCACCACCATGCCAATTCCGAAGACAAACCCGCCGAGCATATTGGCACCCCAAAAGAACGTATTGGGGCTTATAGTAATTACCCCTGCCATGTCTAGGGCTGCAAATGCTACCATCTGGATAAGAATCGCAAGCCCCACAGCCTTCAGGAGTGTGTACTCTTTCAGTACGATAATGTCCCTAAAAGCAGAGTTCATACAGAACCTGCCCCTTTGCAAGGCAAACCCAAAGGCTAAGCCAATGGGAATGCCCAGTAGAATCAATGGGGTCATTTTTGTCCTCCCTGAGCTTCTATATATATTTTGTGGTTGGGACCATCAACATGCTCTACTTTCAGCACCTTGTGCCCATTTTTTTCAGCATTACCCGGAATACGCTCTACTGAGAGTGGATAATCAACCAAGACCTCCAGGATTTGCCCCTGTGCCATCTTCTTAAGCTTTACCATCGTCTTAACATCGGGATTAGGACAGATTTCGCCTCTTACATCAAGAGTCTCGTCGGGTTTAATTTCTTCTGCCATCTTGTCTCCTTTCTTAATACTTAATTTATTAATTTTACTTTAGCCTGGCTAAAGCCAAGCCAGTTATCTGCCTTTAGCCGCAGGAGCCATCGCCTCCGTTTGGTGTTATCGGCACCACTTCACCAGCACCGGTTGCAAATGGATAATCAGGACTCGTGTCTGGGTCGAATCTCTTGGCTGCCACAACCGGGTCGGTGGTCCAGCCGCTAATTCCCCACAAAAGGTTAACAGCATCATAGCCCAGTGTGTTAAGAATAGCAGTTGTCTGGCTTCCAGTGCGGCCAGTGTAGCAATAGACTACGATTTTCTTACCAGGATCAAGCTTCTGCAAGTTTTCCTTCTTAGCTATGCTCGTAAAGGGTATGTTGACTGCACCAGGGATGTGGCCTTTGGCATAATCCTCTGCTTTGCGAACGCTGATGATAATAGGGTCATTATTTGGATCTCCATCGGTAATCAGTGTATTCAGGTCGCCCGCTGCGATATTCTTCAAGCCAGCAGTTGCATAGTTATCACAGGCAGTCCGAATAATCTCTAACTCGCTTGTCGCGGCCGTTACGTTGACTGTGGGAAGAGTGTATATTTCGGTAAGTTGATTAGCTGTAGTCTCGGTTGGCAAATCTGTGCTTGGATTAGAAAATTGCTTGTTGGCAACGTTCGTATCTTTAGTCCAGCCCATTATCCCCCAGAGCAGGTTGGTGGCATTATAGCCGCACATGTTAAGCATAGCGGTGACTTGGCTCCCGGTATGGCCTGTGTAGCAGTAGGGCACGATCTTACTGTCTTTGGGTAGCTTGGCTAGATTCTCGGGCTTGAATAAAACGGACTCTGGCAGGTTAACAGCTCCAGGAATATGTCCCGTGGCATAATCTTCAGGCTTCTTGTTGCTGATAATATACGGTCCATCGGACAGCATTGTGGCCAGCAAGTCTTTTGACGAAATATTAAGTTCTGGGTTGGGATCATTCAGGTAGTCATCTGCGGCAGTAGCTATAACATCAAACGGTGAGATTACAGGTTCCGCCGGGGTGGCTTCAGCTAATACTGGTATAAGTACAAGCAGAATAATTCCAAAAATAAGCAGGGTAATCCTTTTCATTTTCTATCCACCTTCCTTGGTATTTAATGTCTCCTTTCATTTATTTTAGTAGCGCTTCGACCTCTTGATAGATTTGTGTAAAGGCAAAATTTTTCACGCTGGCAGCACCGGAAGGACAAGCTGCAGCACAAACTCCACACCCATGGCACAGAGCCTCATTTACTACCGAAATTTTTCTGAAATCGTCAAAGCTAATAGCGGAATAAGGACAGACGGAGATACAGGTCTTGCATCCAGTGCAGAAAGTTTCGGAGATTTTGGACGTCTTTACTTCCAGTTCCAGTTTCCTGCCTGGAACCAGGGTCGAGAGTATCTTTCCTGCTGCTGCCTCCGATTGAACTATCGACTCCGAAATATTTTTGGGGCCCTGGACACAGCCAACTACAAATATGCCCTCTACAGAAGATGCTACTGGAGCGAGCTTCTGATGTTCTTGAGCAAGGAATCCCTCGTTGTCTATAGGTATGCTAAGCATTTCAGCGAACCTATTAGTGTCATTACCGGGCTCCATCGCCGGAACAAGAATTACCATATCTACACCTAGGTCGCCTTTTGAGCCAGTTTCGCTCTCATATTTCACAGTCATACCCTTGCCATTTTGAGTAACATTAGTTTTTTCAGCGCGGATAAACTCAACCTCTAAGTCTTTTGTTTCCTCGTAGAACTTTTGGTAGGCCTTCCCTGGAATACATAGGTCCGAGTAGAGTTGAGACACCTTCACCCCAGGAAGTTGGGCTTTCAGCATTCTGGCAGACTTAAGGGAATACATGCAGCATACTTTAGAACAATAGCCCTTGTCCTCTCGTCCCACACAATGGATAATGGCAACAGATTCAGGAGGTTTGTCGTTTTTAAGAAGAATCTTTCCGCCGGTGGACCCGCCGGGAACATTCATTTCTTCAAATTCCAAACTTGTATAGACATCGTCGAGTTTGCCATATCCATATTGAGGAAGTCCCTTGGGGTCCATCAAGTCGAATCCAGTAGCTAATACCACTGCTCCAACACTAAAATTTACTACTTCGTTTGTTGCTTTCTTTACTACCTTTACTTCGAAATTACCGAAGAACCCCAAAATCTGCTCGACCTCACTGTCGGTGAACACTTCAATATTTTCATCTTCCCGCAGGTTTTTTAGCTCTTTTTCGATTAGTGCGGAGCCAGATTCCATCTTGGTAAACAACTTGTCAAACCCCTTTACCTTGCCTCCCAGTGAAGAGCTCTTCTCAACCAGATAGACCTTTCTATCTGGAGAAGCAAGCACATGAGTGGCTCTAA
>JBAUEM010000029.1:0-52118 GCA_049678605.1 Dehalococcoidia bacterium
GAATGTGTATAATACTATCCGCCCTCATCAGGCATTGGGATATCTTACTCCACAGGAATTTCTGAAGCACAATCAACAAAATCAGAGAAAGGAGAAAGTGTCACTAATCATATGAACGAGTACAAGACTTTCTTTTGTCGCCGCCCGCATGGTAAGATATGCACTTTGAAGGTTTTTATTGAGGGAATCCATGCGTATTGATATTTTATGTCTCTTCCCTGAAATGTTTGACTCTCCACTCAACCAGAGCATCATCCACCGTGCTCGGGAGCAGGGATTGGTGAACATCGTGATTCATGATATTCGCGACTACGCCCATGACAAACATCATACTGTGGATGACTATCCCTACGGCGGTGGCCCTGGTATGGTGCTCAAGCCCGAGCCTATCTTTGAGGCAGCAGAGGCGATAAAACAGCAACTTGGCGTAAGTGAGGTGCCTATCATATTACTCACCCCTCAGGGCAGGCTTTTTTCTCAATCTGTTGCTCAGGAACTAGCCCTCCACCCTCATCTGATGTTAATTTGTGGCCATTACGAAGGTTTAGACGAGAGAGTGTGTGAGTACTTAGCTACTGATGAAATCAGTATCGGGGATTATGTACTTAGCGGGGGGGAATTAGCGGCCCTGGTTGTGGTGGATGCTATCGTTAGGCTTATACCGGGAGTGCTCGGCTCACAGGATTCCGCCGGCAGTGATTCTCATAGCAACGGGCTTTTAGAATATCCCCAATATACCAGACCTCAGGTATATCGGGGTTGGTCAGTCCCCTCGGTTTTGCTTTCAGGGAATCACGGTGAAATTGCTCAATGGCAGCGCCGTCAGGCTATCCAGCGAACGGCGAAACGACGCCCTGACCTCTTGAAGAAGGGCAATCTCTGCGATGAGGAAAGGAAGATGAGGAAAGGAAATGGATGTTAGAGAATTTGTTAAACCCAAAATGAACCCCCATATTCCTCAAATTTCCCCTGGCGATACAGTCAAGGTTAGTTTGAAGACCAGGGAAGGGGATAAAGAGCGACTGCAACACTTCCAAGGAATGGTGATTAAAATGAGGAAGGGCGTTGATGGTGGAAGCTTTACGGTGAGGAGGGTATCTTACGGCATTGGAGTGGAACGCACTTTCCCTTTCCAATCCCCTTCTGTGCAAAATGTGGAGGTGCTCAGGCATGGACAGGTGCGCCGAGCCAAACTCTATTATATACGCAGGCTCAGCGGTAAGCAGGCTCGACTTAAGGAAAGGCGAGAGAGGGCAATAGAGCAAGCCATGCCTCAAGAAGAGCAAGCCACGCCTTGAGAAGAAACACAGACCTCTGAATGAACTACGCCGAGGTGGCAGTCAATTCCCCGGGGAGTCGGTCAACTTTTTGTTATGCCATACCGCCAGGGCTCAATATAAGTGCCGGGCAAGCAGTATGGGTGCCCTTTGGCTCCCGGGTCATTCAGGGGATTGTTCTCCGATTATCCGACGAGCCATCGGTTGAAGAAACTAGGGAAATAGCTGGCATTGTTACTGATTTTCCTTTGTTTTCCCCGATACAAATAAAGCTTGCCCAGTGGATAAGCGAACACTATTTTGCCCCCCTTTTCGATGCCTTGGCTTTAATGCTGCCTCCGGGATTTGAGAGGCGGGCTATTACCTGCTTTCAGCTAACAGATTCCCAAGTAGATTTGCCCCTAACACCGGAGCAAAGGCAAATCCTTCATATTATGAGAGGGAAAAAGAAGATAAGCTTGCCTGAGCTGGAAGAGGCAATTGGCAAAAGAAAAGCCAGGCAAATCACCGACCAGTTGCTAGACCGTCAGCTAATTACAAAAACTCTGGAATTGGAAAAGGCAAAGATAAAGCCCAAAACGCTTTCTTATATTAAGATAATAGCTGACAGAGAAGAAATTGAAGTGGCGAAGGCTCGCCTGGATAAGTCTAGAGCTTATAAACAGGCAGAACTCTTAGAATTTCTGACCGGGCAGACTCAACCTATTTCAATTAGCGAACTGAGGAAACGTCTCAATTGCTCTCCTGCCACTATCAAAGCCCTGGAGAGCCGCCATTTGGTCTCAGTGGAAAGGCTCAGGGTAAGACGTGACCCCTTATCTCACCTCAGCTTCACAACTTCTCCGCCTCCGGTTCTCACTTCATCTCAACAAACTGCCTGGGAATCAATCCAAAATGTCATTGTGTGGGAGGCGAGGCAATCTAGCAGGCCACCGGTTTTCCTCCTTTTCGGCGTTACTGGCAGCGGCAAAACTGAGATTTACCTGCAGGCCTTGGCCCAGGTTATTGCCGCTGGCAAGCGAGGCATTTGTCTTATCCCGGAAATCGCTTTGACCCAACAAACAGTAGAGAGATTTGCTAATCGCTTCCCCGGGCGTGTGGCAGTATTGCATAGTGGCCTTTCCCTGGGAGAGCAGTTCGACGAATGGCAATGGATAATGGAAGGAAACTGCGATGTTGTCATCGGACCAAGGAGTGCCTTATTTGCGCCCCTCCCCAGCCTCGGTCTTATCATTATCGATGAAGAGCATGAGTGGACATACAAACAAGAAGATAAGTCGCCTCGCTATCATGCCCGCGACGTGGCCATTAAATTGGCTCAACTCAGTGATGCTGTTGTCATTCTGGGCAGTGCTACCCCGGATATTGGCAGTTTCCATAAGGCACAGCAAGGCGAGTATTATCTTATAGAGCTAAAGGAAAGAATTACTCCTCGTGGTTATTCCCCTCTCCCCGGAGTAAGCATAGTGGATTTAAGGGAAGAACTTAAAGCCGGAAACACAAGCTTGTTGAGCCGTTCCTTATTAGCTGCCATGAAAGAAACTCTGGCGCAGGGCGAGCAGATAGTTCTTTTCCTTAACCGTCGGGGCACAGCTACCTTTGTTCGATGTCGTAACTGCGGCTTTGTCTTTCGCTGCCCCCGCTGCTCCATAGCCCTTACTTACCATTCAGTGGAGAAAAGGCTAATTTGCCATCGCTGTCGTTATTCTATTCCGGTACCTCAGAGCTGTCCCCGGTGTTCCCGGCGCAATCTCAGGTTTCTGGGCATTGGCACGCAGAGGGTAGAAGAAGAGATAAGGCATTTCTTCCCTGAAGCAAGATTGCTTCGCTGGGACAGAGATGTGATTACCAGGAGATATGCTCATGAGGAGTTGTTAAAGAATTTTCGTGACCACAAGGCAGATGTGCTTATTGGCACCCAGATGATAGCCAAAGGATTAGACCTGCCTCAAGTGACCCTGGCCGGGGTAATCAGTGCCGATACCGGCCTTAATTTTCCTGATTTCCGAAGTAGCGAGCGCACTTTTCAACTCCTGTGTCAGGTAGCTGGCAGGGCTGGGCGTGGGGTTAAGACAGGAAAGGTTATCATCCAGACTTACTCCCCCGATAACTACATTATTGAAGCTGCTGCCAAGCATGATTATCTTGGGTTTTATTATAAGGAAATAGATTATCGCCGCCGATACAATTATCCCCCTTTTAGCCAATTAGTCCGCCTGGTTTATAGCCACACCAATGAAGAGTTATGTCGCCGTGAGGCAGAGAGGGTGTATCGTCTAATTCTTGATGAAAGGGCCAGAGAGGGCATGGTTGATTTCAATATAATTGGTCCTGTGCCTACTTTTGCCTTCAGAGCCAGGGGCAGGTATCGCTGGCAACTCTTCCTCCGCGGCCCTGACTCAACTCGGATGTTATCCCGGCTCACTTTGCCGCGGGGCTGGACTATAGATGTCGACCCCGTAGGGATAGTTTGATTTTGCGAAACCATCGGCAGACCACGGGTTCAACTCCATTTTTCTCCACCCCACTCGTCATTGCGAGGAGCGCAGTGACGAAGCAATCTCTTCCCCTCTGTCGTTGCGAGGAGCGAGATTCCTTGCCTACGCTTCGGAACAGGCTCCGCAATCCCGATGAGGTGGGTGAGGGTGGAGATTGTCGCGCACCTTTCCGGTGCTCGCAATGACAAAAGACTATAGTATTTTTAGTCGTTGGGTGCCATAAAGTGAGAGCCGAGGCTGAGCCTCGGCTCTCACACCGTTTCTCTTCACTACCCTAGGGCTTACTTAGTGTGGCAGGCTGTTGTTCCGCTCACTAGCCTCTCGCCGGCCATAAAGCATGGCTCCAATTTAATATTTTCACAATCGGGTCAACAAAGCCTACCCTCACTGCTGTTCTTAGAACCTCGTGTTGGGAGATAAAGTTGGCTATGGGGGGACTGATTTCATAATAGAGAGATACAAACTCAGCGCCCAAGCTGTTAGGCAGCAGAACCGCGTCCCTAAACTCTCTCAGGATGTCTATTTCCTTTGCTGTATCAGTACCATAGGCTGCGGTGGCGATAAAACACCCACATGGCTGCGGAGCTGACGACGGACCTTTATAACCACCCCATGCCGTTCCGTGCAATTGGTCCAGAGATGGCGTGGTATCCTCTGTTATTATTGCCCAAATATAATCGCTGGCGGTATTGACTCCGCTGTCTGAGCACTCGTTCCACTCGTCGCCGTCCAACCAGAGGAGCTGCAGCAGCGATTCTTCGCTGACGTTTGCCGCAGTTAATTCAGCAGCGGTATAGTAAAGCCTTATCTCAAGCTCGGTGACTTCCGTAGTATCGGGAACGTAGACATCGATATATTTACCTAGTGCGCTGAAGTCAGTTGGAGCGGGCCCGCCGGGATTATCGTCATACCGAACCACGGTTACTGTAGCTGTGCCGGTTACCACAACCTGGGTGTCAGCCTCGTCCATGGCATCAATGGTGTCATCAGTCACCGTCTCTGTTACTGCCTCAACCCCCAGCCAGGGCTCGAAATCCACATTATCGCTGACATAGTCACCCTCGCCAGGTCCATAGTCAGAAGGCCCGCTGGCATCGCCCCACCAGTTGTAGGTGGCGTCCAGCGTCTCGCTTCCATCGTTCCACACACCATAATTGTTGCCGACGATGTTGTTGAAGTGAGCTTCCAGGATAGAATCATCGCAAACCCATATGCCTGTATCAACGTTGTCAGAGATAGTGGACCCTTGTATGTTTACAGTGGATGGATCGAACCCGTTAAACGGCAAACCTATCACGATACCTGCATCCGTCTCTGTAAGCGTACAGCCGTCAAGATTGGCCTCAGCATTCAATATGGCGACACCCGTCGTTGACTTATCGACAGTGACGCCTGAGAGGTCCACCACAGAGGTGCCTACAGCACTTATGATAGCCACCCCCGCCCCTAAATCGGTGGGGATAATGTTTTCCACCGTCAGGTCAGCAATTCTCCCTGTGCTGTCAAGGTAGACGATGCCGAAATCCGCTGCTCCTCCGCACTGCCCCCAGTCGTTGTGTCCCACCGCGATCACGGTGCCGCCAGACTCAAGCCCCACAGTAAAATAGGCGCCTGCGTCGACCTGAATGATGTCCGTCCAGCTGCCGACATCGCACTGCCCGTAGGTGTTGTCTCCCACGGCGACCACGGTGCCGTCGTCCTTAAACCCCACCGTGTGATACTCGCCTGCGTCGACCTGAATGATGTCCGTCCAGCCGCCGACATTGCACTGCCCGTACTCGTTGTCTCCCACGGCGATCACGGTGCCGTCATTCCTAAGCCCAACCGTGTGAAAGCCGCCTGCGTCGACTTGGGTGATGTCCGTCCAGCTGCCGATATCGCACTGCCCAGCGGTGTTCGAGCCCACGGCGACCACGGTGCCGTCGGACTTAAGCCCCACCGTGTGCCACCAGCCTGCGTCGACCTGCACGATGCCCGTCCAGGTGCCGACATTGCACTGCCCGTAGTCGTTGTTTCCCACGGCGACCATGGTATTGTCATTCGTAAGTCCCACTGTGTGAGCTGCGCCCGCGGAGACCTGGCCGATGTTCGTCCAGGTGCCGACATCACACTGCCCGGCGTAGTCGTCGTCATTGTTTCCCACGGCGACCACGGTGCCGTCGGACTCAAGCCCCACTGTGTGACACCAGCCTGCGGCGACCTGGTCGATGCTCGTCCAGCCGCCGACGTCGCGCTGCCCGCCGTAGCACCGGTATTCGTCGCGGAGTCCCACGGTGACCACAATGCCGTTGTCCTTAAGCCCCACAGTGTGAGCGCCGCCTGCGGCGACCTGGTCGATGCTCGTCCAGCCGATGCCGACCTCGGTTCCATCAAAGTTAATACCCTCAATATTGATGTTTTCTGACGCATTCACCGCAGCCATGACCCATGCGTCCCCTGTTATTGGCCCGACGTCACCCGTAAAATAGTTTGGGGTAGTAACGGTTGCCCCCTCGGTGCTGATTATGCTTATATTTTCCTTCCCCTGCACCTGGAAGGCGTCATATTCCCCCGCCGCTACCATGATGGAGTCGCCATCCGAGGCAGCATCAATGGCTTTCTGGATGGTGGCGTAGTCACCGGGCACATCAATGGTGTCTGCCAAAACCGGCGCCGCCGTCACCAGCCCCAGGCTCATCACCAGCACCAGGGCAAACAGGATACTAAATATCTTTTTCACTCTTCACCTCCTTCGTTACAGTTCGATTTTTCCAAAATCCTTATCCTTCGACAGAGCTTCAGCGGGAGCTCAACCGAACGCTCCGGACAGGCTCTTATTTTTTCTCTTCAAGAGAGAAAGGATTGCCTCGACTATGCCTGGCAATGACTTCAGGTTTCGAATCACTAGCCTCTCCCCGACCATAAATCGTGGCTCCAATTTAATATTCTTACAATCGGGTCAACAAAGCCCACCCTCACCGCTGTTCTTAGGACCTCGTGTTGGGAGATAAAGTTGGCTATGGGAGGGCTGGTTTTATAATAGAGAGATACAAACTCGGCGCCCAGGCGGTCAGGCAGCAAAACCTCGTCCCTGAACTCTCTCAGGATGTCTATTTCCTGTACTGTATCAGTACCATAGGCTGCGGTGGCGATAAAACAGAATATTGACTGCGGCGGAGTGATAGTAATCGAAAGCTCAGCGGTTGCCGTAATCTGGGCGGTATCCGTGACTATGACGGTGAAGTCGAAGACACCGGCTGTGGTTGGCGTGCCCGAGATGATGCCGGTATCAGTGTCAAGCCCCAGCCCATCTGGCAGGCCGCCGGACATTATCGCCCAGGTGTAGGGCTCGGCGCCGAGGCAGGCCTCAAGTCTCATCTTGTAGGCCACCCCCACCTGGCCATCGGGCAGTTCGGCGGTAGCAATAAAAAGAACTGAAGATTGCAAGCCATAACCACCAAACGGCGTGCCAGTCAACTGTGCTAGAGTCGGCGTGGTATCACCGCTTATTTCTGCCCAGATATAACCGCTGTAGCCATTGGTGCTGGCGTTATTGACTCCACTGTCTGAGCACTGTACCCAGGCGGTGCCGTTCCACGAGAAGAGCCGCAGCAATTCTTCGCTGACACCTGCCGCAGCTACTTCAGCATCGGTATAGTAAAGCCTTATCTCAAGCTCGGTGACTTCCGTAGTATCGGGAACGTAGACATCGATATATTTATTCAGTGAGGTGAAGCATCTGGGGGCGTCGCCGCCGGGGTTATCATCGTATTGAGCCAGGGTTACCGTAGCTGTGCCGGTTACCGCAACCTCGGTGTCAGCCTCGTCCTTGGCATCGACGGTACCATCATTGGTCACCGTCTCTGTCTTTATGGTTACTAGAGGAGCCCCCAGCCAGGGCTCGAAATCCACGCTATCGCTAACCTTGTCACCCATACCATCGGGGTTGATGTCCCAGTGGTGTGGCCCGCTGGCATCGCCCCACCAGTTGTAGACGGCGTCCAGCGTCTCGCCTCCATCGTTCCGCACACCACGCCAAGAGTTGCCGGCGATGTTGTTGAAATTAACGGTGATTCCGGTAAGCTCTGTCTGTGTATCAAACACATAGATACCGTGGAGGTTCCCTGTGAAAGTATTGCCTTCCACAGTCACATTCTCAGAAAGGGGCCGGTCGTGGTGTGACTTCTCGAAAGTCATGCCCGCGCCGTCAACATAACCAGTTACAGTGTTGTTTTTAATTTCGGTGTTAAGGAATTGGGCGCTGATGCCTACGCCCCCATTAGCGAAGTCCCTCACCAAGTTACCTTCGATAAGCGAATCTTTGAGGTACCCGGTGATGCCAAACTCCGAGTTAACGACTTCGTTGTTCCTGAAGGTCGCCACAGTCGGGGGGGCCGGCTCAACGGCACCCGCGTTAATGGCGATTTCCGCATTTTCCACATAGCAATACTCAACCGTTGTTCTCATGGTGAAGGTGAGACTAATCCCGAATTCACTGGAGTTCAAGACGCGTATGTTCCTGACGGTAATATTAGCCGCCAGTAGTCCAAACTCTGGAGTCGCGATTCCGTGCACGGCGTTCTGCACCGTCAAACCATCAATCACGACGACACTGCCGGCAGCGGTAAGTATGCTGATCCCTATTTCCCCATCTGGTTCAATAATCGTTTCGTCGCCACTGCGGGTCCGTGCGTCAACCCCGGCCCGTGTACCATTTAAGGTCAATGACTTGTTAATGACAACATTCTCTTTATACAACCCCGCTGCCACTACGATGGTGTCGCCATCCGAGGCAGCATCAATGGCTCCTTGGATAGTCGCGAAGGCATCATCCCAATTGCTTCCATCTCGCGCACCAGTGCCACCCTCAACGACATACCAGGTAGTCGAACTGGCTACCACCGGCGCCGCCGTCACCAGCCCCAGGCTCACCACCAGCACCAGGGCAAACAAAATACTAAATATCTTTTTCACTTTTTTCTCCTTTTATCACTTTTTTTGTTGCCTTATCGCCCCCTCGACCAGAGGCCTAGCGGCCTCTCTATCACACAGCTTTCAGTTCGCTAAGCATCACCCTCCCTAAAAACACAAAACCGACCTTTTGAAGGTCGGTTCCATCATGAACTGCTCCACGCCCGGGTGGCCACCTGAAGACACCGCCCCGCCGTTCCCGGTGGTCTCTGTTCCCCGCAATTGTGTCACTTCTGCTCCTAAATCTCCAATCAACACATAGGATAAGCAACGGTCTATTTTTCCAGAATCCTGGGCAATTGCCAATGAATATGGTAACATCTAAGTGTTAAGATTCTGTTAAGATGTGAGAGAATCTCACAAGCCTTAGACGCGTTTTTCTGATTTTCCAAGATTTTCCTACAATTTCATCCGCATTCGGTAAAGAAGTCGGTAAATTGAGTGATAGGGGCTGAGCGCCGCCTCTTATACCAACCCATGATAGCAAGCCGATAAGCCAGAAAACCCTGCAGGTTTTTGGGAAAGACTTACCCCCGATGTGATCGGGGAATTTCTGTTTTATCTTCGAGGCGCGGCCAGGGGCACCTTGTCAGAATTCTCGCCTGTTTTCCAGCGCTTGCCCCAGGGTTAGGTCATCAGCATATTCTAGCTCGGCACCGAAGGGCAAGCCACGAGCCAGGCGAGTGACGCGAATGCCCAGAGGCGTGATAATCCGGTGCAGATACATCGCCATAGTTTCGCTCTCTACATTGGGGTTGGTTGCCACAATCACTTCGGTTACTGAGCCATCTTTAAGACGGGCCAGAAGCTCCTTTACCTTTAGCTCTTCAGGCCCGACACCCTGGGTCGGGCTGATAGTTCCATGAAGCACATGATAAACACCGTTATATTTCCCCGTCTGCTCCAAAGGAAGGATATCCGAAGGTTTCTCCACAACACAAATTTTGGAATGGTCACGCTCTGTATCTTGACAAACGCGGCAAGGGTCACAATCAGTGTTGTTAAAACAAAGCGAACAAAGCTTTATCTTTTCCTTCAGTGTTAAAATAGCCTCGGCTAAAGCCTTAGCTTCTTCATCAGGGCTGCGTAAGAGATGATAAGCCAGCCTTTGAGCACTTTTTGGCCCGATTCCAGGCAGCTTATTTAATTCCTCAATTAATCTGGCTATAGGCTCAGCGACAAATCTCATTTTCCCTGACTCTTTACCTTATTGCTGTCTGGAGCATAGCGAAAAACCACCAAAATCTTTAATAGCTGACAGCCGACAGCTAACAGCTTCCTAAAGTAACCCTGGTATATTGAGACCACCGGTCAAACTGCTGAGGTGTTTATTAACAAGCTCCTGCGACTTGGTAATAGCCTCGTTAACAGCAGCCATGACCAAATCTTGCAGTAACTCAACATCTCCAGCCTCTACCGCTTCGGGAGATATCTCCACAGAATGAACCTTCTGGTGTCCATCAAGCACCACTTTGACGGCACCACCTCCACTGGTAGCTTCCACGGTAATGCTGCCCAATTCCTCTTGGGCTTTAGCCAACTTTGCCTGAAGTTGCTGGGCTTGACGCAATATTGATTTATCCATCTGCCTTCTTTCCTTCGGCTTCGCTCAGGACTACAACTCCTCCTCACTAATCCTGGCTCCCATTTCCAGAGCAGCTTTAATTACCGGGTTTTGCGTCCTTGCCGGGGACGGAATTTCCCTTTTAGAATCAACTAAAATACACCGTATCTTATAGGGCCGACCAAAGACCTCCTTAAGCTTTTTCTCCACCAGATGTCGATATTTAGCATCTTCGATTTTCTCCTTATGGAAGGAATAATAGAAACCTAACACCAGTGTATCATCCTCAAGAGCTACGGGGTCACAGGCGCTACGCAAAAAAGCATCCAAATTGCCACTGGAACCTTCCCCTCGCAAAGATTTAATGAACTCCCTCCAGCGGCTACGGAGGTGATCAATGTCCTGAGAAATCCCTTCGCTTGGAACCTCAGTCCCGACTCTGTCGGGATCCAGTGCCACAGGAACCTCAGCTTCCTCTACGGACTCAGTTATCTCAGTAGCATCCGCTACCTCCGAAGGTTTAGTTGTAGTTAGCTGTTCTTGTCCTGCAGGTAGAGACAAAGCACAACCCAGTAAAGCCAATTCTAAGGGCAAAGCGGAGTAATCATCACTTCGAAAATCTATGCTAGAGAAAGACTTAACTGCCTTGAGCAAATAATCCAGCGTAGCATTGATCGCAAGGCTTCCCATCTCAGCTAAGTCTTCGCTAGTAACATTCAGAGCCTCTTCGCATCGCGATTTAGTCAGCAACAATCCGCGAAGGTATTCTACCAGGCCCAGATTAAACTGACGAAGGTCAATACCATCGCTATTGAGGCTATTTATGACTCTTAGCCCAGCAGCCACATCCCTGCTGACCACACATCGTGCTAGTTGTCTAACCCGTGAATCCCAGCTAATGCCAAGCTCCGCTTGAATCTGATCAAGCTCAATTTGGTTGCCATAGTAAGCAATCATCTGTTGTAAAATATTTTCAGCATCTCGAAGGCTCCCGGTAGCAGCACGAGCAATAAGCTCTAAGGCACCAGGCTCGATGTGAATCCCTTCCTTCTCGCATATTAGCTTGAGTTTATCCATTATCTCGGTTTGCTGCAGGCGATGGAAATTAAACCGCTGACATCTCGATACTATGGTTGCTATCACCTTGTGTGCTTCCGTGGTAGCTAAAACAAAGATTACGTGTGGTGGTGGCTCCTCCAATGTCTTCAACAAGGCATTGCAAGCCGCCTCGGTAAGCATGTGGACTTCGTCTATAATATATACCTTGTAGCGAGCAAGGCTAGGAGCGTAATTTGCCTTTTCCCTCAGGCTACGGATTTCGTCAATGCCACGATTGCTGGCGGCATCTATCTCTATTACATCCAAAGCCCTGCCCTCAGTGATGGAACGACACATGTCGCAGGTGTTGCACGGCTCGCCACCTGCTTGATTAGGACAGTTAACTGCTTTGGCTAAGATGCGCGCCGTGCTGGTTTTGCCCGTACCTCGTGGACCGCAAAAAAGATAGGCATGAGCTATCTTCCCACCCTCCACAGCATGACGCAGAGTCTGAGTCACAGGCTCTTGTCCCAGCACCTCGCTTAAGGTCTGTGGCCGCCACTTGCGGTAAAAAACCTCAGAACCCATATATTAAATCTTATTATACCACTCTCCACTTAATCTCTAAAGGAGAATTTTGCGCCATAGCACGAGTAACATATCAAATTTTATAGCACACGCAGCGGCTGCCTATAGTACAATGGCATAACAGAAGCAGAATTTCCTGAGACAGAACTCTACAGCGGCGACGCTAAAGAGCTGGCCGTAGCTGCCTGATTTATCAGGCTTGGGGCACCGAGTCCTTAAAACTTTTACTTGCTGATTTGCTTCTCAGCCCAGTCGCCTGCCCAGGGCACCTTCCACATTTTGCCCGTTCCCGCCTGGATCACAAGGATAATCCACAATATGGCCATCAGGATCCAAATAATAGTGCCAAGCACTCCGGCAAAAATTGCAAGGCCGGGTGAAAAGGTCGCGACTGCAATCGCTCCGAGTATTGTGCTTAAAATAAGATGCGCTACTGTCAGCACGCCGAAGGTCATAATGGATTGCCAGGCATGGAATTTAACGAAGATGCTTTTCTTTTCAAGCACGACGAAAACTATTCCCGTTATCCACCCAGCCACGTAGCAAAGAAGGCCGGCAACATTGGCTGACAAACCTGTGCTACTCTCCGCTTCTGGCTTAGCCGCACCTTCAGTTGGCGTTGCCGCAACACCAAGCCCAGCGCCACACTTGGAGCAAAACTTAGCCCCTTCAGGATTTTCCGTACCACATTTCGAACAGAACATATTCACCTCCTTATGTTGGATTTACATCATATATTACGAATATGTCAATAGCTTCTTTGAGGCTTTTTATCACCCTGAGCGTTAGCGCATGGGCTGGATTCTTCCCCTTATTTAGTCAAAACTTCAGCTTCATGTCAGCGTTGATAATAATGATATACCAAGTTTTAATGAAGTTCGAACTCCAGGGCACCCCTTCAAGGCAAAGCTCACCCCAACATTGTCAAAATACCCTGACGAATCATTTTTACGGCAATAGCAGCTAAAAGCAACATAATTATTTTTGATATAACACTCACGCCGGTATTGCCTAGAAAATCTACAATTCGATCGGCTTCCCTAAAAAGGAGCCATTGTATCACTAAATTAAGGATAAAGGAAAGCACCACAATGGCGATAAAATATTGGTCGATAAGCAAAAGCAAGGTAGTAATCACTGCTGGCCCGACAACTAGTGGGGTGCCTAGAGGTACTACACCTACCATCTCGGAGGCTGATGAATTCTGAGTTTCTATCACCTTACCTGTAATTAAATACTGGATGGCCAAAACCAGCAGAATGATGCCCCCGGCCACTAAGAAATCAGCTACCTCAATGTTTAAAAGTAAAAATATAGCTTTGCCAATGGCAACAAATCCCAGCCCTACACCGAGGGCGGTAAGTGTTGACAAATGTACTGCACGCCTACGATGTTTAGGCTCTACTTCTTGCGTCAAAGCGAGAAATATAGGCAAATTCCCCACGGCATCCATGGCTACAAAAAGGGGAACAAAAGTCAAGCCCAACTCTCGCAGAAAATTCACTATGTTTTCCACTTAAAATTCTTCCCGCCACTCTGGCCGAGCAAAGAATCTCTGGAACCCTTAACGGAGTTTACCCTGAGCAAGATTCTTCGATAATCAAATGTAAAGAAAACTACGGGTGATTTCTGCTCACAAGATTTCATCCTGCCGGAAAACCAAGGTGGCCGAAACCACGCTATCACCTTCGGCTAAGCCCATTAGCCTGGCTCCCCGGCCACCCCTGCCCTGAATTGAGACCTGCTCCATAGGAATGTTCACCACGTTGCCCCTGGCTGATAACATCACCAGGGAGCCTTGCGGGGAAACAAACTTGGACACAGCTAGATTACCTGTTTTCGGGCCAACCCTATAAGCCCTCACCCCCTTGCCTCCCCTATTGTGAACAGGATAGTTTTTTATCGGGGTCAGCTTGCCAAAACCTTTTTCGGTTACTGTGAGCACATAAGCATCGGGAAGGACAATGCCCATACCAACAACATAATCGTCAACAAGACGAATGCCACGAACACCGCCACTAGTTCGAGACGCTGTCCTCAAGCTTTTGACCATAAATCTTATAGCCTGTCCATTTCGACTCACCAGGATGACCTCATCTTCATCAGCAAACACTCCAGCTGAGACCAGCTTATCTTCATTTCTGAGCCCCATGGCAATAATGCCATTCCTCCTTATCGAAGCAAATTTGCTTAGGGTAGTCTTTTTTATCACGCCACCCTTAGTAGCCAGTAATAAAAACTTATCTGAGGAAAAACTTGCTAAGGCTAACAACACAGTTACCTCGTCTTTCAAGTCAATAGGTAATAAATTAACAATTGCTATTCCCTTGGCCATGCGGGAAGAATCTTCGGGAACCTCGTAGCATTTAACACAGTAAACCTTACCAGCGCTGGTGAAGAAAAGAAGATTATCATGGGTGTCAGCTACCAAGATGTGGTTCACTGTATCGCCACCCCGGGTTACCATTCCCATGACGCCTTTTCCGCCACGGTGTTGCAGCCGATAAGTGCTGGCAGGAATTCTTTTAATAAACCCCCTGTGCGTCAAGGTAACTACCATTGCCTCATGAGGAACAAGGTCTTCCGTACGAAATTGTTCGATTTCCTCTGCTTCCACTACGGTTCGCCGGGAATCACCATACTTGGATTTGAGCTCCTCAGCATCCTGGGCAACAAGTGATAATACTTTCCGAGGGTTAGCTAACAAATCCTCAAGATAGGAAATATTCTTTATCACAGCGGCATATTCCTCAGTTATTTTATCTTGCTCTAGCTTAGCCAATCTACGAAGCGGCATATCAAGGATAGCTTGCGCTTGAATCTGTGACAGAGTAAAAGCTGCCATTAGATTGGCACGAGCGGACTCTACGGTTTGAGACTGCCGAATAATCTTGATCACCTGCTCTAGATTGTTCAGGGCAATTCTGAAGCCCTCGAGGATATGAGCCCTATCCTTTGCCTTATCAAGGTCAAACTGAGACCTCCTGGTAATAACTTGAAAACGAAAGTCAATATAAGAAGTTAGCGCCTCTTTAAGATTAATTACTTTAGGTTGTCCATTAACCAAAGCAACCATATTGATGTGAAAGGCAGATTGCATCGTAGTATACTTGTAGAGGTTATTAAGTGCCTGTCGAGGTTGGGCTTCCCTTTTGAGTTCGATCACAATGCGCATGCCTTCTCTATCCGACTCATCACGCACCTCGGCTATCCCCGAAATTTTCTTCACTTTAGCCAGCTCAGCTATCCTCTCTACCAAAGCTGCTTTGTTTACCTGGTAGGGAAGTTCAGTAACAACTATTTGTCTCTTGCCCCCCTTGCTAGTCAGTTCGTTGGCTTTAGCCCGAAGTATAATTTTCCCTTGCCCCGTAGTATAAGCATTGTCTATGCCCCCTTTCCCCCAAATTATCCCGGCAGTGGGAAAATCGGGGCCTTTGACCAGCTCCATCAGTTCCTCTACAGTAGCTTGGGGATTATCAATTAGGCAGACAATGGCATCACATATCTCGCCTAAGTTATGCGGGGGGATATTAGTCGTCATTCCCACGGCTATGCCTGAGGAACCACCAACTAACAAGTTAGGCAACCTGGCGGGCAAGACAGAGGGTTCCTGGAGAGAGTCATCGAAGTTGGGGACAAAGGCGACGGTATTTTTTTCGATGTCAACTAACATTTCCTCGGCAATTTCGGAAAGGCGAGCTTCGGTGTACCTCATTGCCGCTGGTGGATCATTGTCAACGCTGCCAAAATTACCCTGCCCATCAACTAAGGGATATCTCAGAGAAAAATCCTGAGCCATGCGTACCATAGCTTCATATATCGGGGCATCTCCATGGGGGTGATACTTCCCCATGACTTCACCAACAATGCGGGCACTCTTTTTGTATGGACTGTTGTGTCGTAACCCCAAGCCATCTATAGCGTACAAAACACGTCGCTGCACTGGCTTCAAGCCATCACGCACATCAGGCAGGGCTCGGGAGACGATGACACTCATAGCATAGTCCAGATAGGAGCTTTTCATCTCCTCTTCGATATCGACAGGCTTTATTATTGTGCCTTCCATCAAATCTCAATTCCTCTCTCACCATCTTCACCAACGACGGTGAAACCTTCAGGCAAAGATTCCTCTTCGGGGCCAGGATCTTCTTCTTCCTCAAAATATCCAAGCTCAGGCGAGGCCTCACTTTCGTCAGTAATGATTCCTCGCCTAAGAAGGCTTTCTTTAATACGCGTGCGCAGGTGCTCTGTAGCTTTAACAAGAAAGGAGGGACGTCCCACTTGGCTGGGATGTTGATACACTTCTTTGATAATCACCTGCACTTTATCTTCTTCTACATTGAGAATCGCCGCAGCGTATCTATTTGCACCTCGCATTAGTTTGATGAGACGCAATCCCTGTCTCGGCTCCACCTCTCCCAAATATTCTCCACCCTCACTCGCCACAATCAGATGCTGTCCTCTTGCTTCCAAGTGCACTTGGTCACCAAATCCCATCTTAGCTAAGACGTTGCCTGAAGCCACATTATGAAGATTAACCACCCCAGCCTTCCCCACCTCAGTTATAAAAAGGTCAAGAGCAACTCTTCGAGCTTGAGCTCTCCAGGTTGAAGCTTCCTGAGGGTTGCTACTTAAAGTCGCCATAGACTCTGATAAGCTAGTTAAACGGGCAAGATTTTTCTTAGCAATAACATTCTCAGGGGCAAGCTTCAGAGCCTTAAAATAGGCTTTCTTAGCCCGGTCAAAATCCCCTAACTCTGTCAAAGCTCGGCCAAGGCGATTATAAGCCTCGACATCAGTGGGAAATCTCTTAATTATGTCCCTGTTTACCGCTTCAGCCTCCTCCCACCTACCCTGAAGTGCTGAATCTATGGCTTCCTTGCTCAGTTGCTGTCTTAATTGAGCCTTTTCTTCTTCTTCCTGGTAAGATGCTATACCCATTGCCTGATTAACTATTCTATAAACTTATGATGTCAAGCCAAGATTGTCAAGTTTCTTTCTCTAGCTCAAAAGCTTGGTGCAATGCTTGAACAGCATCCTTAACCCTATCCTCAGAGATAATACAGGTTATCCTTATCTCGGAAGTGGTAATTAGCTGGATGTTAATGCCCTGTTCATGAAGAACGCGAAACATTCTGGCGGCATAGCCCGGTGTATTTTGCATTCCAGTACCTACAATGCTAACTTTGGCCAATGTAGAATCGGTGACACATTGCTTACCCCCCACAGATTTAACCACTGGCTCCACGATGGACATCGCCTTAATCAAATCATTTCGAGCTACCGTAAACGTGAGATCAGTAATATTATTAATGCTGGCATTTTGAACAATGGTATCTACACTTATATTTGCTCTAGCCAGGGGCTCAAAGATTGCCGCAGCAATGCCAGGATGGTCGGGGACACCGACGACGGTGATTTTAGACACATTGGTATCATAGACAATACCCCTTGCCTTGTTTTTTACTTCCATAGAGGCCTCCTTACAAATAATGGTACCCGGGCTATCGCTGAAGCTAGAAGCCACCAAGATGGGCACATTATACAACTCTCCCAATTCCACTGCTCTGTTATGCATTACCCTGGCTCCATAGCTAGCCAGCTCCAACATCTCTTCATAGCCAATTTCCTTTAATTTCCTAGCTCCGGGAATAAGGTGTGGATCAGCAGTATAGACACCTTCGACATCAGTATATATCTGGCATATCTCGGCACTCAAGCTGGCAGCGAGAGCAACTGCCGTCGTATCGGAACCACCACGACCCAAAGTAGTAATATCCATTTCTTGAGTCACGCCCTGAAACCCGGCCACAATGACAATATTTCCCTTTTCTAACTCACTGAGCACTCGTTTCGTGTCGACGCGGAGAATCCGAGCTCGACTGTAACTAGAATCAGTCTGGATGCCTGCCTGAGCGCCGGTGAGACTGACTGCCTTGCACCCCAAACTCTCCAAAGCCAGGGCTAAAAGGGTGCTGGAAACTATCTCCCCAGTGGACAAAAGAACATCGAGTTCCCTATCACCAGGCTGTTCATTAACCTGGTAAGCTAATTTAATCAAGTTATCGGTGGTGTCTCCCATGGCCGAAACAACAACAACCACTTGATTCCCTTCGTCTGTTGCTTTAGCGACACGGCGAGCTACATTTCTAATCTTTTCGGCATCAGCCACCGAGCTGCCACCATACTTTTGGACTATCAGTGCCATTTCTTCGCCTTCATTTACTCTATCAGCCTGCCCATAATATTATATCCTTCCCTGGTAAAAACGCCTGTGCCTTTAGCCTCTGCTTCGGTAAATCTCTTCCCCCCACTAGCTGTGAATCCTGGCCCCCAGAGTATAAATGGGACAGGGTCAGCAACATGGGTTTGAATCTCGATCGGCGTGGAGTGGTCAGGCAGAATTAGCACCCGAAGGGCATCCTTATCCCAGGAACGAAGCCGACTCACAATCTCTTTGTCTACCATCTGAATAGCCTCTATTTTGTCCTTAGCTAGGCCGGCATGGGCCGCCTCATCGGTTGCTTCCACATGAATAACCACCATATCATATTCCTCCAGTGCTTCCAGGGCACCAATGGCCTGAGCAACGTAATCGTTGTCCAGATCGCCGGTCACACCAGGAATATCCAGCACCTGCATACCTACCATTCGGGCTAAGCCCCGCATAATATCCACTCCGGACGTCATGGCAGCATCAAGCCCATAAACCTCTTTGAAGGCTGGCATATCAGGTATTTTACCACTACCCCAGAAAAGCCAGACCATGGTAGCGGGAATATCGCCGCGTGCTCTTCGCTCTATATTCACGGGATGGTCATGAAGCACAAGCTCAGAGCGTGCCATAAGCTCTCTTAACAGCTCGCTCCCAGGCCCTTCGGGAAGAAATTCAGCAATAGCTTTGTCGGGAATATCATGCGGTGGAGTACAGCTAGCCAGGAGGGCATCTTCCCTCCCTTTTATCTTACATATATGTCTATAGCTCACACCAGGATAAAAATGCACTTTATCGCTGCTAAGCTTTTCATTCAAGCCAGCGATAAGAGCTCGGCCTTCGCCAGTACTGATATGCCCGCAACTATAGCTCCACATCCTCCCGTCGCGAACAGCCACCAAATTGCAGCGAAAAATGGCCTCTCCTTCGTTAATAGGAACGCCCATGCCACGAGCCTCAATGGCGCTCCGTCCCCGATAATATACCTGAGGGTCATAACCCAGCACAGACATGCAGGCACAGGCGCTGCTGGGTTCCATCCCCGGCGGCACGGTGCGAAGCAGCCCGACAGCACCCGCCTTTGCTATAGCATCCATGTTCGGAGTATGCGCCAACTCCAGGCAAGTCCTCCCACCATGAGCAGCCAATGGCCAACCTGATGCTCCATCAATTATTAAAACGCAATACTTCATCCTTGCCCCAATAATTAAAGCATCATATAATAGCATAGACAAACGGGGCGTAGCGCAGTTGGTAGCGCGCAGCGTTCGGGACGCTGAGGTCGGAGGTTCAAGTCCTCTCGCCCCGATTAGCTCAGTAAAAGGGAGTGCAAGCTGTCTGTGCCTAATCCGAAGAATAAAAACAGAGCGGAGGGAAACCATGATGAAAGCTGGAATCGTAGGAGCGACTGGCATAGTTGGTCAGCAATTTCTCGTTGCCCTGAAAGGTCACCCCTGGATTGAAATTGCTGCGATTGCTGCCTCCGAGAGGTCAGCAGGGCGCAGCTATAAGGAGGCCATAACCGATGCTCAGTCTGGAGCCTTGCGCTGGTTTTGTCAAGAGCCTCCCGTGGAGGAGGTTATGCCTATGCCCGTCCAGAATGCCATCGAAATGGATATCTCCGCCCTGGATATCATCTTTTCGGCCGTAGAGTCCGACCAGGCGAAGATTCTGGAACCGAAATTTGCCAGCGACAAAGCAGTTATAAGCACGGCCTCGGCCTTCCGCTACGATGACGATGTGCCCATCTTAATTCCCGGCATCAATTCCGAGCACGCCAGACTAGTTGATGTGCAAAGAAAAGCTCGGGGATGGAAAGGCTTCATTACACCCATTCCCAACTGCACCACTACTGGCCTGGCGATAACGCTAAAACCAATTTACGAATCGTTCGGCGTGGACGCCGTTATAATGACTTCCATGCAAGCCCTATCAGGCGCAGGTCGAAGCCCGGGAGTGATAGGCCTCGACATCCTGGATAATGTTATTCCCTTTATTGCCGGGGAGGAAGAAAAGGTGCAGCGTGAAACACAGAAAATCCTGGGCAGTTTCGCAGGTAATTCCATCAGTTCAGCCAAGTTCAACGTAAGCTGCACCTGCACCCGTGTTAATGTTCGGGAAGGACATACGGAATCGGTTTTCGTCTCCACCCAAAAAGCCTGTGAAGCGGACGACGTCGCCAGGGCGATGAGGGAATATGTTGGTTCACCTGGTGACACTGACCTGCCTTCAGCCCCCAAGCACATGATAATAGTCCACGAAGACCCGTTCCGACCTCAGCCGCGACTCGACCGTGATGCTGAGGATGGCATGGCCACCGTGGTGGGCAGAATCAGGAAAGACAACGTCCTGAAGAACGGCATCAAGTACCTTCTGGTATCTCACAACACCAAGATGGGAGCTGCTAAGGGCGCAGTTCTTGTCGCCGAACTCCTTATAAGAGACGGGTATATTTCCTAGTGTGCAGTCCCGCAGATAGCTTTTACGAAAGCTGTCATTCTGAGCCGAAGGCGAAGAATCTCACCTCCACTCAGGATAAACCCTGCGAAGAATTTAGAGACCCTTCGCTATCGCTCAGGGTGACATATCGGACATGATGCTGGTTTGATGAAATCCATTCACGAGACTAGACACTAGATACCGAAAGCGAAGGTTCAAATCCCCTCGCTTGATTAAGATAAGGTTATTTGCTCCTGGCCCGAGTGCACAGTTCCTCTATCTCAATCTCGGAGAAGTCTCAACCAGCATCGCCATAGGTGCTGAAGTTACCGATGGTACATGAGGAGATTTGGTTAACGATAATCCATCTTCTCAAACCTGGTGTGTTCTACCACAATGCGGGCACTTGATTCTTGGCTCTTTGAACTTAGGTGGCACTCGCAACTTGGCACCACAATCGCATGTAATGGTGTTATAGTTACTCAGCCGCCACATTACATCTGAGGTCTCACGAGCCCGTTGTATCTCGTCCGGTTCACCCGCTCCACCCTCTAGCTTTACCGTTGCTAATGGGACTGTTCCGGCGGCAATGCTGGCAGCAGGTATAACCCCCTCCCCGCGGTGCTCCTGGCGGTAAGCCTGGTCATAATCGTTAAAAGAGGCGCCGGCCATGGCACGCAGGATGCGTATCCTCTCTGATATGGGGGGGTGGGTACTGGAGAGATCACTGGCTTTCATGCCTTTCTTGCGGAATGGATTGATGATATACATAGAGGCTGTGGCCTTATTGGCTGATTTTAACTGCCCAGGTGAGGTACCCAGCTTTTCCAGGGCTGAGGCCAGTCCTTCGGGGTATCTAGTGTAGAGGGCTGCCGAAGCATCTGCCAGGTACTCTCTCTTCCGGGAGATGGCAAGGTAAATGAGCTGCGCCACAATCGGCGCCAGTATCATAAATACGAGTGCCACGACCAGAATTATTATCTGAGCCCCCCCACCCCCTCCTGATGAGGAACTTCTTCTTGACCCGGTCATGCTGCCAAAAATGAGGAAACGTGACCCGTACCAGGCTAGGAGCACGATAGTGCCGAGCAGGATGCTACACATCGCCATGAGCAGCACATCCCGGTTCTTGATGTGGGATATCTCGTGGGCAATGACCCCCTGCAATTCATCGCGGTTTAGTTTTTGTAGCAGTCCCGAGGTAATAGCTACGGATGCCCGATTGGGGTCGCGACCAGTGGCGAAGGCATTTAATGCCGGGTCATCAATGATGTATATGTTGGGCATTTTCTCCAGACCGGAGGCAATCTTCATTTCCTCAACCACATTGTACAGACGGGGGTGGTCATCACGCTTAATTTTCTTCGCCCTCGACATGCTAAGCAGGATACTATCACCCTGGAAATAGCCGACTAAACTCAAGACTGCCCATAGTAATATGGCGATGACCAAGCCCACAATAGCACTACCGAAGTACAGGCCCAGGAAATAGCCGAGCAGTAGCAGTAATGCTCCCATGCCTATTGTCAGCACTACCGACCTTATCTGATTAGACCTAATCTGTTCCCACACAGCTGATGTGTCTTCTTACTGAGTGAAACTAACCTTGGGCGCTTCTCTTTCGGCGGCTAGAGTAACCTCAAAGAATTCACTAGCCTTAAACCCGGTCATGCTGGCTACGATGTTAGACGGAAACATCTGCGTCTGGTTGTTATATCTTAAGACTGAATCATTGTAATACTGGCGAGAAAAGCTTATCTTGTTCTCGGTTGAGGCAAGCTCCTCCTGAAGTGCCAGAAAGTTCTGATTGGCTTTAAGGTCGGGGTAGTTTTCCACTACAGCCAGTAAACGGGATAGGACCGAACTCAACTCACCTTCGGCCTTGGCTCGCTCACCGGCTCCCGCAGACGCCATTTGCTGGGCAAGATTACGGGCTTTGGTTACTGATTCCAGGGTTTCCCGCTCGTGTTTCATATAGCCCTTGGCAGTTTCCACCAGGTTGGGAATGAGGTCATGGCGTCGTTTTAGCTGAACGTCAATCTGCGCCCAGGAGTTCTTTACTTGATTACGCCGCCTGACTAGGCCGTTGTAGATAGTTAGGAATATGATAAGAAGAACTACAACGACACCGACAATGATATAAACTGCTACCATATTAAACCTCCTTTAACTCAATTACCGCTATATTCTAGCCCAAAGAACACCGCCTGCAAAGGCCATGTCTCTGGTAAGCTTCCTGCACCACGACGATGAGAAAGCTCGGCTTATCCGATTGTTATATCAACCTTTTTGCTAATGTCCAGTCCGCCGGGAACATCGAGTTTGGCCAACAGATACCACTTGCTTGGAGACTTAATTGGACTCGTCATCTGTGGTCTCACACTCAGAATATCTGCTGGTATTTTCATCTCGAAGAAGTAAGATTCTCGCCCCTCGCTGTATTCCTTTTCGCCATCTAGCGGCAGCTTGAAGTCATAGATGCACACGCGCTCCGTCATAGTTGACTGCTCTCTTCTGGCGCCTATTGTTATGCCTTCACTCCCCCTTCTTTCACTCATCATTGGTCTCATTATGCCTTCACCCATCCCTCCTCCACCCATTAGTATGCCTTTTCTGCTTGTATCCTGCGTGTTGGTTATCAGCTGCTCCCCGATTAAGGATATGTTCACTTTCCTCGCCTTCACTGGCTTCTTTAATGTCAAGGCAACACTGCCAGAAATAGTATCTCCCAGAGCATAGTTGAACTTTTGAATTGCGATATCAATTTTCCCTTTGCTGCCAAACATAGTCCCTCCTTAACTCGATTAACGCTATTCTCTAGCCCGGAGAACACCACCGACAAAAGCCATGTCTCTGGTAAGCTTCCTGCACCACGACGATGAGAAAGCTCGGCTTATTCAATTGTTATACCAACCTTTTTCATAATGTCCAGTCCGCGGGGAATATCGAGTTTGGCCAACAGATACCACTCAATTGGGGAAGAACGACTTAAACCCATCACTGCCGCTACTGTTTGTGCGACCTTCCGTGCTTCGCCTGGCTTGGCTTCTGGCTTTGGCATCTGTGGTATATCTGCTGGTATCTTTATCTCGAAGCGATATTCTCGCCCCTCGCTGTATTCCCTTTCGCTATCTAAGGGTAGCTTGAAGTCATAGATGCGCTCGCGCTTCGCCTGCGCTGACGAGCTGCTGCTATACCCTATGCCTCCACCAGCTATCCCCCACCCGCTTTCCTTCTGCCGCGAGGTTATCAGCTGCTCCCCGATTAAGGATATGCTCACTTCCCTCGCTTTCACTGGCTTCTTTAATGTCAAGGCAACATCGCCAGAAATAATATCCCCCGGAGCATAGTAGGTCTTTTGAATTGCGATATTAATTTTCCCTTTGCCAAACATGGTCCTTCCTTCTTTCGATTCCCGAGTTAGGTGGATTACCCATACCCAAGATAAAAAATATTACTATGCTGAGGTCGTTTCTTCAATCCTTTCTTTACCCTCACCAGTTCTGTCATTGAGTTGGTAGCTTGGCCCTATATTACAAGGGTGTTTATTGTCCAGCATAAAGGGTTTGCCTAATCATCTCCGGTTTGCTCCGGGGCTTCGAATACTTCTTCCAGGAAACTGATAACCTGTTCCCTGGAATCATGTTTTGGCGGATGTTCCCCAGCCAGACGTCTTATCAACTGAGTAACCTCACCCCCGTCAAACCACAATCCATGTTCATCACGGCATATGTCGATGAGGATTTCAGGCTGTCCGCCTATCGCTGTTTTTTTCATCTTATGGCCACAGACGGGGCAATTCTGTTTCTTTTCTGATGAAACGGCTTCCTGAGAGTTGAGGATGCCATCAAGGAACACCTTTGTCTCTTCAAGACTATGCGATTCAAGCAAAAGCTCAAGCTCTCCAGAGTCAAACCACACCCCCTTACAACTATTACAATAATCAAGCTCAATATTATGATACTCAACGACCAGCATATCGTATTTACAAACAGGGCATATCATTGCTTTCAGACCTCGTCAGGTGGTTTTAATAGTGTAGACGCCCGAGGAAGTCATGTCAAGATTGTTGTATAAGCTTCAAATAGTACCAATGAGGGAAATTACAAAACTAACAACGGAGAGCGATAACTAACTCGCTGGGTATTTATCTAAGGCAACGTAATTTCTTACTATTGCACAGTAAGCCAAACTGTTCGCTTGACTTCCTCAAACCCCATGGGGGTGGGCAGGCAATTGCTAAGCCCTCTCAGGAAGGCATTGAGAATTAGCTCTTCGCCCTTCGGCGTCTTCTGAGCCAGATTACCAAAGGCGGCACCCATGCCCAGCAGAAAATGCCAAGCCAGATGAGCACAGTGGCTAGACCTCTGCCAAATGTTGTCAGCCCACGCACTGCCGATTTTAAAGCAGCGGAGGCACTCCAGGGTTCAGCCAATCCCCTTGTTTCCTGTAAGTCTACTTCAATAAGTGACGTCTCTGAGGTCTGCTCCAGATATTTCATGCGGCCTTCGATTTGCTCAATCTCCCCTCTCACCTTGGAAAGCTCTCTCTGCACCATCAACATTTCCTCTACGTTCTCTGCCTCCTCCATCAGGGCTAGATACTGGGCTTCGGTTGCTAGAAGGTTGCTTAGCCGAGCTTCCAGGTCAACATATTCCTCAGTTACATCCGTTGCTCTGGTAGTCTCGTCGGGCACGGCTGTGGCCAACTGGCGAAGTCTTTCAAAAGCCTCTTCAAATTTTTCAAAGGGAACGCGGATGGTAATGCGACCCAAAACCCTCCGTTCATATTCATATTTATATGAGGAAACTACATAGCCGTTGAGCTCATCAGCCATCTCAGCAACTTTATCCAGAGTCTCGGCTATATCTTCTACCTCCAAAGTCATGGAGCCTGTTTTTACGATTTTGCGGTCTTCCGTTAGTTCCGCAGGAATCCAGCTTTCATCTCGCCCTCCATCAGCAGGTACATATCTTTCTTCATCTTGCCCTCCCCCACCGGGTACACTAGGTAATGCTTCTGGCGAAGCACCACCACAGCCACTGATTAGCGCTAACCCCAGAATCAGCAGTATTGGAATTGAAACTTTGAGCAGCTTATTCATTTTTGTATCCTTCTATTACTATAAATGCATAAGGTCGAGAAAGGTTGCATTATTTAACCCAAAAAGTCTTGCGACTTTTATTCCAGCAACCCCCCAGAAGCAGATTGGTAACATTATAACATAGTAAGCTGAAATCTTGAGGGTTGAGGGGGCTTTAGATAATCTCTATCTCTATATCATCCACGCTCTTTACCACTTTTCTCGAATCCACCAAGGCTATGGTGCGCTCAGAAATATAATGTCTATAAGCTGAAGAAGTGAATATAGTAAGGCATCTTCCGCCATACATTGTGGGCGGGGCATCTGGCTGGTGAGACCTTATCAAGACATTTTTGCCCAAGCGGGACATGATTTCATCGAACCAGCCTCGCCCGAATTGAGGTCTCCCGGTATAGGGATCGATTCCCAAGAACTTTCCTTCATTTTCCTGCCAGTCCCCCCAGGTTATTTGATGCCATTCGGCGCTACCTGGCTTTATCCTGCTTATATCTTCTAAACCTGACACATCGGGGAGTGCTCCATGCAGAGCAATGATTCCATTTGGCGTGGACGCTGCCAGCGGCAACCTGGAAAGAACCTCACTATATCGCTGGCGAAGTTCGGCATCCAGTCCTTCCCAGAAATCGGCAGGGTGGAAGCTGACTACAGCATGGCCTTCGTGATTTCCCATAAGCAGATAAAGAGAATCGGGGTGTTCAGTTTTTTGCCCAAGCAAAAAATTAATGTTCTCCAGGGAAGCTGGTCCCCGATCAACATAGTCCCCCAGAAAAACTAGCTTATTCTCCGACTTGAGATACCTGTGGATAATTTTCTCCGTGGCTTCGAGGTCACCATGAGTATCGCCAACGAAAATAATTTTGCCTGACTCCACCTGTATTAACTTTGCTTCCGAGGCAAACCTCTTCTCCGCCTCGTTGAGCAACTCTTTTATCTCTTCTCTGGTCACAGGACAAAGCTTTCCTTCACGGAACTGTGCATCCCACAGCATAGATGTTTTCCGTGATAAAAAGCAACTCCGACTGGGTCGGAACTCTGGGAAGCCTCGCCATAATTGTTTTGCTTGAGTGCCTTTGATATGATGCGAGTATGAAAGCCGGTCTGGTTTATGACCCAATCTATTTGGAACATGATACCGGTGACCACGTGGAGAATTCTCAGAGGCTGGTGGCCACGATGTCTTATTTGAAAGAGACTGGAATTAAGGACAAACTCATCTGTCTGCCTTCGCGCCCCGCCTTGCTAGAGGAGCTAGAGATGATACATGCGACGGAGTACATCTCCTACGTTAAGAGCCAAGCGGAAAAGGGTGGTGGCTGGCTTGACCCTGATACCGTAATGTCTCCGAAATCTTACGAAGCAGCCTTATATGCTGCCGGTGGGCTCATGGTGGCTGTAGAAGCGGTGATGAAGGGGGAAGTGGATAGCGCCTTTGCTCTGGTTAGACCGCCAGGGCACCATGCCATTCATGATGGAGCAATGGGCTTCTGCATTTTCAATAATGTGGCAATCGCCGCTAAATTTGCCCTAAGCAAGTTCAGTATCAACCGTGTTCTTATCGCTGATTTTGATGTCCATCATGGCAATGGGACTCAGGATGCTTTTTATGCCGACCCCAAAGTCCTTTACTTTTCCACCCACCAGTATCCCTTTTATCCCGGGATGGGATGGATGGATGAAGCTGGAACAGGTGAAGGAGAAGGAACTACGGTTAACTTTCCCATGGCCGCCGGCTGGGGCGATGAGGAATACTTGAGAGCTTTCAACGAGGTCTTGGTCCCAGCGGCTCAGAGATTCCGTCCACAGCTCATTCTGGTTTCTGCTGGCTTCGATGCTCACTGGGCTGACCAGCTAGCTATGATGCGGGTAAGTGTTAAAGGTTTTGCTCAAATGGTAATGACCTTGAAGAAATTGGCCACTGAACTGTGCCAGGGACGTCTCGTTTTTACTCTGGAAGGTGGCTATAATCTTCAGGTAGTCGCTTCTTCCATAAAAGCTGTCTTTGATGTACTTCTGGGTAATTCAGAGATAGATGACCCTTTGGGAAAAGCATCAATGGCAAGAAAGCCCGAGGGATTTGACGAGCATATCGAGGCAATAAAGAGAATACACCACCTAGAGGGATACTAAACCAAAATTCAACAATAAAAATGCAAAATGGCAAGGCAAAATACGACAAATTCTAAGCACAAAATTTGAAATCCTAAACAAAAGAAAGGAAAAATTTAGTTCCTCTCATCTAATGACCAAAATTCAAAACAAAATGAGTAATCGTGCAATCGGGTGATGATCATTGTGATTGCCCTACAGATGAGAACCCCGTTCCGGTGATGAGTTGCCTTGACTACCGAGCGTCTCTCAACATTGCCCAGTTAGTCAGGCTAGTGTCAGGAACATTAGATTCCTTTATCACTTTGAAGCCGAAGTGCTCATAGAGCCGGACGTTTTGTCCTTCGAGCGCCTCAAGATAGCATGGCAGACCCTCTTCATCTATTCTTGCCAGCATTGGCCTGAGCAGCTTACTAGCATAGCCTCTTCCCTGAAACTGAGGGTCTACACCGATGGCCTGCAGGAACCAGTGCTTAAATGGGGCCAATCGACCGTGCACGGCATCTATATATTGGCCGAGACCCCTCATTCTGGACCCTCCGTATCTCGCAACGCCAAGAATCTCGGAGGGTGGAACGGAACGCAACAGTCTCCACAGTGTAATGGGGTAGTTGTCGGATGGCAGCCACACGGCGATTCCCTCCAAATCTTGAGATGTGGCATGCACTTCACCATATCGGATGCCATTGGAGACAGCTAAAGAGAAGAAGTAGGGCGCTATCCTTTCCCGCTCCGCCTCGTCGGGGAAGTAATATTGGAGAGGTGGGTGATTCCAGAATGCCCTGATTAGTGCCTCAGTAGCACGCTTAACGTGAGACCTGTTCAATCGCACTATGTCGTCCTCACTACTGTTCATCATATGGCCGTCTATTTTGTCTGTCTCCGAGGCTTGTTGCCAAATATGATACGGAACAGGTACCATCCAGGTCAACTACCCACGCGGCAAACAGCTCGCTATTTCATGCAATGCCATTGTTATGTACTTGATATCGAAGAGTTGGCAGAGACTGGAGTAGCAATCTGAGTTTTGGTATTTAAGTCTGGAATTTTGAATTTGTTTAGGATTTAGAGCTTAGATATTGGAAATTGGTTTGATATTTCCGACTAGGCTGGTCTCTTAGTGAAAGGCAAGAGTGCCCTCCACTCTCGCTTTTCCCACACCACCAGAAGCTGGCTGGAGATGCAGATAGAGCTGTAGGTGCCGATGATAACGCCGAAGAGCAACACCAGGACGAAATAGTGTATGGTGGCTCCGCCAAAAAGGAACAGGGCTAAGAGCACAAAAAAGGTGGTCAGGGCAGTACTTAAACACCTCCCTAGCGTTTCTACGAGGCTATCGTTTACAGTCTCGGCGAAGTTGGGTCTAATGTGCCTTGATACATTTTCCCGAATGCGGTCAAAGATAACCACAGTGTTATTGATGCTGTAACCGACAACGGCAAGCAGTCCGGTGATAAACAGGGCATCAATCGCCACCCCGGCAAGCCAACCCAGGATGGAGAAGATGCCCACTATTATGAACACATCGTGGATGAGAGCAATGATGGCGCAGGTACCCCAGCGAAAGGGGCTGGGCATGCGGCGAAACGCCCAGACAATGTAAAACATCATAGCCACAGCAGCTATTATTACGGCGATGACGGCATTGCGTGCTGTTTTCGCCGCCACTGTTCCCGAGACTAAATAGTAATCGGTTATTTCAACCTGGGAATCTAATTCTGCCCCGAGTTTCTCTGCTAACTCTCTTGCATCTTTTGAGGTTATTTCCCTGAGGTGGATGATGAAATTACCCTCGCCAGCCTTTTGAATAGTTGCCTTATCATATCCCAGCTTAGCCATCTCCTCCCGCAACTGGCTTTGTTCGACCGCCGGGCTGAACTGAAGCATCATAGATGTGCCACCGGCAAAATCGGGTCCCGGCTTTATCCCAAAAACGGCCAGAGAAATTATCCCGGCAACAATAAGTATTCCTGAAATAAGGAAAAACCACTGCCTCTTACCGACAAAGTCTATCATTTCAGGTTCCTCGCTTCGCTGGTAACTGACGTTACTCCATACGCTGCCAGATTTTTGACCACCTGGCTGCCTATAATCAGGCGGAGGAAGGTTCTGGTAACCACAATGGCTGTGAACATGGATAAAGCTACACCAATAAGCAGGGTCTGGGCAAAGCCTTTGACCATAAGAGCACCAAGCCCGCCACCAAGCCAGATAAGTATGAAGCAGGCGATAAAGGTGGTGATGTTGCTATCTCTGATAGCGGTCCAGGCGCGGTTGAACCCGGCCTCAACGGCGGCACCTAAGCTGCGCCCTCCTCGCAGTTCCTCCTTGGTGCGCTCAAATATAAGGACGTTGGCATCTACGGCCATGCCCAGCGAGAGGATAAAGCCGGCGACGCCAGGCAAAGTCAGGGTTATAGGCGCTACAGGCCAGAGTTTAAAAATGGATAAAAGCATCACGCCATAAATCCCCAAGCTGAGGCAAGCTACCAGGCCAAGCAGACGGTAGTAAACAAGCATGAATATCACCAGTAGCACTATCCCAATCACTGCTGCCATTATGCTCTTCCTGATGGAATCGGCTCCCAAGGTAGCGTCCACAGTCCTTTCATAGAGTGGAACACTAGGTTCAAATGCTCCGTCTACCCACCTCCCGAGGGGAACGTCGATCCGTCCAGCGTTGAGCAATCGGGATAATTCCTGAGCATCAACAAGGTTTAATCCTTCAATTTGTCCCCTGTCCCTTATCGTCTCTTGAACCACTGGGGCGATGGGACGACCATCTTCGCCCCGAAGTGGCTCATCACCCAGATAGATAGCTAGCTGTTTTCCTATGAGGCGGCTGGTTATCTGCGGGGAGAGCTCCTTTCCAGTTTCATCCCATTCAAATATTAATAACGGGCTGCCCAACTGGTTTACAGTAACGTAAGTGTTCTCCTTAAAATATCTACTGGTAAGGGTTAACTCTTCGCCATTTACCGTGCCTTTGGCAGCAGTCCAATTTCCTGCGGCATCCTGTTCCCTGAATTCGAGCAGGGTGAAGAGTCCAACCATTTCCTTAGCCTTCTCGATGTCAGCAATGCCCGGCAGTTGGATGACAATGTTGTATTCCCCTTCCCGTTTCTGTAGTTGGATGATGGGCTCGGTTATGCCCAGAGCATCAATACGCCTTTCTATAACTCCCTTCACACCCTCCATAATCTCATCCCTGTACTCAGGCTCGATATCGCTGACATCAGCCTGGTAAACCAGGTAGCTGCCGCCTTTGAGGTCAAGCCCCAGCCTTAACCCTTCCCTGCCGAAAACATTTCTATCCAGCGGGACTATAGACCATAAGGCGAAGCCGAACAAGGCAAGGATGAAAATTAATAAATAAACGTTTCTACTTCTCAATTTAGTCTACTTTGTGTTAGGGATTGTTTTTACTCCAGAATTCTGGGATTTTTGGGGGGCTCTTGTTTGCTGCTTGCTCACAGCTGACAGCTCCCTTCGAACCAAGGCTAATGCTTCTTCCCTGGTGCTTAACTCACCGCTGGCATGAGCCTCGTTGACTATGGCGAGGAGTTTGCCAATCAGTGGTCCTGGTGCTAATCCCAAGTTGTTCATTATATCATGGCCATCAATGAGTTTCACCGGCAAGATTTTGGCTTGCTGCTTGTCGTGCTCTGCCAGTATGTAGTTTATTAATTGGCAATGTTTTTTCCATTCCTCCATAGATGCCAGGGGACCGCGGCTGGCCAGATAATCGGCTAAAGCCAAGAATAGAATATCGATGCCGACCTCGCCGGTATCCCGAAAGTAGCGATAAATTGCCCGTTGGGTAGGAAATTCCTCATGTGCCATCTGAACTGGGCGGAGATGATGATAGACAAGGCTTTCCACCAGTCTTATTTCTCGATTGCTAAATCGCAACCGTTCCAAAATGTTCGCAGTCATAGCTGCTCCTTGTTTGGTATGCCCTAAAAATCTGGCTCTACCTGTATCATCAATAGACTTTGTCATTGGTTTAGCAATATCATGGAATAGCCCAGCTAACTTGAGTAGAACCTTATGGTTACTTCCGCTGGAAACTTCCTGGGATAAGTGCCTCTCTATTACGTCAAACCAAGGAACAGTAGTTAGCATATCGTCGTTGCTGTACTCCCAATCGCTTTCCCTAATGAGGAATTCTATGGCAGCTACGGTCTGTAAAGAATGTTCGAAGACATCCCAGAAATGCACTGTTGGTTGCTCTACTCCCTTGCTCTCTGCTAGCTCGGGGATTAGAGTTAGCAGTAAGCCAAGGTTATCTAAGTATCTCAGATGGTAAGCAGCTCGGGACAGAGTGAGCAAACGAAGTAGCTCTTCTCTAACCCTCTCCCCCGAGACTTCAGTGATAGCATGGGAATAGCGGCGAATTAAAGATTCTGTCTTTGGCTCTATAGTGAAGTCAAGCTCGGCAGCCAACCTCACTGCCCGCAAGAGTCTAGCGGCATCGGCTTCAAATATTTGCTCGCCTACCCCCCGTACTATTTTATCCCTCAAATCCTCCTTACCGGAAAAGGGGTCGATAAGCTTTAGGGGGGATTGTTTTTCAGTCAAAAAACTTGCCGATTTTCGGGAGCTCATCTTGGTGGCTGTGCTGGCAATGACAAATTGGCTGAGTTCCAGAGCCATGGCATTTATGGTGAAATCGCGGCGGGCAAGATCAGATTCAATATCTCCGGTAAAAGGAGAGAAATCAAAATGCCACTCTGCACCACGCAATTCTTGGTTTTGTGGAGCCCTTCCTGGCTGCTTATCTTCAATCACCACCACTCTAGCTATGTTGTTGACATCATCAAGGAGCACAAATTTGCCTCCTATTTCTTCGGCTACTTCCCGAGCTATGGTTATGGAGGCACCGTTCACAGCGATATCTATATCGTTGGTCTTCCTTTCCAAAAGCCAATCACGGATAAAGCCACCAACGATATAGCCTTGCTTTTTCTGGGTAGCTAACAGGTGGGATATCTTAGCCAGGGTGGCAGGTAAATTGCCGCTTTTTATGAAGGACATGACAGCGAATTATAGTTTGTGGCACAAGCGTTGTAAAGGTTTAGTTGCAGGACAGGGACGGTGGCTCCCTTTTCACCTTGGCATCGCTTAGCCTTCTCAAGATGATGAGGTTTACTAGGTATGTGAGACTTCTATAGCTTTATGGCATTGGTTTCGACTTGTTCTAATACCCAGGAGCACCATCTTTCTATCCCCTCGCTGGTCTTGCAGGAGAGTTGGAAAACCTCGACTTTAGGATTTAGTCCTTCGATGGAACGGCGAAAGGCAGCAATATCGAAATCAACATGGGGAAGAAAGTCCATCTTATTTATTATCACAGCATCGGCATCGATGAAGATCAGGGGATATTTAGTGGCTTTATCATCCCCCTCAGGCAGGCTGGAAATCACCACTCGTTTGTGTTCTCCCAAGATAAATTCGGAGGGGCAAATGAGATTGCCTACATTCTCGATTAAGAGTAGGTCTATGTTACCCAGGGGCATGTCCTTTAGAGCTAACTCAATCATGGCAGCCATCAAAGAACAACTTTCCGGCATATTTCGGGTATTTATTTGAACTACTGCTTTTGCCTCGCTCTGCACCTTCTCAGCATCTATTGTGGAAGCAACATCGCCTTCGATAACAGCTATGTTCAGCCTGCCTTTCAGCCTCGTCAGAGTTTGTAGAATAAGACTCGTCTTGCCGGCACCTGGAGCTGACATAATGTTAATAGTAAAAACCTTGTGCCTATCCAATAGCTGTTGATTTCGGTTAGCTATGGTCTCGTTTGCCTCCAGAACGTTCTGGATAACTTCTATTTTTTTCATTCTACTTCCATGCTTTCGATATAGAGCTCTCGTCCCTTGGATATTTCTACGCTCTGGCCCCGGCATTTAGGGCAAGACCATAGAGTATCTTGGGGCTGGAAAGTCGTGGAACAATTCCGACAACGCAATTGAGTTGGCACTAATTCAAAGTGGAGTACTGCTCCTTGAGCGATGGTATCTTGGCTAAGAGAATCGAAATAAAACTGAATACAGTCGGGGACAAATCCTGACATCTCGCCAATTACTAAGTTAATTTGGATGACCTTGCTAGCTTGTGCCTCACCAGCTTTGGCTGAAGCAATATTAACTATGTTTTCAGTTACTCCAAGTTCATGCATTTGGTGAAGCAAAGCAAGCTGCTATATTGTAAACTACTCCTGCTTTAATTTCAATCCAGCGAAAGGGTCCAGTTTGGATACCGCGATACGATAAAACCTGTTATTTTCCCACTCTATATATTTTTAGATTTCGATTCTCCAATCGTGGGAGTATATGTTAAACCTTTTGGAACTGGCAAATCCTATGAGTGTTATCCCGTATTTATTGGCTTCTTTTATAGCTAGGTCCGTGGGGGCAGCGATGCTTACAACTATTGGTATTTCGCAAAAGATCGCCTTTCTTATTGTGGAAGCCGTTTGTCGGCACGAGCTAACCAGGGAGCTATTCGATAAATTGATTCCGTCTCTAATTGCTAGGCCGATGGCTTTGTCTATGGCGCAATGCCTACTTATATCCTCGACAAAAATCTCCTTATCCTCACAGATCCCAATAACATGTGTGCAGCCAGTCTTTTTGTACAAGAAACTGTTTTCGTTTAGCGCCTCTATCAAATCAAAAACTTCGCCTTTGGTTCGCTTTTTCTGAGAATCACAGTTTCTGGGGGTCTTAACTAATTCTTCGGGAGCGTTCACCTCAAACTCATTGCTGCCGAGCTTCTTGATCCGGGACGAAGAAGGGTCTATGCCTCTTGCTTTCAAATTGCCAGCTATCATCTCTTCTAGGTCAACGGGAATGCAGTAGAATTTGTGAATTTCTCCATTGAGCTTAACGATAATCTCTTCTTCATGGACAAGCTCATCTGTCTTCTTCCGCTTACCATCCCTGGAAATCCCTAAAATTTCTATTTCGGTACTTCTTTTCCCCATGATTTGTGGAAATCCTTTATGTCGTCTATTATGCTTCTGCAAGCATCGAAAGCTGGCCCTCTGTGAGAAGCGGAAACTGCTACTAATAGAATGTTATCTGATATGCCTAAGAAACCCACTCGATGTACTATGGCTACATCCTCGACATCAAATTTGCCGATTGCTCTTTTTTCTATCTCCTCTAGTTTCCGGACAGCGTGGTTATCGTCCTCAAATTCCAGTCCATTACCCGAAGGGAATTCACGTACGGTGCCTAGATAAATTGATATTGCCCCTATTTTGGGGTCCTTCATCTTCTTGGTTATCTCATCGATGGAGAAGTCTTCTCTTCTTATCTCAATCATCTCGGCTCACCAATGTGATTACATGTTTGGGATTTATTTTCACAGGCTGGTCATTTGGTGTTCTCTTAATTTGGGCTCTTTGCAGTTTCTCGCTGAGGGAGCTATATCTGGCAGGTGTCACAACTTGTGGCAGAGCATGAGCTACAAGAGGAACTTCCCCCAATCGGGGTAGATGGCTCTTCATTGCTTTTAGAAAAGGAGGCGAAAGAAGAGAATATTCGTTTTGCGCCATTGTGACAGCGGGGGCAAGAGGCACTTTCGTTTGCTCGGGTTTGGTGGCGAAGTAATTCAAACTTGAAGTTACAATTGGGACAAAAATATTCATAGATGGGCATTTTTAATCCTTTCCCTTCTCAAAAGCTCTTAGGAATACGTCAGGGACTTGAGGAACTTGGGCATCGATCCATGTTTTGAGGCAAATCGAGGAGCAAAAATTGTAATGCTCGACTGCCCCTGGCCCTTTCCATCGTGAAACCATGAACCAACCATTGAGCACCTCGCATGGTCGCTCCTCTCCACTACATTCCACTCTTTCACCACAAGAATGGCAGATAAAATATCCCTGGGTCATTTAAGTCTCCAGCCTGATTCGTTTTTTATCCCCTTCTTGGAACGCAGTCATGGATTAGACGGCCACCACCTCCTTAATTTCAGGCACCTGTTCCTTGAGCACCCGTTCAATCCCATCCTTCAAGGTCATACTTGCCATGGGGCAGCCACCGCAGGCACCGGTCAACCTTAATGTCACCACTCCATCTTTGACATCTATTAGTTGGACATCCCCTCCATCGGCTAACAATGCCGGTCTCACTTGTTCCAGGGCTGCTTGTACCTTTTCTCGCATTTCTACCTCCTTACTTTGTTAAATAATAGGGCTAAAGCTGCCAGTTGTCAAATTAAGCTGAACTTGAAGCACCGGTCTGCTCTCGGGCAGTATTATCACCGAGCTAGTTTGTTCTCAGGGAAGTTGGTATAGAGGACAAAGATAATCTATAATACAATTTTGGGAGTTTACCGCATGATCTCTGTGGAAGAAGCCCTCGAGAAGGTTTTGAGCTATGTTGAGGTTCTTGAGCCCGAGCGGAAGCCTATTCTGGACTGCCTGGGACAAGTTCTGGCTGAGGATGTCTATTCCACTATAGATATTCCCCCGCTGGATAATTCCGCCATGGATGGTTATGCCCTGCGAGCCGAAGATACTCGTGGGGCTAGTGAATCATCACCGGGATATTTGATCGTGGTTGGAGAGGTTGCTGCCGGGTCTATGCCCACAAAAGAAGTCAGGCCGGGGACGGCTATCCGCATTATGACGGGAGCGCCATTGCCTGAGGGAGCTGATGCCGTGGTTCGATTTGAGGACACTGATGAAGTTAGCCGCAAATCAGCTAGGGGAGACTTGTCGCAAATCGGCATATTGTGCCAGGCGAAGAAGGGATTGAATGTCCGAGGTAGAGGCGAGGATATTGCCAAGGGAAATTTAATTCTTAAAAAAGGAAAGGTGCTTCGCCCTCAAGAGATAGGAGTGCTGGCCTCCCTGGGGCTCTCCACTGCGCTGGTTATCCGTCGGCCGATTGTGGCTATTCTAGCTACGGGAGACGAGCTCATTGGTGTTGACCAGCCATTGGCTCCGGGTAAGATTCATGATAGCAATAACTATGCCATTGCCGCCGAAGTCTCTCGCTACGGTGGTATCCCCAAAATCCTGGGCATAGGGCGCGATTCAGTGCAATCTCTAATTGAGAAAATAGACGAGGGTTTGGATGCAGATATGCTTATTACCTCCGGGGGTGTGTCCAAGGGAGACTACGATATAGTAAAGGATGTCCTGGCAGAGCATGGGGAGGTTGGCTTCTGGACGGTTTGTATGAAGCCCGGAAAACCGCTTGCCTTTGGGGTTATGAAGAAGGTGGAAGGAGGGAGAAAGGGGAAGGTGCCTCATTTGGGATTGCCGGGCAATCCCGTCAGCTCCATGATTACCTTTGAACAATTCGCCCGTCCTGCCATACTAAAAATGCTGGGGAAGAAAATTCTGGCGAAGCCAGCCGTCCGAGCGATTATTGAGGATGATGTTGTGAATACTGATGGGCGCCGCCTCTTTGCCAGGGTAAGTGTAACCAAGCGTGGTGGTCAATATCATGCCTCCGTCACCGGTCCCCAGGGCTCGGGAATCCTTACATCCATGGCCAAGGCCAATGGTTTGGCTGTTATCCCCGAAAGTAGCAAGGGAGTAAAGGCCGGAGACATGGTCGAGGTGCAGATGTTGGATTGGGGAGAGGAACAAGGCGAGGTGAAAACGTTGCCGATTGTTTCAATCGTGGGCAAATCGCAATCTGGTAAAACAGTGCTTATGGAGCAACTTATTGCAGAGTTTAAAAGAAAAGGATATAAAGTCGCTGCCTTAAAGCATAGTCGAGGCAGGATGGAAATAGACCACCCTGGAAAAGATAGCTGGAGGTTTGCTCAAGCGGGCAGCGATGCTGTATGTATTAGCTCACCTGATAAACTGGCCTTTATTAAGAACTTAGACCACGAGCTTAATATTGAGGAAATTATGACCATCGTTGGCTCTGAATTCGACCTCGTCCTTGTCGAAGGATTCAGGAAAAGCAAAACTCCTAAAATCGAAGTGCATAGAAAAGAACTCGGAAGTGACTTATTGTGTTCCCCTGAGGAACTTTCGGCCATTGTTACTGATGGGTCATTGGATACAGATATCCCTCAGCTTCCATGGGGTGATACAGTGACGGTAGCTGATTTCATAGAAAAGAATTTTGTGTTGAAAAGCCAGGACAGTGCCGTTCTAGCCCCCATGAAGGAAGAGGGTTAGGCGAAGAAAATGTTTACCGTAGGGATATTGACCATAAGTGACAAAGGCTCAAGAGGGGAGCGTCAGGATAAAAGCGGAGAGGTTATTCGCGAAATCCTCTCCAGCATGGATGTTCGCATTGCAAATTACGATATCGTTCCTGATGAGAAGGAGCTTATTGTTGAAAAGCTGGTTAAGTGGGTAGATGAAGATGATTTAGACGTGCTCATCACCACGGGAGGAACAGGACTCACTCCTAGAGACGTTACTCCGGAAGCGACTCTTGCCGTGGTGGATAGAATTGTCCCCGGTTTTGCCGAGGCGATGAGGGCTGAGAGCCTGAAGAAAACCCCCATGGCCATGCTCAGTCGGGCAGTTGTGGGCACTCGTGGGAAATGCTTAATTATCAACCTGCCGGGAAGCCCCAAGGCGGTACGCGAATGCCTTGAAGTGATACTGCCGGTGCTGCCTCATGCTGTGGAAACGCTTAAAGGCCAAGCGGGCGAGTGTGGCATAGCCGGAACTTAAGTCCCGGATATATCTCCAGCCTGCCGTATCTATGGTTACTCAACCACATAAATCCCGACACAATTTTATCTGTCATTCTGAGCCGCGGGAAGCCCTCTTGCACACGTAAGTTTAAATTGTGCTTGATGAATCAAGCAACTACGTGTTTTAATATTTTTAAAATGATATACTAAAAGAGCCATGTCTCAATCTTATGTTTGCCAGTTACTGCGGGGTGTTGTGGAGCCTTTGTTGCTCTTTATTATAGGCGAATTACCCATACATGGCTATGAGATTGCCAAAGAACTGGAGCGGAGGAGCGAGGGCTACTTTAATCTTACGGCAAGTACCCTTTACTCCGCATTACGCCGTTTGGAGAGCAGAGGACTTGTGTCAAGCTCGTGGCAGTACATTGCTAAGCAAAAGCGCCGATGTTATGAGTTGACGGAGAAAGGTCGTCAGATTCTGGCTGAAGAATTAGCTCAGTGGGAGAAGTTTCTTGGTGCTACCGACAGAGTTATAGACAGCCAGTGAAGTGGAAATTCAAATCTTAGGGGCCCATCAGCTCGAGTTAAAAGGGGCACGGTTAACTTCTCTATTGATTGATGGTACTTTGGTTGTGGATGCTGGTGGACTTACCTCGGCCCTTTCTCTACACAAGCAGAAAAAGATAAAAGTGGTTTTGCTTACCCATCACCACTTCGACCATACTCGGGATCTAGTTACTCTGGCTGCCAATGCTGGTTACTACTGGCAGGGGCAGCTGGAGGTCTATGCTCTGCGCTACACGCTTGATATTGTCACTACCTGCCTTCTCGATGGCAAGATATATGCCAATTTTCTTGAATATCCCAGTAAAGAGAAACCGACGCTCATACTTGAGGCTATCGAGCCTTATAGCAAAAAAACCATTGCTGGTTATGATGTTTTAGCAGTGCCGGTAAAACATTCCGTACCTACTGTTGGCTATCAAATTACCTCCTCGGATGGTAAAAGCTTGTTTTACACCAGCGATACCACAGTGGGGATATCTGATTGCTGGCAGTATATTTCCCCTCAGTTGCTTATTACTGAAGTTGCCGGACCTAATAAGTATGGAGATTGGTTCAAGAAAGCTGGTCATTTTTGTGCAGGGCTTTTAAAGGAGGAGCTCATACAGTTTCGCCAACTCAAAGGGTATTTACCTCGCGTCATTGTTATCCATATCGGGAATCCTTTTGAGCAGGAGATTAAGGAAGAAGTGGCTCGAGTAGCTCAGGAACTAGAAGCTGATATAAGTCTGGGCTATGAAGACATGAAAATTACCTTGTAAGCGCCAGTCATAGGAGCTACTGCTATTCTTTTCTACTGGCGAGTATTTATGGCTCGTGCCTCAAGGCTGACGCCATGGCGAGAGTCGCCATGGCGTCAGCCATTTTCTTCAGGCTACCTTGGGTAGTTCAAGCTGGGCCTTCCTTACTTCTTCCTCAGGATAGGCATAATCCTCAAGCTGCCCCGACAGATAACGTTCGTAGGCAGCCAGGTCAAAGTGCCCGTGGCCGCTATGGGCGATGAGGATGGTTTTGGATTTGCCCTCCTCCTTGCACTTAAGGGCTTCATCAATAGCTACCCTGATATTGTGGCATGGCTCAGGACCGCTGATAATGCCCTCGGTGCGGGCAAACTGTACCCCTGCCGCAAACGCGGCAGTTTGAGGCACAGCTACGGCTTCAACCAAACCCAGTTTATGGAGGTGACATATAGTAGGTGCCATCCCATGATAGCGCAGTCCGCCGGCATGAATTGGTGGTGGCACGAAGCCGTGACCCAGGGTGTACATTTTGATCAGGGGAGTCATACCGACCATATCACCAAAATCATAGGCATAAAGTCCTTTGGTCATGCTGGGACAGCTTTCCGGCTCACAGCAGATAATGCGCATGTCCTTCTTTTTCCCGCTAATCTTATCCCGAATCCAGGGGAAGAATTGCCCGGCAAAGTTTGAGCCACCGCCAACACAGCCGACAATAATATCAGGGTAAGCGTCTGCCCTCTCCATTTGCTTCCGGCATTCCTCGCCGACGATGGTCTGATGAAGCAGGACATGGTTAAGCACGCTGCCAATCGAATACCTATAGTCTGGACGGGTTGCCATGTACTCTATTGCCTCGCTAATAGCCAGACCTAAACTACCAGGACAATCAGGCCATTTTTCCAGCATAGCTTGCCCTGACTTGGTCTCGGAGCTGGGGCTGGGGACACAATTAGCCCCCCAGGTCTCCATGGCGATACGGCGATATGGCTTCTGGTCATAGCTAATCCTGACCATAAACACCTTGATCTCTAGACCGAAGAATGCCCCAGCCAGACTCAAGGCACTGCCCCACTGCCCGGCACCAGTCTCAGTGCTTAAGCCCTTGAGTCCTTGTTTCTTGGCATAGTATGCCTGAGCCGTTGCGGTGTTGGGCTTGTGGCTCCCCGCCTGGTTCGTCCCTTCATACTTGTAGAAGATTTTGGCCGGTGTATCCAGAGCCTTCTCCAGCCGATATGCCCGATGCAGCACCGTTGGCCTCCAGGTGCGGTAAATCGCCTGCAGCTCCTCGGGGATTTCAATCCAGCGGTCTTTCCTGTTGAGTTCCTGCTCGGCACACACCCTGGAGAATAGCCCGGCTGCATCATCTACAGTTGCCGGCTTTCCCGTTCCCGGGTGCAGCACGTGTGGCATATCCCCGGGCATATCGGCCATAATGTTGTACCAATGAGTGGGCATATCCTTTTGGTCAAGAAAATACATTCCTTTCTCCATTTTGTTCTCCTTTCTATCTCATATTGGGGCTGACTCCGTTAAGAATAGCTAGCGCATGTTCACCTCCTAGTTTTTTTCTACCGTTCTATTGACCAAAGCCTCTCGTAAGCTTGACGCAAAGGCTTTGAGAGAAGAGAAGGTGGTGTCTTCCTCCATCAATTGTATGATGCGGCTACCCACAATGACGCCATCGGCTACCTTGGCTACCCTTCGTGCTTGCTCGGGGGTGGAGACTCCAAAGCCAACGCAAAGAGGCTTTTCAGTCCTTTTTCTCACTCTGGCTACGAAGCTTTCTAGTTCCTCGGGGAGTTTATCCCTGGCGCCAGTGACACCGGTCAGGGAAACTAAGTAGATAAAGCCGCTTGACCTGCTGGTCACGAGCCTGATGCGTTCTTCGGTGCTAGCCGGGCTGAGAAGATAAACAAGGTCGAGCCCGTGCCTTTTGGTTGATTTTTCCAGTTCTTCTCCTTCCTCGGGTGGGAGGTCAGATATAATCAACCCATCAATCCCTACCTCGGCACACTTCGAGCAGAAATGCTCCAACCCGAACTTAAGCACAGGGTTGTAGTAAGTCATAAACACCAGGGGAATTTCCACTTGCCGCCTTAGCTCCTGAGCCACCTCAAAGCAGAGCTTGGGGGTGACTCCTTGCCTGAGCGCTTGATAGCTTGCTCGCTGGATGGTGGCACCGTCAGCCAGGGGGTCGGAAAAGGGAATGCCTAGCTCGATGATGTCACATCCACTGCTGGCAAGAAGAGGCACTACTTTCAAGGTTGTTTCAACAGTGGGATAACCTACTGTGATGTAGGGAATGAGAGCAGTATGACTTGCTCTGGCAAAAACAGAGGCAATGCGGCTCAAAGTTTCACTCCTAATGCCTTAACTATAATGTCCATATCCTTATCGCCATGCCCGCTCAAGTTGACTACAATAATTTGTTCCTTATCTAGAGAGCCTGCCATTTTGGCGGCGTAGGATATAGCGTGGGCTGGTTCAAGCGCCGGAACAATGCCTTCGGTCTGGCAGAGAAGCTGGAAGGCCTCCAGCGTATCCTTATCATCCACTGCGACATAGGTGGCCCGTCCAATCTTCTTGTAATAACTATGCTCAGGCCCTACTCCGGGGTAATCCAGCCCGGCGGCAATGCTTTGAGTCCCGAGAATCTGCCCGGCATCGTCCTGAAGGACATAGGATTTCGTCCCATGTAAAACTCCTACTGTACCGGCAACCAGGGAGGCAGCGTGTCTTCCAGTCTTGATTCCCCTTCCTGCCGCTTCTACCCCGATAAACTTGACGTTTTTATCGTTCACAAAGGGGTGGAAAATCCCGATAGCATTGCTCCCTCCGCCCACACAGGCGATGATATAGTCGGGCAAACGACTGCACTTAGCTAAAATCTGCTCTCTGGTCTCTTTGCCTATGATTGCTTGAAAATCGCGCACCATTACCGGGTAAGGATGAGGCCCCACCACTGAGCCCAGAAGGTAATAGGTATCTCTGACGTTAGTTACCCAATCTCTAATAGCCTCATTGATGGCATCTTTCAGTGTTCTGGTACCTGAGGAAACAGGACGCAGCTCAGCCCCAAGTAGCTTCATACGGAAGACGTTGAGGGCTTGACGGTGTATATCTTCTTCACCCATGTAGACGATACAATCCAGCCCCAGCTTGGCACATATGGTGGCAGCAGCTACCCCATGTTGGCCAGCGCCAGTCTCAGCAATAATCCTTTGTTTTTTCATCCTCCTGGCGAGGAGGCCCTGCCCCAGAGCGTTGTTTATCTTATGGGCTCCAGTATGAAGCAGGTCCTCCCTTTTAAGGAAGATTTGCGCCCCCCCGCAATGCCTGGTGAGCCTTTCAGCGAAATAAAGTGGTGTTGGCCTTCCCGAATAATCACGGGACAGGGAATCGAATTCAGCCCAGAAGGACGGATCACGCTTTGCCTCTTCGTAAGCTGCCTCCAGTTCGCTCAAAGCCGGCATAAGAGTTTCAGGCACGAATTTGCCGCCATAGTCTCCAAAGTAGCCTTTATTATCAGGTAGCACTATACACCTCCTTCTGCCTGAGCCGAATCTTAATCGTTTTTCTCATTGCAAGCGTTACCTACGTAAACTCTCTATCTCTCTCATTAACTTCTCAAACTGCTTTGGATACAAGGACTGCATTCCATCGGAAAGGGCGTGCGAAGGGTCGTGGTGTACTTCAACTAGGAGCCCATCGGCACCTACAGCTATGGCTCCCTTTGACAAAGGGATAACGTACTCCCTTCGTCCGGCAGCATGGCTAGGGTCAACTACTACAGGCAGGTGGCTGACTTCTTTGATTGAAGGTATAGCGCTTAGATCCAGGGTGCTCTTGGTATTGTCAGCAAAGGTGCGGATTCCGCGCTCGCACAGAATGACCTGCGTATTCCCTTCAGACATAATGTATTCTGCCGACATCAATAGCTCACCAATTGTGGCGGCGAAACCTCGCTTCAGCAGGATTGGCTTTGAGGCACGACCGGCACGGCGTAGCAGCGAATAATTCTGCATGTTCCTAGCCCCAATCTGAATAATATCAGCGTACTGTTCGACAACTTCAATATTTGTGTGATCAGTGGCCTCGGTTACGATTAATAAGCCTGTTTCACTACGGACTTTCTTCAGTATTTTTAATCCTTCCTCTCCCAATCCTTGAAAGCTGTAGGGTGATGTCCTAGGTTTGAAGGCACCTCCGCGAAATATCTGTGCACCATACTGCTTCACCAGGTGTGCGATTGTTAGTGCCTGTTCTTCACTTTCCACAGCGCAGGGCCCGGCCATTATTACCGGTTCCTCTCCACCAATCTTGATATCGCCAATAGCAATAATCGTAGACCACGGATGGGTCTCTCTACTGACAAGTTTATAAGGTTTAGTTACAGGGATAGTCTCTTTTACCCCATCCAACGAAAGCAACCTCGAATCTTCAACCGGCCCCGTGTTTCCTATGATGCAAACAGCAGTTCGTTGGGCGCCTGGCATTGGAATACCACGGTAGCCCCAGCTCTCAATCTCACGAATAACCGCTTGTACTTGCACTTCGGTAGCGTCGTTTTTCATAACAACAAGCATCTGACCATTCCTCCTCTGTGTCGATAATCTATCACATTACTGTGTTGACCTAACTGCCTTGACGAAGGCTCTAATTTTTGAAGCATCTTTTAGACCATTACTCTCTACACCTGTGGAGACATCAACCCCCCAAGGCTGAACCTCCCTGACCAATTGACCAACATTAGCCGGGGTGAGTCCTCCAGCAATCATCACTGGAAACCTAACTGAGACCTCTCTTGCCAGTTGCCAGTTAAAGACCTGACCCGTCCCACCGTAAGCCCCCCCCACCCGTGAATCCAGAAGGCAGACAAGCTCCTTTTCTGGAAGCAACTGGTACCCCGTCTCTATATCAGCCAGAATTTCATCAGTTTTTTGCCCGCTGGATACATGGATAACCTTGATAATTGCTTTTTTAAGCTCCTGGCAATATTGCCAGGTTTCATCACCGCTAAGCTGCACCCAATCCAATTGGCAGTAGTCAGCAATGTGATTAACTTCTTGAGCTGCTGCGTTCACAAAAACACCAACCACAGCCGGACGGGATCCTAACCCACGAACCACTTCCACCAACGGTAATGCTTTTTGGGGAGAGACCTGGCGCCGACTGGGAGCGAGGACTAACCCGATAAAATCAGCACCACCCTCAACCGCTGCTAGAGCATTGGTCTTATCTCTAATCCCGCAAATCTTGACACGAGTCATAACAGATTAAACTCCAAATTCTAATATCTAAACTCTAAACAAATTCCAAATCTCAATATCCCAAATTCAAAACCTTCTTGTTTCGGTCATTAGGGTTTTGGGCTTCGATATTGTTTAGCATTTCGTATTTAGTGCTTAGGATTTTCCCTCATTACTTAAATACTTAAATCCGAAATTATAACTCATTCTCCTATCAAATCCTTCATCTTAGCCAGGGCATCACCGGCGGTAACCAGAGCCTCGCCAACAAGTACAGCATCAACTCCCCATTTCCCGAGCTTTTCAATATCTCTTTTGCTTTTAATGCCGCTTTCGCTAACTACAATTCGCTCTTGGGGAATGAGGGGCCGCAATCGGCGGGTCGTAGTGATATCAACGGTAAAGGTATTGAGGTCTCTATTATTAATTCCGATGATTTCCACTTCGCTGAGAACCGCTCTTTTTACCTCGCCTTCATTGTGCACTTCAACCAAGCACCTTAAACCAAGGCTGTGACTCAGCGAGACGAGTTTCTTAAGCTGTTCCTGGCTTAGAATGGATGTGATTAGCAATAAAGCATCAGCGCCATAGGCCCGAGACTCATATACCTGATAAAGGTCGAAGATGAAATCCTTTCTCAGCAATGGAAGCCCAACCACTTCCTTGATTGCTGCTAGGTGCTCAATGCTGCCCATAAAATAATTTGCCTCAGTGAGCACTGAAATAGCAGCAGCACCACCTTCGGCATAGGTCTGGGCTAACTCGATGGGGTTGAAGTTGGGACTTAGCATCCCCCGTGATGGGGAAGCTTGCTTCACCTCGGCAATCAGTCGAATGTGGTCGCCCTTGATAGCCAGGGCGAGGTCAAGCGCCGGCTTCTGCCGGGCAATACGTTGTTGCAAATAAGTTATGGTAGCTACCTTCTTTCTTTGCTCAACCTCTTCCCTTTTTTGGGCGATAATTTTATCTAACATTTCCTTTTCCCAGCTTCCAGTAATCAGTTACCAGCTAAACGCCGAATGCTGGCTACTCCTTATTCAGGCTGTGGCTGAGCTTGATTAGCTCGTCGAGTTTAGCCAGAGCTTGTCCACTGTCGAGCGTCTTCTCGGCAATGGAGGCACCTTCTTTGAGGTCTGATGCTTGGTTGCCAGCCACCAGCGCGGCAGCAGCATTCATGATAACTATGTTCCGCCTGGCTCCCACCTCTCCGCTTAATATGCCGCGCAGTATCTTAGCATTTTGCCTGGCTGTTCCTCCCTTAATTTGGGTCATGCTTGCCTTCATAAACCCAAAATCATCAGGAGAAACTTCATAAGGTGGCAATATCCTATGTTGATTGACATCCCACACCAGAGATTTCCTACTGATTGAAATTTCATCCATGCCATCTATGCCATGTACCACCAGGGAATGCTCTGTGCCCAGGCGGTGGAGAACGAAGGCAATCTTCTCTCCCAGTTCCTTAGAGGGAACACCGATGACCTGAAACTTGGCTTTGGCAGGGTTAGTAAGGGGACCGAGAATATTAAACACAGTACGAATTCCGACTTCGCGTCGGGGGGCAGTGGCATATTTCATCGCCGGGTGGAAGACGGGAGCAAACATAAAACCGATGCCCACTCTCTCCAGACATTGAGCGACAGCCTCAGCCCCAAGCTCAATCCTCACTCCCAGTGCCTCCAGGACATCGGCGCTGCCGCAGTGGCTGGACATTGCCCGGTTACCATGCTTGGCCACTTTGAGTCCTGCGCCAGCGACAATGAAGGCGGCTGTTGTGGAGATATTAAAGCTGCAAAAACCATCGCCCCCTGTCCCGCAGGTATCTACCACCGGTGGGGTGACCTGGACAGGTGTTGCCTTAGCCTGCATGACGCTGGCTAAGCCAGCAATCTCGTCCACCGTCTCTCCTTTAATACGCAGGGCGGTGATAAAAGCGGCAAACTGGGCTGGCGTGGCCTCGCCAATCATTATCTCCTCCATTACGGCTGCCGCTTGCTCAGAGGTCAGCGAGCGACCATTGACCACAGTTTCAATGGCTTCCTTAATCACTGCTGTGCTCCTTGCTTTAGAAAATTCCTCAGCAAATCCTTACCCACCTCGGTCATAATTGACTCAGGGCAAAACCGAACGCGTAAAAGCATACTGATTTGCCTCCGCCTGGTCAATAGCAGCGAGCAATGCTTGGGCTTTGGCCAGGCTTTCCTGGTATTCGCGCTCAGGGATGCTATCGGCGACGATGCCAGCACCTGCTTGGATATAAGCGATGTTATCTTTGATAATAACAGTACGTATAGCGATAGCAGTATCCAGGTTGCCCGAGAAGTCGAGGTAGCCCACTGCGCCGGCATAGGGTCCCCGTTTCTCTCTTTCCAGTTCGGCGATGATCTCCATAGCCCGAATCTTGGGAGCGCCGGAAACAGTGCCGGCGGGAAAGCAGGAGCGGAAGGCATCAAACTGAGAAAGTCCAGTCCTGAGCTTACCCTGAACATGTGATACCAAATGCATAACATGCGAATAGCGTTCCAAATCCATAAGCTGAGTTACCTCGACTGTGCCCGGCTCGCTAATTCTCCCGATGTCATTACGCCCCAGGTCAACGAGCATGATATGCTCAGCACGCTCCTTCTCATCGTGCTTGAGTTCCTCTTCCAAAGCCAGGTCTTCGGTGGCATCCTTACCCCGAGGGCGAGTGCCGGCAATGGGGTGATTAGATACTATGCCATCCTCGACTCGCACCAGAAGCTCGGGGGAAGCTCCTACAATATAGAAATCACCTAAGTGGAGGTAGTACATGTAGGGAGAAGGGTTAACAGAGCGCAACGCCCGATATATGGCGAAGGGACTGGCATAAGTAGGTCTTGCCAGCCGCTGCGATAAGACAGCCTGAATTATATCGCCGGCGTAGATATACTCCTTGGCTTGAGATACTATAGCCTCGAACTCTGCCGGAGAAAAATTTGATGACACCTCAGACCTGTTTAGTGGCGCATTCTTAAGAGCCTTAGAGTGAATCGGCTGCTCCAGCCTGTCCACCAGGTCGTCAATTTTACAAGTTGCCTCCCGATACGCTGTGTCAACATCCCCATCCAAGTGAGCGTGGGAGACAACCTTGATTTTGTGGGCAATATGATCGAAAACAAGCAAGGTATCTGCCAGCATCAACACAGACTCGGGGAGTCCTTGGGGATCTTGATCGGGACAGGGCAATCTCTCAAAGTGGCGGGCAACCTCGTAGCTCAAGTAGCCAACCATGCCACCGTGGAATCTGGGAAGGTCGGCAGTGGACACGGGACGAAGTCGAGCGAACTCCTTTTCCACCAGATTCAATGGGTCAACGGGATTCTCATTTCCTGTCCTTAAGACAAGAGAGGGCTCGGTGCCAATGAAGCTATAGCGAGCCAGTCGCTCACCACCCTCAACACTTTCTAGAAGGAAGGAGTAATTGCCGCGGGCTATCTTAAGGTAAGCGGATACTGGCGTCTCCAGGTCAGCCTGAATGTCACGGCAAACTGGTACCAAATTGCCATGCTTCTTCAGTTGGCGAACCTCTTCCAGTGTTGGATAATACATATCACCTCACAATAAAAAAACCTCTCGCCAAGGGGCGAGAGGTTTTAACCTTCGCGGTGCCACCCTTTTTCGGCCTTTTCGGCCATCTCTTTTCAGGTACAGCCCAATTTGGCGATACCCTGGACTGTGATAACGCTGCCCCTGCGGCAAAGCCTATTAGGTGTTAACCTTTCGGTTTGCGGCTCCCAGGTCCATTCCAGCCTCGCGCAAGTATCGGCTCACACCTTCCCCGACTCTCTGAACTCCGCCTTAAGCTGTACTAGTCCTGTTCTCAGCCTTTTCCTGTATTTAATTATTCAAAATATAAACCTTGTCCTTTAGTTTGTCAACAAAGTGATTTAAATGGGGCCTAATTTGCTAAATTTTGCAAGTAAAAAGTGGGCCTTGGGGGACAGTTCCCGAACTCCTGTTTGAGGAGAGGCAACTGATTCCGGCTTTACAACAGTTGCTTACTTCTTGTTTAGACCAATAGTAAATTAGATTCAAGGTTTTATTCGACTTACCGAGCTTGCCACGTGGTAAGCGTAGTCGATATTACAATGGTCATCAGAGTTAAGTTTACAGAAGGTATTTTTGATAACGTCTGGAGAAGCGGCAAGATGGTACAATAAATCCAATGTAACGAGGAATGTTTCTGATATACCGTTGTCTTTGGCTTTGCCCAATTGCTTGTTTGCTTTTTGTACCAGAGCCCTGAATTTATTGAACTGATTATCTTCTATAGCAACTGAAGGGGCATCCCCACCCGTCTGCAATTCTATGATTAAGCGAGATTCTCCACTCGGAATCCTCTGCAATGAAGCCTCGAAATCACTACTTACTACATTCGGTAGGTATTCTCTAATTTTATCCGACAGGTCAAGCGCCTCCCCAGCCCCAGTGTTCGCCGAATCCTCGACTGCCTTCAGAAGCGTTTTCTCTAGATTCTTTATCTTTTCCGATTTTTCTTTTTTATCACCATTCAAATCCAGTGGATTGTCCCAAACGGTCAACAATAGACGATACAAACCCGGAATTCTGCCTGATAGCTGTTCTTCGAGATTGTTGCTAATCTGTATAAGCACACTCTCAATTTCATGCTTATACTCATCTGTAAGTCGTTTTACTTCTATTGCACCCTTTTTGCCCGTTGTGGTACTACAGACCCAGTCCCACCCTCCCTGTATTTCTGGGAAAAATCGTTCACATCTGCCTACTAACGAAAAGTCCGTGCCGTATGACTTGTTATGATAGTCTAGGACATTTCTTATGTGCGGCATTTGCCAGTTCTCGTTATCCATAACTGATACCGCTCATGCGCTGTACGTCTAATGATTCATTAATCCAAGATAGCGCTGAAGACGATTGACCATTGCATCCTCTATCAGCATCTGAGGTTGTCGCTTTATGTGCAGAAGTCGCTTCGCGACCAGCTGTTCATCAATATGGTCATGTACGGTTTTTAGTACTTCGTCTCTCCATTTCGGCAAATCAACCCACTCGCAAAAACTCGCAACCAGAAGTAGTGTTTCCCAATCCTCAGCTTGGCGAGCCCTATATGAGGTTGTCTTCAACATTTCTAACAATGTTCCTGATTGCTTTGCCATTAAATCCCTCTCTTTATCTGAATCTAGCATCACCTTTTGTCTTAATTCCTGCAATAGAAAAAGCCATGTTATCCATCCAGTAACCTCTCGAAAATTATTATTGTTAAAAGCCTTCTGGATTCGCTCCATGATTTCTATGTTAGCAATACCTATTTTGCCTTCATATTTCAAAGAATCGACTAATTTTTCTCGGCGGAACAAGCGGTCTTCTGGAACTTGCTCTTTATGTGCCCTTCTTTGTATAACCTCAGGTAGAATCTTAGTGATGAAATGCCGGGTTTCTGGTGATAATGTTTCCTCTAGAGGCTCTTGTAACCAAGGGGACTCAGTATCTTGTGCTGACTTGGTTTCAAAGATTATTCTTTTAATTTTCTCGACACTTTTTGGCGAAATAGTCTCAGCAGCTAGGCTATCCCTATAAGAATCCAACGATGACAAGGCAGTAGACTCGGACATAGATTTTTTCTGCATGATTTCTTGGATTACTTTCCTCCACAATCGTTCGCCTATTTTCGCATTCTTTGATATAGGGTAGTTCCTGTATGGTAGACTATGCCAAAAGTGAATAACTGCTGCAGCTCTAGACAGCAGAGACTCATGCTGAGCCGACTCTGCCTGCTCTGACATTTGGTTAGCCAAGTTCATCAATGCGTTAGATAAAAGAATGTAGGCATCGCCCATTCGCTCGTCACACTCTATCGCTAGCTGACAGCACCGGATGACTTCAACCAAAGAGTCGTCTGCACACTTCTGTTTCCCCTCAAGTACATATTGCTTAGCCTCACGCCAGTATTCATTGGCTTGATTAAAATACCTGCTGGCATCATGAGTTCGTTTGAACCTCTTCAAGAACAATTTAACTGCTCCTCGAGTAATTATCATTCCTTCAGGTTTATACTGTCAAGGAGAGGACTTGAAATCTCGATGGGTACTGCTGAGAGGTAATATAATTACAAACCTTGATGCCTAAAATAGGGTGACTTTAGAGGCTGAAGTGATTAATTTGAAGCTAAATTATTAAGGTAATTATATTACCTATGGTGGGCCATGATGGACTCGAACCATCGACCCCGGCCTTATCAGGACCGTGCTCTAACCAACTGAGCTAATGGCCCTCGGCAGGTAAAATATAGCCCTTGTGGGAAGAGACTGTCAAGCTAAGGGAGAATTCACCTTAGCCTAACTCTCCCCAGTCTATCATCTTAGTGTCATTCCTTTTCCTGCCAGAGAAGAGTCGCGGTATGCTTTACGACTTCGTAACCGAAACCGCGGTAAGTGAGGTAACTTGATAGACGTCGGTAAAAGTCTGGATAATCTAAATGGGCAAGAGCCGGCATCCGGCTAGAGCCTAGCTTATAAGCAATCTCTTCGTCATCTATGTCCTTGGTAACCTGTTCAATGATTTCTGCGGCTACTTTTTTATCTCTTAATTCCTTTTTTATCAATCTTTTGCTCTTAGGCCTGAAGGATAAGCGGTTATCTGTCCAGAATTGGGCGAAGGTAAAATCATCGCTCAAGTTTTGCTCCTTGAGTTTGACAATTGCCTTCTCTGCCACTTCATTAGCAAAACCGCGTCGGTGAAGCCACTGCCTGATTTCCGCTTCGCTGCGCGGGCGATAACTGAGATAATAGTAGGCTGCATTGAGGCAATCCTGCAAGGAATTTCTATCTGCCAACTGGCTTCTTCCTGAATTACATCAAGTTTCTTGTGAGGAGGTTTCTGAACCTTCTCCGAGAGAGATGCCGGGAATAGCCGTTGAAGCTCTTATTGTGCTTTCTAGTTGTGAAGCTAGTTCAGGGTGCTGCCTCAGGTAATCCTTGGCATTTTCCCTGCCCTGGCCCAACTTCGTATCACTGTAAGCGAAGAAGGCGCCAGCTTTCTTTATCAAGCCTGTTGCCACTCCGAGGTCAACCAGGTTTCCCTCTTTGCTTATCCCGTGATTAAACATAATATCAAATTCAGCGCTGCGAAAGGGAGGAGCTACCTTATTCTTAAC
>JBAUEM010000030.1:0-5396 GCA_049678605.1 Dehalococcoidia bacterium
GAATGTGTATAATACTATCCGCCCTCATCAGGCATTGGGATATCTTACTCCACAGGAATTTCTGAAGCACAATCAACAAAATCAGAGAAAGGAGAAAGTGTCACTAATCATATGAACGAGTACAAGAAATTGACAACATAGTTAGCCAATGCTATAGTAAAGGAGAAACTAACATGCTAATGAGGTGCAAGGATGAACTATGGGCGTGAGTTATTGAAGGGAAACACTGATTCTCTATTGCTTTGCTTAATTAGTCGTCAGCCTACCTATGGCTACCAAATAGTAAAGGAACTGGGGAAAAGGAGTAATGGGTATTTTCAGTTTAAAGAAGGTACTCTTTATCCCGCTCTCCACCGCTTAGAGCGAGACAACCTTATCACAGGTAAATGGCAGATACTACCTAATGGACAGCAAAGACGTTATTACTACATAACTGAAAGAGGACAGCAGGTCCTAGCTAACAGGTTAGCTACATGGCAGGATTTTTCTACGGCAGTTAGAGCAGTTACGCAAGCGGAAACAATCTAGGGCTAAAATGGGAAGTAACATAAGCCATTATTTAAACAGGTTTAAAGCTTGCCTCCAGATTGATCAGACTATAAGGGACGGCGTGGCTGAGGAGCTTTACACACATCTCGAAGATAAAAGTCGGGAGCTAGAAGAAAATGGGCTAAGCAAAGAGGAAGCAAGCAAAATCGCGGTACAATCTCTGGGCTCCCCTGAATTAATTGCCCAGCAAATCTATGAAACACATGCTCAAGGTAGTTGGAAAGAAGCACTTTTCAGTGCCTTGCCCCACTTTCTGGTTGCTTTACTCTTCACTTCATATTACTGGCAAAATCTCGTCTATGTGTCAATTATGTTAGCGCTAATCGTTGGCATAGCAATTTATGGTTGGCATCGAGGTAAGCCAATATGGATTTTTCCATGGTTAGGATACTATCTTATGCCAGTAGTAGTCACCGGTATATTGCTGCTTTCCCTTCCCCAAGGTTGGGGCTGGATAGCAGCGCTCATCTATATCCCCTTGGCTCTTTTTGTTTTCATCCATATAGTGAGACAAACTGCAAGGCGGGATTGGCTATATGCATCACTGATGCTAGCCCCTATGCTTGTGACATTCACTTGGTTTTCATCCTTGGGCACAGGAAATGAGCTTTTGAGAGACGGCATTTGGCTGGCAAGCTTGCAAACAAATGCACTTTGGATAGTTATTAGTTTTGTTGCTTTGGCAGCAGCAACTATCGCCTTCATCCGCCTCAAGCCGCGCAGGCATAAAATTATGAGTTTATTAATTCCACCGCTTGTGATCTTATTCTCGGTAACCATGGCAAGCCGAGGGAACATTGATTACTGGGGTTGGCTGATATTGCTCTTTTCTTTATTTGCCTTTGCCATCCCAGTATGGATGCAAGCCAGAGCATACCAATAGTCATCCCTGAAAAACTTCGTTCTTCAGCGTCCCCAAAATTTACCCAGTGGCATTTTAGGGGTTCCATGAAATCCACCCACAAAATCAAAGATTCTGCGGGGGCAAGGGAGCGAAGCGGATTTTCCGTGGGGTACTAAAGAGCCGAAGATTAACTCTGTTTCTGACTCCACAAGCTAGGTTGGGGTTGAATATCCCTTTTGTAAGGCAGTCCCAGGTGTTCATAAGCAAGCCTAGCAGCTACTCTGCCACGAGGTGTCCGTTCCAGAAAACCCAACTGAAGAAGGTACGGCTCGTAAACATCCATAATAGTATCAGCATCCTCGTTAATAGAAGCAGCAATGGTATCTAGACCTACAGGACCACCGTCAAATTTGTCAATTATTGTATGCAACACTCTATGGTCTATGTCATCCAAACCCACAGAATCTATCTCCAGCTTTGAAAGTCCTTCCAGAGCTATTTTCTTGGTGACCACTCCATCTGCCATGACCTGAGCATAATCTCTTACTCTCTTTAAGAGACGATTGGCCACTCGAGGAGTACCTCTAGCACGCTGGGCAATCGGGACAAGCCCCTCTCTTTCTGCTTTCACCTTAAGGATAGTTGCTGACCTCTCCAAAATCGTCTGTATTGCTGCCTCGTCGTAGAAACCAAGATGATATGTCACCCCAAATCTATCGCGAAGGGGAGGACTCAGTAGAGCAAAGCGTGTAGTAGCCCCAATTAAGGTAAAGCGGGGCAAACTCAACCGTAAATTTCTAGCAGCTGGACCTTTCCCTAAAAAAATGTCAAAAACAAAATCCTCCATTGCCGGATAGAGTTTTTCTTCTATTGTATGGCTAAGCCTGTGTATCTCGTCAATAAAAAGGATATCCCCCTCATGCAGATTAGTAAGAATAGCTGCTAAATCTCCAGTGCGTTCTATCGCTGGCCCGGAACTAACTTTAATATTGACTCCCATCTCAGCAGCAATGATGTAGGCAAGGGTAGTCTTTCCCAAACCGGGAGAACCATAAAGAATGATGTGATCTAGCGGCTCACCTCTTTTTTGAGCAGCGACAATAGCTATTTTTAGATTATCTTTAATTTTTTCTTGACCTATGAATTCACTAAGGCGTCTGGGACGAAGGTCAAAGTCAATAAAGCTATCCTCGGTTGCTGTTTTACCTGAAATAAGACGCATCGCTAACCTTTGGAAGTTAAAATTTTACTAGCTCTTTAATTCTAAATTCGCAGTCTCCTCTTCATCAAGACCTCCCCCCTTCAATCTTTTCCCATCATCAGGACTCAGAGAGAGGATCCGAGATGGGATAAGCTTACCGAGAATAACATTTTCCTTGAGACCACGAAGCCTATCCACCTTGCCTTTGATCGCGGCATCAACAAGAACACGGCCGGTTTCTTGGAAGGAAGCAGCTGCTAGCCAACTGTCCTTGCTTAAGCTAGCTCTGGTTATCCCGAGAAGCGCAGCTTGAGCCGTTGCTGGCCCACCTCCCTCAGCCAGCACCTTGGCATTTATATCTTCATAGGCAAATCGATCAACTAACTCGCCGGGCAAGAGCTTTGTATCTCCTGAGGAAATAATTCTCACGTTGCTTAACATCCGCCGAGTAATGACAGCAATATGTTTATCATGTATAGTCACCCCTTGCGCGCGATATACCATTTGTATTTCATCAATCAGATATTGCTGGACTGCATCTTTTCCCATAATACGCAAGATATCATGAGGGCCAATGGGACCTCTAGTAAGCCGATCGCCCGCTTTGACCTTATCCCCTGATTGAACAAGCAAATTTGCACCATGGGGGACGCTATATTCTCTCTCTTCCATCTCTTCATGCCTAACATAAACATGGTCACCCTCAATGACGACTTGACCAGTTACTCTAGCTACTATAGATTGAGATTGCCCTGCTTCACCGGAGCTAACAACTGGTAATCCCTCTTCGGTCTTCTCTGACAGAGAAAATAGGATGCTACCAGCATCCACCGGTTGCCCATCAGTTACAGCTAGCTCCGCTCCTGGCAGAATTGGGTATTCATCCAAATAGAATTCAGAGCTAATGACCTTGACTATGCTTGCTCCATCAGTATGGGTTACTTCAACAGTACCATCAATCTCAGAAATGATCGCACTGCCACTTGGTGTTCTAGCCTCGAAAAGCTCTTCTACGCGAGGCAGCCCAGTGGTAATATCGACACCTACTATGCCCCCTGTATGAAAAGTGCGCAGAGTGAGCTGAGTTCCAGGCTCACCGATGCTCTGGGCAGCAATAACTCCTGCAGCGGTGCCAAGCTTTACTAATTGCTTCTTTCCCAAGTCCCTTCCATAGCAGTTTCGACAAACACCAAATCGAGAACGGCAGCTAAGAGGCGACCTCACGTGTACCCGGGTAATGCCGGCCTCGATAATTTGTTGCACTTTATCTTCGTCAATTTCTTCATCACGATCAACAATGACTGCATTTGTGCCTGGATCAACAATCTTGCTTGCCGCTAAGTAGCCAGTAATCCGGTTTTCAAACGGGGGAAGGGACCCCTCTGCAGTTTCCCGGGATATCCAAACTCCTTCGGTGGTACCACAATCTGTTTCAGTTACAATGACATCTTGGGCTACATCGACAAGGCGCCTGGTAAGATAACCACTGTCTGATGTCCTCAAGGCGGTATCAGCTAATCCTTTGCGAGCACCATGGGTAGAAATGAAATACTCCATGGGTGTCAGTCCATCACGGAGACTCGATTTAATGGGAAAATCTATTATCCTTCCTGAGGGGTCGGTCATCAACCCGCGCATCCCTGCCATCTGCCTAATTTGAGAAATATTCCCCTTGGCACCCGATGTAGCCATCATGTAGACGCTACCATAAGGGTCTAGCGCCTGGGATATATCCTCAGTAATCTTATCTGTAGCCTCCATCCATACTTGAACTGTACTTTCATACTTTTCACCCTCAGTAATCAAGCCATGGTTAAGTTGATCCTCAATAAGGCTAACTTTCTCATCGGCTTCTTTAAGAAGCTTGAACCTATTTGGAGACTCTTCAATATCATCCATAGCGATGGAAACGCCCGACTTTGTAGCATAGTCAAACCCTAATTGCTTAAGTCTATCAAGGACCCCAGCAGCACCTTCATTGCCCAACAAACGGATGCAATCAGAGACTAATGTTCTTAAAGAAGCCCTATCTACTATTTTGTTGTAAAAGCGAAGTTGCGGAGGCAAGGCATCATTAAATAAAATTCTGCCCACTGTAGTATTTATCCTCTCCCCATCTGAACGAAGCGAAGGATCTTGCACAACAATTTCAGCACCAAGTTCGATAATGCCAAGTTCGTAAGCTAACTTAGCCTCGTCAAAACTGCCGAAAATTTTCCCTTCCCCTCTGGCTCCAGGCTCCGAAATGGTAAGATAATAGCAGCCCAGAACCATATCTAGGGTGGGTGTTGTCACAGGCTCACCAGAACCTGGTAGCAACATATTATAAGGACTAAGCATGTATTCCCTGGCTTCTTTCACCGCGGCCTTGGACAATGGCACATGAACCGCCATCTGGTCGCCATCAAAATCGGCATTAAAGGCGGTACAAACTAAGGGGTGGAGCTGAAAAGCATCGCCGTCGATTAACACGGGTTCAAAGGCTTGAATGCTGAGCCGATGTAATGTTGGGGCACGATTAAGCAATACAGGGCGCTCCTTAACTACTTCATACAGGGCATCCCAAACCTCAGGGCTATCTCTTTCCACCAGACGCCGGGCACTCTTCACGGTATTAGCATATCCATTCTTTATGAGTTTGCCCATAACCGAAGGCTTAAATAGCTCCAAAGCAACATGGCGTGGCAAGCCACATTGATGAAGTTTCAGTTTAGGGCCAACAACAATGACCGAGCGACCGCTGTAGTCTACTCGCTTACCGAGAAGATTTTGCCGAAACCGTCCTTGCTTGCCCTTCAGGAT
>JBAUEM010000031.1:0-25287 GCA_049678605.1 Dehalococcoidia bacterium
CAATTGTTGCGTTTGGCACCCTCACAGTTGCCGGGATTATACTTGGTTTGATACCGGTGGTCGGTGTTGCTTTCTCTTCAATTATAGGAATTATAGGGTTCATTGTTTGGATAATAATGATAGTCAAGGCTTCTAGTGGTGAGTGGTATAAACTACCATGGGCTGGTGATGTTGCTGAGAAGATAGTCGCTTCATCAAGGGTAACAGGTGAATACTCTGAACCTCCACCCTCAGAACCAACAACAGAATCAGAGGCAGAGACAGCAACACCTACACCACCCCCCACTGCAGATTTAGGTAAACGAATCGAAGATAAAGTAGACGCTCATTTTAAAAGTAGAAGTGGGAGAATAACAGCTTCCGCTTTTGCCATCGCCTGGAGTATCGCTTTATTAATCTTCTTCAACTTTTTTAACCAATACGTAGCCTATTATCAGTCGGAAACAGTAGGCGGCATTACTACATGGACAAGATATCCGTTCTTTACAGAAGACATCAACCTATGGTTACCGATTCTTACAGCAACTCTAATTATAAGTATTATCGGTCACATTATTTTGATTATCCTTGATAGGTATATACTGCGTGAAATGATTCATATCGTTATAAATGCATTTGCACTTTGGACGGTTTTAACCCTTCTAACTGTCTTTCCTTTCGACTTCAGTGTAATACCTAGCACTACTGCAGCTGAGGCCACTTATTTAGGCGTCAAGATATTCTTGATTTTTATTTCAGTTGGGGTAGGAATCGCAATACTGGTTGGTGTGATAAAGCTAATTGTTAATGTAGTCAGGGGAACTGCTAGTTACCAGGAGAATATTTAACTAATCAGTTTTGTCAAATTGACCACCTATAAAAAGGCATTTATTCAGAGGAAAAGTGTGGATTAAATCGATCTCCACACTGGCCTATGGTTAGAGAGCCTATTCTTGCATTCTACGACTTCTTGCCTGGTATAATTCGGTGAAGGCAGGTCAAAGATAAGGAGGTGTAATATGAAGAAAGCAATAATAATAATTGCAATAGTGGCAGCGGTAGCGGTAATCTGTACCTTGTTAATTCTAAGGGGTTGGCCGGGAGGTCTGATTGGGTCCGGAAATCTCGATACTGAAGAGTATGCTTTTACTAATTTCACTAAAGTTGAGATCAGCACCGCTTTTGAATTTGAGATTAAACAATCTAGTTCGTACAGTATAAATGTTACCGCGGACGACAATGTAATGGACTACGTCCAGGTTTCCCAAGACGGTCAAACTTTGAAGATAAGGCTTGGGCCACGCCGTCTCCTTGGATCCGTAACTTTGAGAGCTTCGGTGACTATGCCTCAGCTTAGCGACCTGACTGTCTCTGGAGCATCACGCGGTACTGTTTCCGACTTCACTTCCACTGAGGATTTGAATATCACGGTATCTGGAGCATCGCGCGGTGATATTTACGACCTCAGTTCCACCGAGGATGTGAATATCAAGGTATCTGGAGCCAGCAGGGTTACTGGTGACATCACAGCAGGCAATGTCGAGTTTGACATAAGCGGAGCAAGCACTGTTCAGTTGGAAGGATCTGCTAACGACATGGTCGCTAGTGTATCTGGCGCTAGCCGTCTCAATCTTGACGCTTTCATAGTTAATAATGCCAACGTCAATTTTAGTGGTGCCAGTTCGGGCACTGTAAACCTGAATGGTAGGCTAGATGCTGACCTTAGCGGTGCATCAAAACTATGGTACATTGGCGAGCCTACAATGGGCACTATCAATACATCCGGTGCGTCTACAGTTAGTAAGAAATAAAAAACTTCACTTGTGTGACCGAGTCGGGTCAAATGGCTATCTATGATTTATTGGTAAGACGCATAAATGTACTCCGTTTTATGTTTGGAATGAGGTTAAAGAAAAAGCCAGCAGATTGAAAGGAGGCATAGCATGTCAACAAACGCAAAACGCGCTATCGTAGGTTTAATAGGTGGGCTTGGTCTTATCTTTCTACTTCTAGGAGCGATTGGAGATGTCTACCCTACTACTACAGGTGTGATAATCATGCTTGCTTGCTGGGTAGTCGCTGGAGTGATGACGAGTTTCTGGGGACTGAAAAAAGGTAATAAAAAATAGGTAAAGATTGTTGGCTTTGATTAATTCAATTATCGGAGCCAGCGAAAACTATCACGTCCAGGCAAGTCCATTGTACATTTCGGATGCTCGTTTAATAGGTCAAGAATCACAGTAAGACTATGATTTTAGCACGGCATTCCGTCCAAGATTAAGCACAAACAGAATAAAGATGACGACTGCAAGCACCAGGAAAGCCGTCGTGTATCCCGTGATGGCCCCAGTGTTCAGGCCGCTGAAAGTACGGATAATGAGGATTAGAGCAAAAATACCAAGTATCTGCCCGGCGATTGTAATAGGGTGACCATGCCTTTTCCATCTCCATGTAGTCGGCCTGAACCGAAGGGTGCTCTGCACTTCATTAACTGCGCAGCCAATACCCCCGATAACAACCAGGACAATAAAGCTCGTTTGGCCGCCTCCAGCAAACGGGACTTTCATACCGGTTAGAACAGCAATGACGAAGAACACTGCCACCAATCCAAGCACTATTGAAAATACATTGTTCCAACGTGTGGTTAAGAATCGTGCTTTCATAGTATTCCTCCTTGCTATATTATTTAGTTATATCTTTGTGGGCTATTCTACTACATCCGCTTAATCTGTCAAGAGATATACATGAACACTATTTGAACTGGAGCCAGCGTACACTTTAGGCATCTTTCGTAAGCATATCGTTATAAATGCAAGCTTCATAATATACTTTTTGACCACCTATAAAAAGGCAGTAAAAATTCAAAAAGTGCCTAGTAAAGACTTTATATTGGCCTAAAACTAAAATAGCCAACGGTTTGTTAATCCCTTGTTAAAACACTTCCTTAATGGTATGCTAATGCCACTACTACTTAATCAGATATAGCCCTTGAAAGGAGAGACCTAATGGAACCTTTGTATATTGGAATTGCAATTGCTGCATTGATTATTATTGTGGTTCTCCTACTTATCTCAAGGCAAAAGGGGAAGCAACTCCGTAAACCGTCTAACCTTTTTATTATTGGTATGACTTTAGTGGTTCTTGGTATTATTTTCGTTGACGCAGGCCGTTTAATAAGTTATTCCTTCATTGGGGTTGGAGCGCTTCTTGGAATAATTGATGGGATTAGAAACCTAAAAAACAAATAACATTCTTTTAACATCGGCAAACGTTAGTTCTCTCAATTTACTAGCGGATAGATGCCAGACCTCTCTTGCCTATGACAGCGGTGCTTTATAAAGCCTCAAGATATCCTCAAACTTCACCGACCTAGTATAGCGTCCCAACACAGCTACTCTGTTTTGAAGCTAAAATAAGCAACGGTCTATTAAATAGTTGTTTAGACGCTGTTCTGTGGGGTGATTCCTGCTTGGTTCGCTAATCTGCTTCATTTACGCTTGAGAGATAGCAGGTTAATATTGGAAGTTGCTATCAGGCACATTCCAACGATCCCCATGACTGTGGAAATACCTACGGTCTTCTCTCCCAGGATATCGCCATCAAACATAAAAATAGCAGCTATTAACGCCAAAACAATCCCTATTATCCATTGTGCGAAGAATGCTTTCTTCCGTTTATTGCTTATTCCTTCCAGCTTCCCCTCTTTTTGCATCCTCCAAACTAATAACGCTATAACTACTAATACAACACCAATAACAATAATCACAATCGGTATACTGTTGGTCATCTTCAACACCTCCAATTATTGTTTTACCAGCATGCTTTTCAATTCCCCAGGTTGTCAAGCGGACTGAATTTCCGGTAGTGTATCATTTTGAAGTGAGAAATAATATAAGAGATAATAACTAATGGGCTCGCCCGTGCGTGGTTTGAGAAAATATAGGGCGGATGAGATCAGGTGCGAATTGAGACTGAAATAGGGGTTGACAAAGGCAATACCTAGTGTTAGTATAGTTGTAATCTTCCTCGCCATTCCGTGCAGTCGCAGGGAATTGGCGAGGTTTGTTTTTAGGCTATTTAATGACTACTGAAAAGGTAACTTTGTTTATTGATGCCCAAAGCCTTTACAATGCTATTAGACGTGCCTTCTTCTCAGATACTGACAATCATATGTGTGGGCAAGTCGACCCGATGAAGTTGGCCAACTTCATTTGCTCTCAACCACCTCCTAGTATAACCCGTGTATTGAATGAGGTACGGGTGTACTCAGGGCGACCTGATGCTACAAAGGATGCTAGGACACATGCCGCCCATATGAAACAATGTGCTGCATGGGGCAGGAGTGGTGCAAACATAATCACACGGCAACTCAGATACCCCAAGGAATGGCCCAACCTAAAAGCACAAGAAAAGGGGATAGATGTGACACTAGCAATTGATCTTGTTTCCTTCGCCGTTGATTGTTTACATGATGTAGGGGTACTAGTATCCTTTGATACAGATTTAATACCGGCTATGGAATTTGTTTTGAAAAGGGATACCATAAATTGCCTTGTTGAAGTAGTAGGTTTAAATAGTTCCAAAACCCCCAAGAGAAGGCTTAGAGTACCCGGATACACCTTATATTGTTATTGGATAGATGCAAGCGTCTACGGCACAATAGCCGATACAACTGACTATAACCTATAAGCAACATAACTCATTCCGTCAATTTTAGGTAGCGGGTCGGTTAGAAAGGATTTATGTTTATTGGTGGCAGCGGCTGGATTTGAACCACAGGGGATAGAGGGTCAATCTCGAAAAGGGTTCATTTACTTGAGAAAATAGCTGCAATGCCAACAATTGCGAGTGCTATCCCGATTCCCATTAGCAGTATTGGGAAGTAACCACTGCCACTATCTTTGCTGGACAGATATGCCAAGATAAAAAGCACTGCGCTAAGACTAAATGGTGCAATGATTCTAGCTAACTTCATTTGCCCTCCAGAACAATGCTATTCTAAATAATAACACAATGAACTGCATACTCACACTCTGTTGAGGGGAACTCGCCAGTGAAACAAAAAGTGGCAGCGAGTGGATTTTATAAAGGAAGAAGTGTTGAGCTAAACTATCGTGCATTCGGAAAGTATCACGTTGTTTTCTAATTTTCTGTGCGCTATTACTAAACTACTAGTATCCTTTACTTAAGTAATATGCATACATTTCATATGCTGGTCTTATTGGGTTGTAAACAAAACCCTGTATCCAGTCTCGAAAGAAATAGACACCCAATACTTGAGATATCATGATACTAGGGACCTCGTCATAATATAATTCTGCTATCTGATCATAAAGTATTTGCCTTTCTGAATGGTTACTTGAGGAGATTGCTTTTTCAATAAGATCATCTACTACTTCATTACTATATCGTTGCGCATGTGCGAATGTACCTTTACTATGCATATAAGGAAAGACGAAATTGTGGGGATCAGGATAGTCAGCAGTCCAACCGCTTAGATACATGGGTAAATATCCTAACACCATCTCACTGAGTATGGTTGGCCACGCCATTAACTGAATATTTATTTTAAATAGTGGATTGAGCTCATATAGATTATATTGTAATATTTCACAAGCAACCTTTCCCGTCATGTCTCCTGATGCATATACAAGTGTCATTTCAAAACCATTTTCCCATAGTACTCCATCCCAAGCCGCTTCCAAGTGCTCCTCTGCTTTCACCAGATCCAGTTCATAACTTGGCCAGTCGGGTTCATAGTAAGGTATGCCTTTGACTATTGGTGAAGATATTTGCTTCCCATAACCTGCCATTGCATCATCAATATAAGTATCCCAATCGAAAGCATAAGCAAAACCCTTGCGTACATCAATATCGTTGAAAAAATTCGTGGGGATACCACTGCCATCTAACTGGCCACTGCCGATCAATGTGCTGTAAGGATCAATATCAAATTGGAAGAAAAACGCTTGATTGAGTAACGTAGGTACATTTTCATAAACTAGGATCCCTGGCGTTTCTTTTACTTCCTGGATTACTTCACTTGGAACAGTAGCACAATCAACGTCACCTAATTCTAGCATCAATCTTCTGGTGCCCCATTCGTCAATTATTTGGGTGATAACTCTTTCAAAACTGGCTGGTGCACCCCAATAGTTATCATTTCTCACTAACCTTATTTGAATTCCTGGTTCCCAAAGCTCTAACATGAACGGACCAGTACCACTAGATATCGAATGGATTGGAGAGCCGCCAGGAACAGGGTTATTCAATGCTTCATATGATTCCTCAGTTCCATTCCAATCACCATTTTGTATACACCAATCCATATCAACTATAGAACCCCAAGAAGAGGCAAGAATCTGTAAGAACGGTTCGTATGCGGTAGCCAGATTGAATTGTACCCATTGGCCATCGACTTCTACTTTATTCTTGATCTCTTCAAGCGGAATCAGACCATTGTCGGTTCGAGAGCTGTAATTCCCCAAACCAAAAAGGGGTTCAAAAAACATCCATTGTGGTCCAAGGACGTAATCTTGAACCATCCCCCTTTCAAATGAGTATTCCACATCTTCCGGGGTTAACGGATTTCCATTATGAAAACTTACTCCATCACGAATCTTAAATCCATAGGTCTTTCCATCTTCAGAAATCGTCCAGTCTGTCGCTAGTGACGGAATGAACTCGCTTGTACTATTGCCATCAAATCTAATTAGTGTTTCATAAATGTTTTGTATTTGCCCAGCACTTGCAACATCATAGCCATAGGCGGGATCTAAACTGGCAATATCGGCAGTTTCCCCTATGATAAAGGTATCAGGATTCTTGATTTCTGAAGGCCCGCCATTGCAGGAAAAAGATCGTGATACTAATACAGAGATACATATGATAACTATTATGCTAACTGCAATTATAGTAGCTACTCTTTTCGTCATCGTCTTCTTGCTCCTCAATATTCAAGTTCAGGCAACCAGCATTATGATCGCAACTAGTTTATAGCAAATACTGACGGTTTTGTAAATCTATTTAGAATGTTTGAATTTTTTCACGATATAAAAACGGGCATTAGAGAACAGGGAGTGATGTTTATCTCATTAATATTAATAGCCAAATAAAATAGGTGACTTAGCTTTGTGACACAAGTTTTGGGTGCAAATATTATATACTGTATGTAATCAATATAAATAACAATAGGTTAGGAGTCAGAATGGATATTCGAGAGTATAATCGTTCTGCTTGGGATCGGTTAGTTCAAAAAGGCAACAAATGGACTATTCCGGTTAGTAGAGATTTAATTAACAGGGCACGAAAGGGTGAATGGGAGATAGTACTAACACCAGAGAAGACAGTACCTAAAGATTGGTTCCCTAATATTGAGGGACTAGATGTGCTCTGTCTGGCTTCGGGTGGAGGGCAGCAGGGACCAATTCTGGCAGCTGCAGGTGCAAATGTTACGGTTTTTGATAACTCACCTAAGCAATTGGAAAAAGACCTCTATGTTGCAGATAGAGATTCTTTAATCCTTAAAGCAGTAGAAGGCGATATGGCAGACCTTACTATGTTTGATAATGAGAGTTTTGACTTAGTAATCCATCCGGTTTCTAACACGTTTGTGCCAAATGTGCGTCCTGTATGGACTGAAGCTTATCGAGTACTACGTCATGGTGGAGTTCTTTTATCTGGATTCAATAATCCAGCGGTATTCTTGTTTGACTACGACCTCTTAGAAAATACAGGTATTATACAGGTTAAATTTAAACTTCCTTACTCTGATATAGATAATCCAGAAGAGAAGAAAAAGAGAATTGAAGAAGATGGACCTCTTGAATTCAGTCATACCCTAGAGGAGTTAATTGGTGGCCAAATAGATGCCGGGTTTATTATTACAGGTTTTTATGAAGATGCTCAGAAGTATACTGAAGAACTTTTAGCAGCGTATATGCCAACGTGTATAGCAACGCGTGCAATAAAACCCTAACATTTAGATTTATACAAAAAGTGGCAGCGGCTGGATTGAAGATACACTGTCCCGTAACAATAGGTTTTTGGAAAAGGATCTTTATTAACTGAGTACTGTGGTGGGAATTTAAAAATGAAAATCGAAACTGACAGATCAATAATTAGGTCGATACAAGAGGCTGATTTGGAACCGTTAGCTGCGCTATGGGCTGATCCTGAGGTTACCTATTATATGGGCGGACGCCGTAATTACGAAGAAGTACTAAAGATTTTAAGAGAAGATGCGCAACTTAATCCACAACCTGCTTTTGACCTGTGGCCCGTTATTGAAAAGGAAACCGGCCAGATAATTGGTCACTGTGGAATTCTTGAAAAAAACATTGAGGGTAGGAATCAATATGAGATTGTATATGTTCTAGCTAAATCAGCTTGGGGTAAGGGATTTGCTACTGAAGTAGCTAACTCCTTGAAGGATTACGCTTTTAATCAGCTTGGTTTGAAGCGTATCACAGCACTTATTGATCCAGATAATCTAAAATCCGAGATAGTAGCCACCAAAATTGGCTTAAGGTACGAAAAAGACACCGTTCGCCCAAGCGGCAAAAATATGCGGTTGTTCGCTCTTAACATTGAAGATTGTTAATAATCATATAAAAAGAAGTGGCAGCGGCTGGATTTGAACCAGCGACCGAAGGCTTATGAGGGCTAGCCTCCGTCATAAAACTAATGTTCCCTTTCATTACAACTCTTCCTTCTTTGAATGCATTCAGCTCCTAGGAAGACAACACTCAAATTGAGGAAAAGGTCAAGAGGATACAGATATGAGTCTTAGCTGCAGTTGTTATAATATGGCAAGCCTTTCAAAAGGAGGAAGCATATGGATCAGAAGGTAATTCACTATCCTGAATACTGGGCGGGCAAGAAATTGAGCTGCCCGAATGTCCCAGCTGAGGCTGGGACATTCTCCCGGTCAATTGTGGTCGGCAACCTGATCTTCATCTCCGGCTGCCAGGGAGCCAACGATGAGACAGCCAGAGTAGAGACGATGGTATTCGAGGAACAAATGGAGATTGCTTTAGGCAAAATTCGCCATGCTCTGGAAGAAGCTGGCAGCTCAATGAACAATCTGATTAAAAACCTCATCATGTTGAAGGATCTGAAGGACTATCCTTCCATGCGGCGTACCGAATTGGCATATTATCAGAAATATGCTCCATTCTTGATAGATAATCCCCCGGTCAGTTCTGTTTTGGGGGCACAGTTGGGCAAATCCGAATACCTGGTTGAAATAGAGTCGATTGGGGTCATCTCCAGGGAATAACTGGCTACGGATAAAAGTGTAGTAGTTTGGGCTGGATATGGTTATCAAGGCTGCCCATCAACGAACTCACCTTTACGTCAATTGCTAGATCTCAATTATATATATCCAACAGCCACCAATACTCCAACAACGATGACAATTGCTCCGACAAACTGGTGGAAACGATATACCTTCTCGCCCCATAATATCTTAGAGCGCGCTACTATAAGCCGGTAAACAATAAAGTCGCTTTTCTTGCTGCTGCAGATTAACAAGAACAGACCTGCGACAACTATTAAAATACCCCATATTAAGTGCATTTTTCTTCCCTGGCTAGTTATATGAAAGCTTCTTTTGGACGCTTCATCATTTCTTAAGTAACAGTCAATGAAATGGCGATTTCGGGTATTTTGACACAGTGGCTATGTAAAAGAACTAAAAAATACAGAAAGTGGCAGCGGGTGGATTTGAACCACCGACCAAAGGCTTATGAGTCCTCTGCTCTACCCCTGAGCTACGCTGCCCGAAAATAGTTTAGCATTGGCTAGAGGAGACGGTCAAATTGGGGGTGCAATGACAAGGAGAATTTGAAAAGTTATAATCTAATGCGTCGATGTCGAGCTGTACAGGAGGCGTAAATTGAAGGAGCCGTTTACCAAATTCGTAGAAAGCGAGCTGGGGGCTGGTGTTTTGCTTATCACCTGCGGCTTGCCGGGCACCTGGAAGACTGAGACGAGCGAGGAGATTTCCGGGATTAAAGGCTACCCCATCCTGCGGTCCGACCTGATTAGACTGGAGGTGCTGAAAGGCGAGAACATATTCGATGAGAGGGTCGCCTCGGATATGAACAAACGAACAATGGTCTACGATGAGACGTTGCGACGGGCAGATACGGCCCTGGAGAAAGGCGATAGCGTAATACTAGATGCTACCTTCGTCACCCAATCGTTGAGAAGACGGGCTGCCGAGATAGCCACCAAGCACAATAAGACATTCGTCATCCTAGAGACCCATTGTCCTCAAGAGGTGTCCATTGCCCGGATACTAAAACGTACCCAAGAAGATTACGAATCGAATGCCCTCACCGAGCAGGCCTACCTTAACAACAAAAAGAAGTTTGAAAATGTGGACATGGATGACTTGAAGCGATTGTATCCCAGACTCAATATTGTCCACCTGACAGTTGATACCCAATATGACCCGCCCCAAGATTGGTATATCATCGGCATGGAAAAGAGATAGAAGTGCAGATAGATTTGCACATCCATACCAGGACCGGCTCGGACGGCAATCTCCCTATTGAAGAGGTTTTCCAAGAAGCCAAAAATAGAAACATTGATTTAATCTCGATAACTGACCACGATTCTATAGACTGCCAGGAGAGAGCTATCGCCCTGGCGAGAAAGCATGGCATGTCTTACATCACAGGGGTGGAATTAAACGTGACTTTCCATTATCCTGATGGCAATAAAGATGTTTCCCTTGATTTCCTGGGATACGGGTATGACATCGGCAATCAAGAACTAAAGAGCAAGCTTCAGTTGATAAAAGAACACAGGAAAAGAAGGGCGCGTCAAATTTTAGAAAACCTGAATGTTGAGTTCGATAAAGAGGGTATTGAAAGATTTACCGAGGAAGACCTTAGGAAAATAGAGGATAGCGTAGATGGCGTGTTCGGGCGACCCCATATAGCGAACTACCTGATAGAAAAGGGGATTGTAAAGGATAAGCAAGAGGCCTTCGATAAATATCTGGTCAAGTGCGATGTCTCCAAGTACCCGCTCTCTCTGGCTGAAGCATCAAAGTTGATCAGGAACGCCGGGGGTGTACTGGTACATGCCCACCCCAATGACCCCCACGGCACATCCTTGGTAAGCATAACACGTGATTTGGAGGAACAAACGAAGGTCATAGAAAAATATATGCTACAATACATCAATGGTGTCGAGTGCTGGCATTCCAGACATGATGAGAAAACCACGGCACACTATATTGAGTTTGCCAGGAAACATAATATGCTCATGACCGGCGGCAGCGACTGCCATCAAAAACCGCTCCTTATGGGCACATTGGATATACCCGATTGGGTTGCTGAGCAGTTCAGCTAATGCTATTTTTACGGAGCTAGAAAGATGAAGAACTATGACATTAAAGACCCCTCCCTGGCCCAAGAGGGCAAGCTTCGCATCGACTGGGCTGGCAAGGAAATGCCAGTCGTCAAACTAATAAAGGAAAGATTTGGCAGGGAAAAGCCCTTGGCGGGAGTGCGTGTCTCTGCTTGCCTCCACATCACTACGGAAACGGCCAATTTAGCTCTGGCTCTAAAAGAAGGTGGTGCTGAAGTAGTCCTGTGCGCCTCCAATCCTTTAAGTACCCAGGACGACGTAACTGCCGCCCTGGTTGACTATGGCATTCCCGTCAACGCCATAAGGGGAGAAGATAACGAGACTTACTACCGACATATCATCACCGCCCTGGAACATAAGCCTCAGTTCACCATGGATGATGGCGCGGACCTGGTTTCCACCCTCCATAAGGATTACTCCGAACTGGCTGCCGACGTCATTGGCGGCACTGAAGAAACGACCACGGGAGTCATCAGGCTGAGAAACATGGCGAGGGCGGGTAAATTAATTTATCCTATTATTGCCGTAAACGATGCTCAAACCAAACATTTCTTTGACAACAGGTATGGAACGGGGCAAAGCACAATTGATGGCATCACCAGGGCCACCAATATACTCTGGGCGGGGAGGAAAGTGGTTGTTTGTGGCTATGGCTGGTGCGGCAAAGGGCTGGCCATGCGGGCTCAAGGGCTCGGGGCGCAGGTTATCGTCACCGAGGTCCAGCCTATCCCTGCTCTGGAGGCTGCCATGGATAGCTATCAAGTCATGCCTTTGATTAAGGCTTGCGAGATAGGAGAGGTCTTCATCACCACCACGGGCGATACCAACGTCATTGATAAGGCACACATTTTAGAGATGAAAGACGGAGCTATTCTGGCTAATAGCGGCCACTTCAATGTAGAAATAAACATCCCGGCTTTGGAAAGCCTGGCCAAATCGAAGAAACGAATACGTTCTTTCGTTGATGAATACACTTTAGGCGATGGACGGCGCATCTATCTGTTGGGCGAGGGGAGGCTAATCAATCTAGCTGCCGCCGAGGGACACCCGGCCAGCGTTATGGACATGAGCTTTGCCAACCAGGCTCTATGTCTGGAGTATCTTACCAAGATGAAAGGAAAGCTTGAGCCCGCGGTCTATCCTGTGCCTGAGGAAATTGACCAGGAGGTAGGTAAACTGAAGCTCGCCTCCATGAATATCACCATTGATTCCTTGACCGAGGAGCAAAAGAACTACCTGGCAAGCTGGGAGTCAGGAACATAGAAAGAGCAAAAGTAAAAATTCAAAATATGACAAATCCTAAATCCTAAACAATACAGAAATTTAAAAATCAAAGGTCAAAAATCAAAATGACAACTCAAAACGCAAAACTTCTTAACTTTTGCTCTGTCATTTTGCACTTTTATTTTTGCATTTTGCATTTTGAAAGGATTTGTTTAGAGTTTAGAGATTAGAATTTCCCGAAAAGGAGTAAAACTGCCGAATAGCTTTAATCAGTCGGATTCCTATCTAGCCACTGCGGAGTGCGTCACCGAGGGGCATCCTGATAAGCTATGCGACCAGATTTCAGACGCTGTCCTTGATGCCATGCTGGCACAGGACCCCTTCGCCCGGGTAGCCTGCGAAGTCTCTGTGGCCATGGGCATGGTGATGGTTCTGGGTGAGATTACCTGCGATTGCTATGTGGAAATTCCCAACCTGGTACGCCAGGTAATCAAAGAGGCAGGCTATACCAAACCTGAATATGGCTTTGATTACCGGACCTGTGGAGTCCTCGTCTCAGTGAAGGAGCAGTCAAGCGACATTGCCGCCGGGGTTGGTCAATCTTTAGAAACAAGAATAGGAGAGGCAACTGACAAAGTTTTAGATAGAACTGGTGCTGGTGACCAGGGAATGATGGTTGGCTTTGCCTGTAGAGAAACTCCTGAGCTCATGCCTTTGCCTATTGCACTGGCGCACAAGCTATGCCAGAGCTTGGCTCAGGTAAGAAAAGATGGAGCCGTGCCTTATCTCAGGCCCGATGGTAAGTCTCAGGTAACCATAGAGTATAGTCATGGCATACCCAAGAGGGTGGTCTGTGTTGTTCTTGGTGCTCATCACAACCAGGGGGTGGAACGTAAAATCATCGAGCACGACCTTATACAGCAGGTAATTAAGAAGGTTATTCCCGCCAATTTGCTGGATAACGAGACTAGATACTACATTAACAGCGCCGGTCAGTTTGTCATTGGCGGGCCGGTGAGCGACACTGGTTTTACCGGGCGCAAAATCATCGCTGATACTTATGGCAGTGCCTGCGGACATGGTGGGGGCTCTTTTTCAGGCAAAGACCCTACTAAAGTAGACCGCTCCGCCGCTTATATGGCCAGATATGTCGCCAAGAATATAGTAGCTGCCGGACTTGCTGATTACCTCGAGCTTCAGGTTGCCTATGCTATCGGGAAAGCTCATCCCCTGTCATTATCCATCGAGACATTCAGCACGGGAAAAGTCCCTGATGAAATCATATCAAGTCTCGTCAACAAGCATTTCGACTTCCGCCCTGAGGCTATCATAAAGACTTTGGACCTGCGCCGCCCCATTTACCGCCAAACTGCTACCTATGGGCATTTTGGCAGGGAAGAGCTTGACCTTCCCTGGGAGAGAACGGATAAGGCCGAAATTCTAAGAAAAGAAGCAGGCTTGTAAAAGTGCAAAACCCAAAACCAAATTAAGAGTCCTTTTAGCACTATGTCCTGACTTAACAATTCGTTATTTGGTTACTATGAGGGGAGAGAGTATCACACTATAAAAGGCAACCTGGCATATAGGAGGGTCTGCACTCATTTTGCAAAGGAGTTCTCCTTAGTGTATAATATCAATAGTTCAGTTCAGGTTATTACAAGCTTTCTGGAATGTCAGCAGGTTTATTTAAGTATTGGGTAGCCGGACTCTAACTAAAACTTAAAAGAGAGGAGGTTATCCAATGAGTTTTCAAAATAAGTCACTTCAATGCTCCGATTGTGGGCAAGAGTTCACCTTCACGGCTGGAGAACAAGAGTTCTATTCGTCTCGTGACCTGCGGAATGAACCTAAGCGTTGTCCCCAATGCCGCCGAGCAAGAAAAACACAGCGTAGTGGAAGCGGTGGCGACAACTATACATCACGCTATTAAACCTTCCGGGTATATATGCTAAGTGTAGCCGGCAAAACGAAGTCTCCTTCAAGGTTGACGAAAAGAGATTGGTGTATTGTAGTGATCGCTACAATAAGGTCGGACTGGGCATATAACGCTAGCCTAGCTTCAATAACACACATAGGTCAGTGATACCCTAGGTTATGCATGTTTTTAGAATGTGTTGGTGTGATATGTCATTGCAAGTCGCGATGCAACAAACAGGCAATTAAGATTTAAGTAATTTAAAAAGGGGGAATCTGATTATGAAAATATATGCAGGCAACTTATCCTATGATGTGACCGAAGAGGAATTACAGAAGGAATTCGTGGCTTACGGAGAAGTGACATCTGTAAGCATCCTGACTGACAAGTTCAGCGGGCAGCCTAAGGGATTTGGCTTTGTTGAAATGGCCTCAAAGTCTGAGGCTGAAGCTGCCATCACAGGCCTTAACGGGAAAGTGCTAAGAGAGCGAACTATTGTGGTTAATGAGGCGCGTCCTCGTTCTGACAACAGAGGCGGTGGGTCCTATGGTGATAGGAGGGGTGGTGGCTACGGTGGTGGTTACGGTAGTGACAGAGGCGGTAGACCCAGTGGCGGAAGGCAGAAAAGGTATTAGGCTATCCGACATAAGGAGTCATAATGAATTTCGAAACCTTTAATCTTCATCCGAGAGTCATGGCTGGTGTACAGGCACTCGGTTACATTACACCCACACCAATCCAAGTTAAATCTATCCCGCCAATTATGCAGGGCCGCGATCTCATTGGTCTGGCCCAGACCGGAACTGGCAAGACTGCAGCTTTTGTACTGCCAATTATGCAGCGTTTGTTGCAAAGCCCAAGAGGTCGTGTGGGTGCTCTCATAATCTCGCCCACACGTGAGCTGGCTGAGCAAACATATGAAACTATAAACAAATTGGGGAAACAAACCGGGTTGCGGGGTATTGCCATTTACGGTGGTGTGAGTATGGAACAGCAAACCTGGAGACTGCGTAATGGAATCGAAATCATCACAGCCTGCCCTGGGCGATTGCTCGACCATCTTTGGAAGGGTACGATCGATTTATCACATCTGGAAGTCCTTGTAATCGACGAGGCGGACCGGATGTTTGATATGGGTTTTCTGCCCGACATCCGGAGTATTTTGAGATGTCTGCTAAAGCCGCGGCAGACGCTCCTTTTCTCAGCTACCATGCCTGATGATATCCGGCGTCTGGTGCAAGAAATCCTGCATGACCCGGTCACGGTACAAATTGGTCACATATTACCGGCAACCACAGTGTCACACGCATTGTACCCGGTTAAGCAACATCGTAAAACTGCACTGCTGATGGAACTCTTACGCCATACTGAAACGGGGTCAGTACTTGTCTTTGCGCGCACCAAACACCGTGTCGAACGTGTTACGCAGCAACTGGCAAAAGCGGGCTATCGGGTGACCTCATTGCAGGGTAACATGTCTCAGTGCCAGCGTCAAACCGCGCTTGATGGCTTCCGTGCTGGCTCATTTAAGGTTCTGGTGGCGACTGACATTGCCGCCCGCGGCATCGATGTTCTGGATATTTCGCACGTTGTTAACTACGACATGCCCGACACTACAGATGCCTACATTAATCGCATCGGCCGCACTGGACGAATTGGCAAAACAGGCACCGCATTCACATTCGTGACAAGTGAAGATACGCCCATGGTGCGCTCTCTTGAACATCTTCTCAACACGCCGCTGGAGCACCGGAGGCTGCAAAACTTTGATTACACAGTGTCTGTACCAGACAATAGGTACATTCGCTCTTCACAGCAATTACGACAGCGTGCAATACGGAATGAGCGGGTTGGTTAACAAAAAGGTAACTGTTACCTAAACGAGGCGAACCGCTGTCTTGCTTGATGGAGACTAGGAGCAATAAAGTCTCACTTGCCACATTGCCTTAGCTATCAACAGCGAAGCAAAATATGCCACTTAAACATACCTTCCTCGTGAGGAGTAGGAATTGGCATTTGAACTTCCTGGACATAATAATGCCTATTGTGGTAATTAAGATGTAGGATTTCGCAAACATATATGAATTATCGCAGCGACATAAGAAACATAGTTATTATTGCCCATGTTGACCATGGTAAGACTACCCTGGTAGATGCCATGCTCAAACAAAGCAAGGTTTTCCGAAATAACCAGATGGTTGGCGAATTAATAATGGACCAGAATGCGCTTGAGCGAGAAAAGGGGATTACCATCATGGCTAAGAATACGGCCGTAGTTTACCAGGGTGTCAAAATCAATATTATTGATACACCGGGACACGCTGATTTCAGCGGGGAGGTAGAGCGTGTCGTAAGTATGGCTGATGGGTGTCTGCTCCTGGTGGACTCTATAGAAGGTCCCATGCCCCAGACTAAGTTTGTGCTTCGCCTGGCAATGGAAATGGGTCTAAAACCCATTGTGGTTATCAACAAAGTAGACAGGCGAAATTCGCGGATAGCAGAGGTACTAAAACTTACCGAGGACCTGTTCTTGGAATTAGCTATCAGTGCTGACCAGCTTGACTTCCCGGTGCTGTATGCCAGTGCACGGGAAGGCACTACCGTAGCTGAATTGGGCATGAAAGGCAAGGATATTGCTCCCCTCTTCGAATGCATATTGGAAAAAGTACCACCACCGAAAATTGAAAGCGGGCCATTTCAAATGCTGGTTTCTAATCTAGACTATGACAGCCACAAAGGTAAGATAGCTATTGGTAGAATCTGGAGAGGAAAGGTTGCTCCACACCAACCGGTAGTCAGTGTGGGTGCTGATGGAAGTGTAATTCATTATGAGATTAGTGAAGTGTTTACCTATCTCGGTCTCAAACACTTAAAGGTGGAGGAAGTCGAGGCGGGTGACATAGTAGCTGTGACCGGTATCGACAAAGTCAACATTGGAGATACCATTGCCAGCCCGGAGCAGCCTGAAGCTCTCCCACGCATAGAGATTGGCGAACCGACGGTAGAGATGACCTTTGGAGTAAATACATCGCCTTTTGCCGGCCGCGAGGGGAGCTTCTGCACCACACGCCAGTTGCGGGCACGACTCTACAGGGAGCTGGAAACTAATCTCAGTCTCCGAGTACAGGATACAGATAGTCCAGACACCTTTCTGGTAAAAGGGAGGGGAGAACTGCATCTGGCTATACTGATTGAGACCATGCGCCGGGAGGGCTATGAATTTGAGGTCTCCAAGCCAGAAGCTATCACCAAAGTAATTGACGGTAATCTTGTAGAACCTGTGGAGGTTCTTACCATTGATACCAAAGATGAACATATCGGAGTTTTAACCGAGATGCTGAGCAAGCGGCAAGCTCAGCTTACGGATATGCGCAATGATGGCCATGATGATGTGCGTTTGGTATTCCATGTGCCTACAAAAGGACTCATTGGCTTCCGCGCTGTTTTCTCTACCGCCACGCATGGTGAAAGCATCATGAATACCACTTTTCTTGGGTATGAACCTTATCATGGAGATATAATTTCGACTCGTAATGGAGCACTGGTAGCATCGGAACAGGGTATAGCTGTTACCTATGGTTTAAATAATGCCCAGGGGCGAGGCTGCACCTTTATTGAACCAGGCACGCTAGTCTATGAGGGTATGGTAATAGGGCTGAATTCACAGCTGAAGGACATAGCCATCAACGCGTGCAAAGAAAAGAAGAAGACCAATGTACGTTCGTCTACATCCGATATTGCCATAAAACTGGCTCCTCCCGTGCAGTTGAGCCTGGAGCAAGCAATTGATTTTATAAATGATGATGAACTAGTTGAGGTAACTCCTGGGAATATCAGGCTGAGGAAAAGGTTACTCACCCAGGCACAACGATCGAAGGACAGGTCTTCTTCCAGGCGAAGCATAAAGTAATAGACCAGGGCTTATCGTTAAAATGGCTGAAATGCCGAATTGCTATCCTAATTCACGCGCTACCCAAATCATCATTTTGTTGCCTCTTGTTATTTGAGGTATATACGGAGTAAAATTCTATAAATACGTGGTTAATTAACTTGAGAAACGACATGGACTCTATCTCTGTATGGTTTGGCGTCAATCGATAACCAAAAAGGTGCACAATGGACGAACAATCTGAACAACTGAGGTTTGCAGTACTGATTGATGGTGACAATGCTCAGGCGTCTCTTCTTCCTCAAATCTTGGCAGAGGTTAGTAAAGTCGGGCTGATAACGGTCAAGCGGATATACGGAGACTGGACCACTACAAACATGAATAGCTGGAAGACTTCGCTTCACAAACATGCAATTCAGCCCATGCAGCAGTTTAGGTATACGGTTGGCAAGAATTCCACAGATAGTGCGATGATAATTGACGCGATGGATCTGCTCCACAGTAACAATGTAGGCGGCTTCTGTATTGTTGCCAGCGACAGCGACTACACACGACTGGCAACAAGAATAAGAGAGGAAGGCCTTTTTGTTATTGGAGTGGGAGAGAAAAAGACTCCAGAAGCTTTCATCAACGCCTGCAACCAGTTCATCTACTGTGAAAATCTAATTGGACCCGAGGAAATAAGAAGGAAAGAAGCAAAGGAAGAGAAATCTGATGTATCTGACCCTTTAAACCTTCTTCTCGAAGGGTTCAATCTAGCTGCGAAAGAAGAGGAATGGATTCATTTGGCGGCATTGGGCTCCGTTCTTCGCCAATTGGATCCAGCATTTGATCCCCGTACTTACGGTCATCAGCAATTACAGTCTCTCATTAAAAAATATCCAGAAACATTTACGGTCAAACGAGATCAATCAAGAAAACCACCGGTGGTGTATGTCGCGCTAACGGCTCTTAAATCGGATGCAGGCTAATCATGAACTTGTGCTAAATCCTAGCCTTACAATGAAAATAAGGGCGCGGAAGGTTTGAGATAGAGAAACAGTCCACATAGATGTGGTTCACTTAACAGAGCACATGGTTACACAATAGCCAGAAAGTTCAGCTTGCACATTCCATCTTATTATGGAATAACAAAAAGCCAATTTGTTCACTGTTGTCTGACCACTTACCTCATGCCTCCAAATAAATCACATCCTCTAATCCTCCGAAATGGGGGTCAGAGGTTACCACGGGGCTCTTCCCGAACTCCTTCACATAGTTTAGGCATATGTTTGCTTATCATACTTTTGGTTTTCTCTTATGCCAATCGGTTGCTTGCTCATAGGCGAAGGCGATGCGCAGCAGTATTTCCTCGCTGAAAGGCTTGCCCATGATTTGCATACCTATAGGTAGGTTGTCAGCAAAGCCAGCAGGTATGGAGATGGCCGGGATCCCAGCTATGTTTATGGGTAAGGTGCATACATCGCTTAGATACATCTGCATCGGGTCTTCCAACTTTTCACCCAGCTTAAAAGGCACTATTGGCGAAGTTGGGGTGACCAGGGCATCATATTTTTCAAAGGCTTGGTCAAATTCCTGTTTTATCAGTATGCGCACCTTCTGTGCTTTAAGATAGTAAGCGTCGTAATAACCTGCGGATAAAGCATAAGTGCCCAGCATTATACGCCTTTTAACCTCAGGTCCGAAGCCAAATTGTCGCGTCCTCTCCGTTGTCTCGATTACATTACCGGCATCTCGCTCGGAAAAGCCGTATCTTACTCCATCGTAGCGAGCCAGATTCGCTGAAGCTTCGGACGGAGCAAGTACATAGTAAGCGGCCAGAGCGTATTTAGTATGAGGTAGAGAGACTTCCCAATCTATTTCCGCACCGAGTTCCTGGAGTTTATTTATAGCTGCTTGCAAAGCCACCCATACCTGGTCCTGCACGCCCTCGACAAGATATTCCCTGGGAATGCCAATCTTTAGTCCTTTGATGTCTGGATTTAGTTGCTGGGTGTAGTCCGGGACAGGATAAGGCACTGAGGTTGAGTCTCTGGAGTCATACCCGGCAATGACATTCATCACTAAGGCGCAGTCAGTGACATCCCTGGTCATTGGCCCAATTTGGTCGAGAGAACTGGCGAAAGCAACCAAGCCGAAGCGGCTGACCCGACCGTAGGTTGGTTTAAGTCCCACCACGCTGCAAAGTGCGGCTGGTTGACGGATGCTGCCCCCAGTGTCAGAGCCCAGAGCATAGATAGCTTCACCTGTGGACACAGCAACTGCTGAGCCACCGCTGCTACCTCCGGGGACACGACTTAAATCCCAGGGATTGTGGGTGGGGAAAAAGGCGGAGTGCTCCGTAGAAGAGCCCATGGCAAATTCATCCATATTCGTTTTCCCCACTATTACCGCCTTTTGTGCCTTCAACTTCTCTATTACCGTAGCATCATAGGGAGGGACGAAGTTTTCCAGCATCTTTGAACTACAGGTAGTTCTTATCCCCCTGGTGCATATGACATCTTTGATTAAGGTAGGGATGCCGGTTAAAGGGGTAATTTCACGGGCAGTTTTGATGTAATTATCGACTTTCCCTGCCTCTTTCAGAGCGATATCCTCAACAATAGTGACACAGGCGTGAACTTTCCCTTCTATCTCAGCGATACGCTTCAGTACAGATTTTGTCAGTTCCGTCGAGGAAATTTTCCTTTGTTTAAGAAGCTCGTGTGCTTCATGAATAGTTAGCTGGTGTAGTTCATTCGCCGGCATACTTAGAACCTGTCCTTGAGGCTGCGACGCTTGATAACTTTGCGCCAGTCGCCGCCAGTTTTGCCGCGCATCTCTTCAAGCCTGGGGATGTAGCGTATGCCCATGAATATCCCCACGCCTATGGAAAAGAATATTAAATCCTCGCCGTGGGTATCGAAGTAGATACGCCAGGCAACAAATGGGAAAACAATGAGGAGTAGGCTATAACTAAAGGTGGGATTACGAGTAATAAGTAAAGCTATGGCAAAAACAATGACGAGAAACGGAATTGCTCTGGGCATAAGGAAGAGGAGAATCCCGATGGTGGTAGCTCCTCCTTTGCCGCCACGGAATTTGAGGAAGACGGGAAAGATATGCCCGATTATGGCAGCTGCGCTGGTAAGCCCGGTAAGAAGATCAAATCCTGAAATCAGAGGGATGCCTGACAACCACCGCACCAAAAGAATTGCTCCTATGCCTTTGCCCAGGTCAGCCAAGGTTACTAGCACGGCCTCCGTCAGCCCGACCTGGTAGTAGACATTCATAGCACCCATGTTTTTACTTCCGACCTCGCGGATGTCTACCCCTTTTCTCAGACGACCGGCAAGATATGCTGAGGGGATAGAGCCAAGGAGATAGCCAATTATGATGGCGATAACTATGTTAATCATTTGCCTGATGAGCTCACTCTAGTATTGCTTGAACTTTAAAACATTTTTCTGCTTGTTTTGGTGCGTTTGATAAAATCTCAGCTTGAGAATATGAGTCAGCTACATCGTCTTTCCTGAAGACATTCTGTAGTGGGATGGCATGAGTCGCTGGTGGCACGTTGGCTGTATCTACTTGCTTGAGTATTTCGAAGTTCTCCAGAATATTAGATAGCTGGAGGCTAAATTTCTCCACCTCCTCCTCGCTTAAGCCCAAGCGAGCAAGCCAAGCGATATGCCTCACCTGTTCGTAACTCAGTTTCATCTCAGCGTGACTGTCACATTACAGCATCACACTTCATAATGCAACAGTGGTTGCTTATCTTCAGGGGCAATATTATAATGTAGAGTCGTGCAAATCCGAAACGTTGTCTTGCTGTCTCACCAAGGGGCAGGTAAAACTTCGCTTACCGAGTCCATGCTTTTTACAGCAGGTGCTATTCAGCGTTTAGGGAACGTTGAAGATGGCACTGCTACCTCAGATTATGACCCGCTCGAAGTGGAACGTCATATGGGCATCAACCTGTCCCTGCTTCCATTTGAGTGGCAGGGGGTGAAGCTGAATCTCATTGATACCCCGGGATATGCTGATTTTACTGGTGAGGTAAGATCGGGATTGAGGGTAACCGAGGGAGTAATAGTTGTAATATGCGCCGCTTCGGGTGTGGAGGTAGGCACAGAACAGATGTGGGGCGATGCTGAAAAAGCAAATTTGCCGCGGTTAATACTTGTTAATAAGATGGATCGTGATAATGCCGATTTCTTCTCTACTTTGAAAGGAATTCAGGCTAAGTTGTCACCAAGATGTTTGCCCCTTCAATTACCCATAGGTTCACAAAGTGATTTTCAAGGCATTGTAGATTTGGTGACTATGAAAGCTTATATTGGCGCTGCCTCGCAGGAAGCCGAAATACCCCCGGCACTTCAGAAACAAGCAGAAGCTAGCCGTGAGAAATTGGTAGAGACCGCCGTGGAAATTGATGACGAGCTCATTAACAAGTATCTGGAGGGCGAGCCCATAAACAACGAGGAAATTTTTGCTGCGATAAAAAAGTCTACCATTGCCGGCAAGCTGGTGCCTGTTTTTGTTGGCTCTGCTTTGCAGGGCATCGGCACCCAGCAAGTTCTCAATGGTATTTGCTACTACCTGCCTTCGCCGGAAGAAAAGGATGCCTTTGTCGCTAAGAATGTTTCCACCGGTAATCAAGAGGAGGTCAGACCTAATTCGGAGTCTCCTCTGTCCAGCCTTGTTTTTAAAACCAGCGCTGACCCCTATGTCGGCAAGCTCAGCTACTTTCGGGTTTACTCAGGCGTTATTTCCAGTAATTCCCAGGTTTGGAATGCTAACAAGAATAGCGTGGAACGGATTGGCCAGCTCTTTACCTTGCTGGGCAAAAATCAACAGCCAGTGCCGCAGGTCGCTGCCGGAGATATTGGGGCAGTGGCGAAGTTAAGTTTAACCACCACCGGGGATACTTTCTGTGCTCGCGAACATCCTGTGATATTCCCCGGTATCGAGTTCCCCAAAGCGAATTTCAGCATGGCAATCCAGCCTCGGACGAAAACCGATTTAGATAAGATGAGCACCGTTTTGCCCAGGATTTGTGAAGAGGACCCTTCTCTCCAAACACGTCGAGAAGTTGATACTAACGAGTTTATTATTTCCGGAGTTGGTGATAGCCATCTGGAGATAGCCAGGGAGAAAATACGTCGCAAATTTGGAGTAGATGTGAAATTAGATCTGCCAAAGATTCCTTACAAAGAAACTATTACTACGTCAACCAAGGCAGAGTATAAACATAAAAAGCAGACTGGAGGACATGGTCAATATGGACATGTCCGTCTGGAGTTGGAACCTTTGTCTCGGGGTGGGGGATTTGAATTTGCTAAGAAAATCGTTGGGGGGGCAATACCCCAGAACTATATTCCCTCTGTGGAAAAAGGAGTCAATGAGGCGAAACAAGAAGGGGATTTAGCTGGTTATCCCGTAGTGGACGTGAAGGTAACCCTTTACGATGGCAGCTTCCATGCGGTAGATTCTTCGGACATTGCTTTTAAGATTTCGGGAGCACAGGCCTTAAAAAAGGGATTATCTCAGGGACAGCCGGTATTGCTTGAGCCTATAATGAATCTTACTATAACCGTGCCTGAGATGTATACCGGGGATATTGCTAGCGATCTTAACACTAAGAGGGGACGGGTGCTTGGCATGAATCCTGGTGATGGCATCAATGTCATTGATGCCCAGGCGTCTTATGCCGAGTTGCTTCGATATGCCATAGATTTAAGGTCAATGACACAAGGGCGCGGTGACTTTGTGATGGAGTTCGACCATTATGAAGAGGTGCCAGCTCATGTCAGTCAGAAAGTCATCGCTGACACGAAGAAGTAGGATAGCTAACAGTGCCTGGAAGCCTTTATGCTATTTAGCCAGCCAATAAATCCTTTAGCTTGTTAGTGAAGGCTGGCACTACTTCTTCATATTTGCCCACCACTCCAAATTCCGCCTCTCTGAATATATTCGCCTCAGGGTCTTTGTTGATAGCTATGAGATGTTTGGAACCTGAACATCCAGCTATGTGCTGGCTAGAACCGGAAACAGCTATAGCAATATAGATATCAGGAGCAACAATTTTTCCAGTGAGGCCGATATGCAGCGAATCTGCCACCCATCCATTATCAACAGGAGGACGTGAGGAACCTACCGCACCATGCAGCAAATCAGCTAGCGCTTTCAATGTAGTCTTGAATGGCTCAGGACCACCCATCCCCCTGCCTCCACAGACAATCACAGGAGCATCCTCAAGTTTAATGCCGACCGCCTCTTCCTTAACAGTTTCCAATATCTTGGTCATTACTTTCGGCGTATCTATGTCAATCTTGGTGGGCACGACTTCTCCTTTCCTTGAGTCATCGCGCTCCAACGGCGACATTGCCTTGGATCTAACAGTAGCCATCTGAGGCACAAGCTCGCTGGTGAATATGGCTTGAGCATTGCCACCATAAACAGGCCGCGTTTGTATTAGCAACTTCGTCTCAGGGTTTATGCTTAAGTCGAGACAGTCTGTTGCCAGGCTGGTGCCTAGTCTGAACGCAAGGCGGGGAGCCAGGTCTCTACCCATAAATGTTTGCCCCATAAGTATTGTCCGGGGCGAAATTTCCTTGACCAATTTTTCAATGGCTTGCATATAGAAATCTGCTTGATATTCTTTGAGGGCGGGGTGTTCTACCGCGTAAACCTTGTCTGCTCCGAAGGCAATTGCTTCTTTAGGAGCTTCGCCAATCGCATCGCTGACCAGCAGGCAGGATAAGTCTTCCTGCAGGCTATTAGCAAGCTTCCTACCACAACCTAACAACTCAGTTGTAATGGAGGCTAACTTCCCATCTGCTAGCTCGCCACAAACTAATATACCTTTGTATTCAGCCATCATTTCCTCCTTAATTTTTTAAAGCAATTTGGC